>CAYJKA010000010.1:0-21690 GCA_964370655.1 uncultured Treponemataceae bacterium | reverse complement strand
GATATATTATAGCCAGAGGTATTTGACAGATCTGTTGTCGGCGATGACCTTTCAGAATTTGTATCATTTTCAAAAGCCCCCTGTCTTCCAGGCTCTGCATTTGCAATACCATCCAATAAATTGTTAGTTTCATTTGAAACGACACCATTATCGGTAGCCTTGTTTAAATTTAATCCTTGTGCGGATACAGAAGAGGAATCACTTGAAAAGCTTGCTGCAGAACCATCTAAGTTTGAACGAGGCTGAACTCTTTCTGCGCTATCTTGCGATTGTACAGAGGTATTAGTTTGTGCAGCTGTTTTAAACATATCATCCGACCATTTTGGCTCTGTGCCCACTGTTCTTTGATTATTTTGCTCAGCCATTAACTCTTCCATACTTTTTTGAAGAACTTGCTCCCTTCTTGGGGCTGGCGCTTCACGTACCGTATTTTCTTGAACAGCGGATGAATTTACAGTTGGAGATTCTATTGTCTGTGCTTCACTTTTTTGTGGTTGCGCTTCTAGAACAGGAGTCCTAGCAGTTGTATCTTCTTGCTGTCTTGACTCCTGTGTATTTTGTTGCAGCGATTCTTGTTGTACCTGTTGCGGTAGTGGTTCTAGGCGAATAGACATTTCTCCAAATGTTATCTTTTCTTCAACCTCTGGCACAGGTAAGAGTAAAACAAAAATAAAAAATACTGCCCATATACTAACAGTCGCTATTAGGGCCATTCTTTCCTGTGTCATTCTTTTGTCCGTAAATGTATGGATAAAAATCCATTTTCTCTTAACACATCAAAAAGATCTACTATTGTACCATTTGTAACTAGTTCGTCGGCTTCTAATCTTACTGGATATTCTGCCACGCTTCGCCCCGCAGTTATCTCTGATTCTTGTAAAGAAAATAACGATTGTCGTAGTTCTTCTTTTGTAATGCTTTCATCATCAAGCCACATAAGACCATCATTTGTAACAGTCAATGTAATACCTTTTGTTTCTACAGAATCGGCAGTTGAAGATGATGGAAGGGTCAAACTTATACCAGGAAGTTGAATGAATGTAGTAGATACAAGGAAAAATAATATTAGCTGAAAAACTACATCTATCATTGGAATAAGATCTACTTGAGTTCCTACCCTTTTTCTCCTGCGTCCAATCATTTTATCCTACCTTGAATTCGCATTGAAAAATCTGATACCTCTGCTTCCATTGCAAGTATAATTTTATTAGCTTTACTTGCAAGATAATTATGAAAAATGATTGCTGGTATTGAAACAGCTAGACCTGAAGCAGTTGTAACTAAGGCTTCTGAAATAGCCCCTGCTAAAATTGCAGGATTGCCCATTGTGCCCGCATCTCCTAATACCCCAAAAGCGCCAATATTTCCTGTTACAGTTCCTAACAGCCCTAATAAAGTTGAAATATTTGCAATTGTACCAAGTGAAGTTAAAAACTTTTCTAAATTCGGTATTTGCCTAGATACTTCACTTGATGCTATTTCTTTCATTTCGCCTGCTGAAAGATCTTTACATAATATAAGTTTTTTTAATACACTTGCAGCAGGTGTTTGAATTTCTGCACACACATTTTTCGCCGAAACAAAATCGCCTTTTGCTAATAAACTATGTACATTTTTGTAAAGTGATTCATCCATTTTTGATATTTTTGAAAAATACATTATTCTTTCAATAATAATAAATGTTGCACCAAAGGCACACAGGAAAATAGGGATCATTAATAATCCCCCGCTTTTTAATACTTCAAACATTTTAGTATCTCCTCAAATTTATAAATATAATCTTGCAAATAAACCAACAAAGCCTGTGTTTGATACATATTTTCCGCTTACAGATCTATCTTCTTGACTAATAAGCTTTACAATATCTATTACTTGCAGTTCAAGCTGCAACATAGTATTTAATCGAACAAAAGCAGTGCAGTCAATTATTGGCACATAATCTGAAAAAAGTGTTTCTGTAACACTTAACTGAGCTCCCCAATCATTATCGCTATCTGTAACTGAAGCAGAAACAAATAACTCTTGTCTATCTTCCTCAGGAAGAACATCAATCCAAGAGGCATTCCATCCTGCCTTAAATCCATATAGGCCCTTATTTAATGAAAATGCGATATCAGTGTCAAACATTGTTTTTTCCTGCACAACTAAGTTATACAAACCTGTTACAGTATTTTCATTTGCATAATCAGGAAGTAAATACCCTTGATTAAAAGCAGTGCTCTCAAAATGAACCTTTGCCATTAAAGTAACACCTTCAAATACAGGAGTAACTATGTCAAAAGTGGAGAACCAGCTTGCTTGTTCTGAAGTTCCATCTTCTATATTAGTGTATGGATATTTTTTTTGCATTTGCACATAGTCGATTTGGTCACTTTGCATACCACCGCTCAGCATTGCCCTAACTGAAGAATCTGAATATTGCAAGGACACAGAAAAAGGCACCAATACAGGCACGCTTAAATTTTTCTCATACACTAAGCCTAATGAAGTGTCTATACTAAAGTTATCTTTTATGTCAAATGCCATATCAATATCAAAATTAATTCTATGAGAACTTTCTAGAGAAAGATCTAAATACGTATATTCTGCTATAGTGTAAAAATCCACTACATCAAAGTTCTTGCCAAACGAAAAAATCCCCCCTAAGGCAAAAGCATCAAAGCTCGATTTTTCTGAAGTAGTTGTTTTTCTGCCTAGATATCTATTCATCCATTGCCCCGTGGCGCTCATCCCAATATCCCAATAATTTTTTGTTATAAAACCATATGTAATATTAGCATTTACAACTTCTGTAGAACTTTGGTAAAAAAGAGGACTTTTATTTTGAAATCCATCGTTAGAATTTTCATAGTTTGCATTAATTTTTAATGATTGAAGCTCTGCAATTGGAAAAATCATTTCACCAAAAAGCATCGTCTCACTATGAGTATATCCATCGGAGGGCAAATGAGAACCAAGCCCATTTTGAGATTCATGCGAAAATTGAACAGCAAACGGGGTATCTCCATCATATTGTTGCACATTAATATCACCTAAAAAGTAGCCAGGATACCCACCACCAACAATACCCTCTAGGCTAAATGACGTATCTGTTTTTTCGCTAGTGCCATCTTCTATATCACTCTCTGCGATATCATTTACTTCAGGAACATCAAGTGAAAGTAAAAAATCGGTTTCTACATCAGGAAAAATAAGTGTAAAATCAGGAACAGCATTTTCCTCTATACTAACCTCTGAGCTTCCTATTGCCGTGCTAACATCGGGAACAGCAATTGAATCCTCATTTTCTTGTGAAAACACAAGCCCACAAAGGAACATAACTAAAATAACTATAGCATTTTTCATAATCCTTCCTCCTAATTACGTTTTTCGAGCACTATTATTGAAGCTCTTTCATACCAAATACTGTCTTCGTATGATTTTTCCATTTCCTTAAAAACTGCTGCAGCATCTGCATTTAAACCTGCACAGTCAAAGGCTTCAATTGCACTATAGAGCGCTTTAGCTATACCGCCTTGCGCATCGCCCATCAAAGCAAGCACCTCTGCTTGTTGTAAAAAATAACGAGCGGCCACTTGGCAGTTATTTTTTTCTCTCTCAATATCACCTAATAAGTTATAAACATTTGCTTTTAAGCTATATTCTCCATTTATATTTTGGAAGCGCATTTGTATATCTTCTAATATCTCTAATGCCTTATCACTATCGTTACTATTTTTGGAATAAAGCACTGAAAGCTCATAGCCTTTTTGCCTGCCATTCGCAGTAGTATTTCCTCCTGCATTATCCCAATTAATACGGGCTTGAGCTATTTCACTGTCTGTGCCACTAGCTAACGCAGAAAGCTCTTCCAATTGACTTACTAAACTTGAAGCATTAAAATCTGTTGGATACTCACGCTTTGCTTGATTTGCGTATTCAAACGCAGTATTATACTCTTCTAAATTTTTGTGCAAGTTTACAAGCGCATTGATTGAAGCAAAACGATACGTACTTGTAAGATAGCGGTTTATGAGATCTGTATATAATAGAATAGCCCCATTATAATCGTCTTGCTTAAGCCTGCTCTCTGCTTCAAAAAACAAAGAAACGTCAGTGTATATTCCATCTGCATAATTATAGCGAAATTCTCTAAACACTTTTTCAGCTTGGCTATAGTCACCGCTTTCAAAATATAATTCTCCACGCTTATAAGCAGCTTCTCGTGCTAAATCATTATTAGGAAATCTAGAAATTATTTTCTTTAACTCATTATCAGCTTGTGCAATGTTTCCCATCTGAGAGTATGTTTGAGCCAAAAGTAACCGCGGGGAAATACTTCTCTCATCGTTTGAAGTTGAAAATTCCAACAAAAGAGCATTCGCTTCTCTATAATTTTTTTCATCAATATATAACCCAGCTGCAAAAACAGAAGCTGTTTGTCTTTGCTCATTTGTTTTAGAGGTATACACTGCATCCAAACTATATTCTAAAGCTTTTTCAATTTGACCTTCCTCAAGTGCACATATTGCACTCACCATATTTGCATCCCAAACCTTTTCATGATATGGCTGAGAAAGTAAAAAATTTCCCAAAAGATTCAGAGCACTCATATAACTGCCATTAAAGTACTGTGAAAGAGCTGCATAATACTGAGCCCACTGATATTCGGTATGATTCTTATTTTCTAGCACAACCGAAAAGGCCTCATAGGCACCATTCCAGTCTCTTAAATAATAGAATGCAAGACCTTTCAAATATGCATCGTCAGTTTCTAAAGCAATATCAGAACCTTCAAGCCAAAAATCAGATAAAAACAAGGCTTTAACTGTTTCTGTAGACTTTGGAAAATACTGTCTAAATAGTGATAGTGCTTTTTCAGTATTTCCATTTTTATAAAGACTTTGAGCTTTTAGTAGCGATAAATCTTCAGACAAGCTGTAATAAGGGAAATCTATATAAGAAGCCTCGAATGTATCTATAAGAGAGTCTACAGAAGAAAAATCTTTTCTCTCATATAATATTTGCGCATACTGAAGTACAATTGCTTGATGAAGATAAAAACGCACCCCGAAATCATATTGCTGTGGCAATTTTTGAAAAATTTCAAGAGCTTTTTTTGCATATTGCTCACTTTTTTCTTTGTTCTCTTTTTCACCGTATATAATAGCAATCAAAGAAGTATATTCGAATGCAGTACTACCATCGTCATGCATCCTATCTTCTAAAATACGCAATGATGCATCTACGTCACCTTCAATATAATAAATCACGGCTTGATATAAGCCAGATTGCTCATAGTGCTCAGGGCTTTTTTCGCCTTCTACTTTTTGAAGGTCTGCTCTCTTAAAATATTCCAAAGCTTCAACATACCGT
Source organism: uncultured Treponemataceae bacterium (assembly GCA_964370655.1). Lineage (GTDB taxonomy): Bacteria > Spirochaetota > Spirochaetia > Treponematales > Treponemataceae > CAYJFX01. The sequence goes on along the minus strand of CAYJKA010000010.1, from coordinate 16,335 downwards.
TTGCCGTCAAAAGCTTCTATACCCATTCCTAACCACAAACTACCTAAAAGGGGCTCAACTTCAACGGGTATTGAGTTGTTACCATATTGCTTGATATAGTGTTTTATTACTACCGTTAGTTCTTCTGTCCGTCTTAGAGATGACAATGAACGAGCGCTGTACAAAAGAACATTTTTGTCTTTCTCATCGTTAAAAGGATTTGAGGCAAGAGAATGTAAATATACAAGAGCTTGCTCATGCTCTCCCTGCATAGAAAGAATAAGCCCTAATCGATACATGGATTTTCTTTTTAGTTCTTTTTCTAGATTTTCCTCTAACAAGAGGTCCTCAAACAATTCCTGTGAAAAACTAAACACATCTAAGTGATAAAAACTTTCTGCTAAAAAGAATGTAACTTCAGATTCATATATTGTAAAAGGATATTTTTCTAAAAATTCTTCACCTTTTTCAATCACTAAAGCCCAAGATTGAGCTCTATAATAATTATCTAGCTGAGAATACGAATAGTTTTCCGTATCATAATTTTGAGCAAAAAGAGTAATAAAACTACATAATACAAATATTTTAATAATACAACGCTTCACCATAGTTATCCCTCACTAAACATCTTCAAATCTATTGCGTGTTAACCTGTATTTCTTCAGAATCACTGATTTCTGGTTCTTCAGGGAAAAAGTTCATAGAGGACTTCACTCTAACCAGGTATACAAATGAATCAGAATATTTGTTCACAAACTGTTGAAGCGTAAACTCTGCGCCATTTTCAAACACTGTTACGTGGAACTTCCCTTGTTCATCAAACCATGAGAAAAATGCCACTGCATTTTCATAGTAGTATTGCTCAGCAGTTCTACCTAATGCTGAAGCTTCTTTTAATTCCCTAACTGCACCAAGATAAAACAAGTCGCCTTGAGTTGCAGTTAATAAGTATAACAAGGGTTTTAATATGTTTACTTGATATCCAATGTCAGTAACAAAGTTTATTCTTTCTTCTTTACCATCTTCATTTGTAAAAACTGAGAAAGGTTCAATTTTTACATCCGCATTTGATGTCTTATAAGTATATGGTAAAGATGTGTCCGCTGAAATAGCTGCAGCTGCAAGGTTTCTTACAAAATCATAACTCTTATGAGTGTTATTTCTCTCGCCCATCATAAAATCAGGCTCAATAGTTGCAACATACAATGGCTCATCATAAAGTTTACCACCCACAAGAGGAACAACCAACCCATCAACTATCCATTTTAAGAAATCATAACTACTTGTGTCAGAAGTAAACATTTCTGCTTTTTTTGCATCTGGTAAAAGTGTCCGAATCTTGCGTACCATTTGAATTGTATCGGCAAAATTTATAGATTCCATTGAAACATAATGCCATGGTAAAATTTTTCGTGTAAGTATTTTAATGTCTTTTAAGGATGCAGTATAAAAATAATCTAGGGAAACTGGGACTGGAGCATTGTGTGCTACCAGTGCAGAAAAAATTGAAAAATTTGCATACGACTTATTTTTGCCAGGTAAAAACTCTATAAATAATTCTCGTTCATAAGAAAAATAATATCGAATTTTAATATTTTTTCCTGTAATTGCATCTCTGTATAAAATCCAACTACCTATCCCATCTTTTGGCCAAGTTTCCACAACAAGGGAATCATCGGTAGCTTGAAAAGAAGGTTCTTTATTATCAACTAAAGATGATTCTTGAACAGACAAAGTTTGTAAAACAAGTGGGGCAACTATTATTTCCATTACATTATTTTTTTCTTCTGCACGAACTAAAAAATAATCCCCTAGCTCATTTTGCAATATACTGGAACTCTGATCTTTTAACAAGGCTATATCCTGCTCAAACCAATAATCAATAAGCTCAGATCGAATAGAGGCAGATTCGGGATAATTATCAATGTTGTTCTGTGCATAAAGCACAAAACAATTAATCAACGCCATTGATAAAAGAATAGAAAGCTTTAGTTTAAGTAACTTCTTCATGTTTTTCATCAGGATGCCTTCCTAGTGGTGCATTAGCTAATAAAAGTTTAAGACGATTAAGTTGGTTCACTTCACTAGAACCTGGGTCATAATCTATTGCTGAAATATTTGATTCTGGATACCTTTCTCGTAACTCTTTTATCATTCCCTTGCCCGTAACATGATTAGGTAAACAAGCAAAAGGTTGTACACAAGCAATACTTGGAACTCCTTCTTGTATAAGCTCAACCATTTCAGCAGTTAAGAACCATCCTTCTCCAGTAATATTACCTAACTGAACAATATCATTTACACCATGCATAAGTTCATAGATAGATTTAGGAGGCTCAAAGCGAGAACTCTTCACAAGTTGACTTTTTATTGTTTTTCTAAAAGTTTCTAAAAACCATACTAAAAGTCTTGCATTTCTCTCGGTTTTTTTAGGGAATGCTAGCTCTTGATGCCTAAAAATACCAGTTGCAAATGTGTAAAAGAAAAAGTCAGCTAAGTCTGGAACAACACATTCAGCACCTTCTCTTTCAATAGTGCTAAAGATGTCATTATTTGCTGTTGGATGGAATTTTACAAGTATTTCACCAACAACACCCACACGAGGTTTTTTTACATCCAAGAGAGGAAGGTTATCAAAATCTTTTACTATTCCTTTTATAAGCTTATTATAAGCAAAAGGTGAAAGAGATTTAAGCATACGCTGTGCTCTTCCGTTCCACTTATCATACATAGCATTTGCAGTTCCAGGCTCAGCTTCGTACGGCCTCGTTCTATAAAGCACTCGCATTAATAAGTCACCTAGCATAATAGAGCGCATTGCACGAATTAAAAGTGGAGGAGTAATTTTAAATCCAGGATTTGTTTCAAGCGCAGATGCACTCAATGAAATAACTGGTATATGATGCCAACCTGCATCAGCTAAGGCTCGTCTAATAAAAGCTATGTAATTTGTTGCCCGACAACCTCCACCTGTTTGAGTAATCAGCAAACTTACATTATTTAAATCATATTCACCAGATTCTAAGGCAGCAATCATTTGACCTGCAACTAATATTGATGGATAGCAAGCATCATTATTTACATATTTTAAACCAGTTTCTACAGCAAATGCATCTACTTCTGGTAGAATTACAAAATTAAAACCTGAATATTCAAATGCTTTTTGAACTAGCCTAAAATGAATTGGAGACATTTGAGGAGCCAAAATAGTATGCTTCTTTTTCATTTCTTTTGTAAAAATTTGACGCTTATATGCAGCCGAACGAACTTCAACTTTTTTGCCATGTCTATGTCTCTCTTTTACTGCTGCAATAAGACTTCGTATACGAATACGAACGGCCCCTAGGTTTGAACCTTCATCAATTTTTATAAGTGTATACATTTTGCCGCGTGCTTTTAAAATTTCCTCAACTTGGTCGGCAGTAACTGCATCTAGCCCGCAACCAAAACTGGTAATTTGTACAAGCTCTAAATTAGGCATTCCTGCTACAAAGGTTGCGGCTCTATATAATCTATTGTGATAAGTCCATTGATCCATGACACGAAGAGGAAGTTCCAAGGCTCCTAAATGAGCAACACTGTCTTCTGTTAGCACTGCCAAACCAAGCCCAGTAATTAACTCTGGCATACCATGATTTATTTCTGGGTCAATATGATACGGTCGACCGGCAAGAACAACACCACTAGCACCACGTCTAATAAGTAATTCAATTGCATCTTCACCTTGTTGTTGGATTTCTTTTCTAAAATTTTCTTGCTCTTTCCAACCAGCTGATACTGCTTTTTTTACCTCTGAAAAACTTAAATCGGAAAATTCTTTTTGAAGCTCTTCAAACAATCTCTCTGCAAGACGATTTTTATCATAAATAGGCAAAAATGGATTCATAAACGTAATAGAATCATCTCTTCTTAGTTCTTCAACATTGTTTCTAAGAACTTCAGGATAACTTGTTACAATTGGACAATTGTAATGATTACCGGCATAAGAATCCTCTTTTTGTTCATACGGAGCACAAGGATAAAAAATAAATTTTATACCTTTTTCAAGTAGCGCAGTTACGTGGCCATGCGCTATTTTTGCAGGATAACATACTGACTCAGAAGGAATTGTTTCAAGCCCTTTTTCATACACATCTCTACTAGAACGAGGCGACAGATTAACTCTAAATCCAAGCTTTGTGAAAATTGTATGCCATAAAGGATAATTTTCATACATATTTAAAACTCTTAGTAATCCAACATCACCTCTAGGTGCTTCTTGAATGCTAAGCGATTTATATTGAAGCAATCGTTTGTATTTCCAAGCATAAAGATTTGGAAGAGGCCCGTCGCTGGCATCGCTTGCGCTACTTGTATTTCGAGCATTTGATGCATCTACTATGTCTCCAATACCTGCCCTTGCCTTTGCATCGATAGCATCAATTTCGGCACCTCTTTCACATCTGTTACCAGTAATAAAGGTACGAACATGTTTGCCTGTATTAAAAGTATTTATTGTCATTAGACAGTTATTTGAACATTTTCCACAGCGCTGTAAAGATAAATCTACATGGAAAGCATCAAGTTGCTCAAGATCTGCTATACTTGATTTGAACTCGCCCGCTGCAATTTTTCGTTCAATCTCTGCTTTTTCTTCATCTGTTGATCCCACTGGTATTTCAGTTTCATCAATCCATTGGTCAAGCGCTATAAGAGCAGCACCAAAAGCACCCATAAGCCCCGCAACATCTGGTCTAAAAACCTCTACCCCTGCAATTTTTTCAAAAGCACGCAAAACGGCATCATTTTTAAATGTCCCACCTTGAACAACAACTTTTTTTCCAATATCGCTGGTTTTTCGTAGCTTTATAACTTTGAAAAGCGCATTTTTTATAACTGAGTATGACAACCCTGCAGAAATATCTGCAACAGTGGCACCTTCTTTTTGAGCTTGCTTAACGCGACTATTCATAAATACAGTACAGCGACTTCCAAGGTCAACAGGATGCGTTGCTAATAATGCTTTTTTACTAAACTCTCGAACATCCATACCTAAAGATCGTGCAAAGTTATCTAAAAAGCTTCCGCAGCCAGCAGAACAAGCTTCATTTAATTGTATTGACTCAATAGCACCATCTTTAAGCATAAGACTTTTCATGTCTTGTCCACCAATGTCAAGCAAGAACTCAACACCAGGAACAAAGTAGTCTGCAGCCCTATAATGGCTTATTGTTTCTACTTCACCAGAATCTACTCCAAGCGCTGCTTGAAATAATGCTTCACCGTATCCTGTAGACACAGATCGAGCAATGTATGCCTTAGGTGGCATTTGTTTGTATAAATCTTTTAAAACCTTTACAGCAAGTTCTACAGGGTTCCCTGCATTTATGTCGTAAAATTGCCAAAGAATTTTTCCATTTTTATCTATTAGAATTGCCTTTGTTGTAGTTGAGCCAGAATCCAAACCAAGATAAACAGGTCCCTCTGCATCTTTAAGTTCTGCAGTTGGAGCTTTTTCACTACCATGTCGAGCATGAAATTCATCGAGTTCTTCTTGATTATTAAAAAGGGGATCTAAGCGTTGAATCTCCTTCATGTCTGCATCTTCTAAAGTTTTTAATGACTCTCGAAGTTCTGCAATACTCGGAAAATGCACATCATCAACAGGTTGCACACAAGTAAAACTAGTTTCTGCAGAAAGAGCCGACCCTGTTGCGACAAAAAACTGAGAGTCACTAGGAACAACAATTGCATCGCCTTCCAAATTTAATGTAACAATAAATCTCTGTCTCAATTGATCTAAAAAGTGAAGAGGTCCTCCCAAAAAGGCAACATTTCCACGAATTGGCTTACCACACGCAAGCCCAGAAATTGTTTGACTAACTACTGCTTGAAAAATACTAGCAGCTATATCTTCTCTTCTCGCCCCCTCATTAATAAGAGGTTGTATGTCTGTTTTTGCAAAAACACCACAACGGGCAGCAATTGGATAAATAGTCGTTGCTCCCCTTGCAAGTTCATTTAATCCAGGCGCATCTGTTTCTAAAAGTGCTGCCATTTGGTCAATAAATGCACCGGTCCCCCCAGCACAAGTACCATTCATACGTTGTTCCATGCCACCATGGAAATAAATTATCTTAGCATCCTCACCACCAAGCTCAATAACTACATCTGTTTGAGGAATAATTTTTCTTACGGCGGTTGTCGAAGCAACCACTTCTTGAACAAAAGGAATAGAAAGCCAATGAGAAACAGCAAGCCCCCCAGAACCAGTAACTTTTATGCTAAGTGTTTGATTCTCACCGTTCTTACTTTGTTTTTCAACTTCATCAAGAGCTCTTGATGTAACAGTCATAATCGTACTGCGTATATCTGCTCTGTGCCGTTCGTATTGGCTAAAAATTATTTCATCATTATCATTTAAAACAACAACCTTTACTGTTGTAGAACCGACATCAATCCCCATTCGAAGGGGTGAAACAACAGGCTTTAAAACCAGTGTATCCTTAGAGATATTAAATTCAGTCCCTGTATCTTTGTCATTTTTTTTGTCTTTCATATAAACCTTATTACACTTTCTATAACTTTAATGCCTATAGCATCACAAGCATTTTTTTATGACATAGACTTAAAAGTCCATGCCACCCACCTATTAGAATATTAACTTTGAAACAGGCTCAATTGCATATCCTGCTTCGTAAATTGCATTTATAAGTATGTCCATTTTTTCGTAAACATAATCATTTCTTTTCCCATCACCAACCCCTATAGAGATAGGAATTATAGCACCATCATATAGCATTGGTATAAGATTTTCTATTACTTGAGCAGAAGAATCATAAGCATAGCTATTTTCAGCTGCAGACTCTATGGTTACGGTATCATTTATAGACAGTATATTTTCCACGAGTCTATAGCCTGCTTTTGCCCCAGCATCTTTTATTAAATCAGAGCTTTTATAATAAGGAGGATGCCAATACAATTGCATATCTACTCCAGTTAAAGCAAAAAACGCATCTTCATTATTTGCTAATCCTCTTCTAATAAAACTTTCATCAATAACAAAGCCATCTGACAATAAATCTACAGAAGTATAAAACATAGGTGCTACTTCATGCCCTCGGTCAACTATTGATACAACAGATTCTGGAAATCTTTTAAGGAATTCTCCATTTACAAAGAAGCTTCCAACAAGACCGTATTCAGAAAGGCTATCTAAAACATGAACAAGCCCATCTCTGTTATCAAGAGCATCAAAAGCAAAAGATACCTTTGGTCGTGTAGAATAATCTGATAGCACAGATGTAAGTAGAGGCTTATTTTGACTTTCCCCTTGCAATGCTCTCACAAAAAGAAGATTTGAGTATCGCCCTCCTCTTCCTTCAGTACTTACAATACGCCAATATGCATTCATTTGAGAATGACTTCTATTTATTGCAATGTCAGAAGTAATCCATGTATTTGTTTTTTCTACATATTCAAAAGTTCCAGCATTATTAGAAGAAAGAATTTTTGTACCACTTTCATCCCACGCGAATCTGTTAATTGAAGAAAGGAAAAGAACTGTTAACCTATTATCAATAAAATCCCATTGGCGAACAGTTTGACTTCCTCCAACAAAAATAGAAGAATTTGATTTCCATTGAAACGATACAACATTTTCTTCTACAAAAACATATTGCTGTGCCCATGAAGCAAGGTCATACACATATAAATATCTGTCATTTTTTGTTTCTTCAGTGGCATTAGCATCGGACTTCACTGCAGTAAATGCAAGTGTTTTTTTATCTGGAGAAAGAGATGGCTCACTTGCCATTTTTGGAACATTTAATTGCTCAAAATATATATTTTCAGAACCTCTACTTTTATTAAGGCGATAAACATAACTTTCATTAATTTTTCCAGAATACCCCAACCATAGAAGAGGAGTACTCAATGGAGCGTCAGCAAACACAGAATCACTTGTTTTTTCTGAAGGAACCCATAACACGTCTAAATCAAGAGCACTATCTGCAATAGGCACAAATGCTTGAGAAAATAAAGAGCGAGAAAAAATACCTGTGTCTTTTTGTGCTAAGGCTGCATAAGGTTCTTCTATTTGAAAATAGAAAAGAGAATTTTCATTTTGCATTATTATCAATTGGGTCCCACTTTCATCAACCCAAAAACGATCGCTTGTTCCACTATAATCCCAAGGGAGTCTCCCAACAATTTCGCCACTACCTAAAATATCAGAATACAAAGCACGAGTATACAACTCATTTATTGATATTGAAAATACAATATCATCTTGAATATAAATTAACTGTTTATCAGATGCCCATGAAATATTGTTTATTGAACCTTCTCCAATAAGCCTATATTTTTCCTCTATAAGATTAAGTTCTGAAATATTTTCTACATCAAAAAAATAAAGCTTCCCCTGTTTTTCATAAAGGAGAACAGAAGAGTCCGCTGACCATAGTACAGGTAAATCATCAAAGCTAAAATCAGCGCTGTCATTAAGTATTATTTCTTCACCTGTTTGTGTATTGGTAAGCATCAAAAATGCTTTTGCAGGAGATCTTTTTTTGAAGTAACTCATCCAATTTCCATCAGGGCTTACAGATGTTTCAATGATATTATCACGCGCACGAGCATCATTTGAAAGAGTTGATGCAAATATACTATTTTGGGAAAGTTCGGTAAGGGTTTTATTTCCTACTGAATACATAAAGGTTCCATCGGCATTACGAACTTGTAAAAATCTACCACCTTGAAGAGAATCAAGTTTTTTGGGGAAACAATTTAAGAGTTTAACTCCACCGGTACTCGCTTGAAGAGCATTTGCATCTTGCGTAATAGTTGTTTTATACAAATTCTTCCATGTGTCATTTCCCCGTGTTGCTTCTGCTGTAAAAAGAAGACCATCTGAACCATTAAGGTCCGCATCAGGAAATGATACAGAACTTTGGGAATAAACAAATGAGCTAGCACACATAGCTACAATAGAAATGACAATACGTGTACGTATATTTATTTTTTTCATTTTTATCTCCATGTATCAAAACATAGTGTTATGTAAAAAATACACTTTTCTACATGATATAAGAATACCATAAAAATACGCAAGTGGCAAGTGATTGCACCATTGCGTGTGCTTTTATCACCTTTACGAACAAAAACTAAAAAAACACATGAGGACAAACTCATGTGTTTTCTTACAAAAAAATATTCTTTAATAATTAATTACTGTTCTCGGGCTTACAAGCTTTCCATCTTTATACACTGAAAAGTGCAAATGGTTTCCTGTTGAATACCCCGTACTTCCAACATAACCTACTATTGTATTTTGAGATACACTTTGCCCTTTTTTTACAGGGGCAGCCTCCATAAAGTGTGCGTACAATGTTTGATACCCATTATGATGGTTTACAATTACATAGTATCCATAAATACTTGAATACCCGGCCGTAGAAACAGTACCACTCATCGCAGAACGAACAGGAGTGCCTTTTGCTATTGCAAAGTCGGCTCCTGTATGAAAACTCCTTACTCCTGTAAAAGGGTCTGCCCTGTTTCCATAATTAGAGGATAACCTCCACCTACCAGAAAGTGGATGCTTAAAAAGCTCCCCCATTGCTTGCCTTAAACTTGTTGTATCAAGGCGGGCACCAGGAATAAAAAGCGTTTCTCCTATTTGCAAAATTGAACTATCTAATTCATTAACATCAAGAATCTCTTCAATTGTTACACTGTATTGGCTGGAAATCTTCTCAAGCGAATCACCTTTTTTTACATTATATATGAGCCCATCTATTGAAGGAACAATAATTTTTTGCCCCGAACGTAATAAACGAACATTTTCAATATTGTTAACACCAATAAGCGTTGAAATATTATCAAGTCCAAATCGTGTACTAATACTATGAATACTATCACCACTTTGAACAGTATAATTTTGAAAAGAAACTGGCTGTGTGTATAATGAAGAAGAGTTTAGTTCTGATAAAATGGCTATACTTTCATCTTCTTCATAAGAATATGCCGAGGAACCTAATGAAACAAAACTGTGCATAGACTCTGTTAAAACTTCTTCTTCTACTAACACCGCTTGATGAAAGTCTACAGGAGATGCAAATGTTTTTGTATAAATCATTACAGAAACGCCCCCAACTGCCACTAAAAACAGAAAAGCAATTGCTATTAACGCATATCTAAGTTTTACAATATTATTAAAAAATATATCGCTATCAAACGAAACACTGTGTTCCTTTTGAACACTTCCTTTTTTTTGAGAAACTTCCTTTTGACGACGATTATCCTTTTTTTTATGTGTTACTTGTGCACGAAGCATATCTTCTAAAGAAGGTGCGCTCATGGGTAGTGCAAACGAATTTTTTGAATCAAAATAACTTATAATTTCCATACCTAGACTATCGACATAATTCGCATTGCATATTAGAATATACCTATGAAGTTTAACACTTTTTTTGCTATTATTATTGGCTTATCCATTGGAATTATACTCAAACTTTTTGTAGTTGATATTGTTACTGTTTCAGGTAGCTCCATGGAACCAACATTACAAAGTGGCTCAACTGTTTTTATAAATAGGCTTGCATACGGTATTGCAAAGCCCTTTGGTGCAGAATTAGTAACGCAGTGGGCCAATCCAAAAAAGGGAGATATTGTTTTATACCTATATAACAATAAAATGGTAGTAAAACGTTGTGAAGGAATTTCAGGGGAAGCACTGGATTTTTCTAAGGATTCAGAGTATATTATAGTAGGTGAAAAGCAGTTTCCTCTTTCAGAAGGACAGTTTCAGCGCATTAAATTTGACACTGTAATACCAGAAGGAACTATTTTAGCCATAGGAGATAATCCAGCTCAATCTGTCGATTCGCGGGATTATGGATTTATACCAGTAAAAAATATTTTAGGTAAGGTTATTCAATAATTGTATGAATATTAATTCATTTTTTCCAAAAGGTAGAATTATAGCTTTTTTCCTCGTTTTTATATTAGTTATGATATATATTATTTTTTCTTATGGAAAACTTGCCATAACGAAACCAGAGGAAATAATATTACAAAGCGAAGCTCCACTGCGAGGCGCCATTCTAGATAGAAATAATAAACCACTTGCAATACAAACAGATTTTTATCACTTAAAAGTGACTCCATCAGATATAAAAGATATAGATGCTCTAGCAACAGTTCTTGCGCCCGTTACTAACCTATCGAAAAATTTTATTGTTTCTGCAATTGAAAATGCCGAAATAAACTTCTTATATTTAAAGAAAGAACTCAATGAAAGTGAAATGACAATGATTAATTCTGTAATCAAGTCAAATGCTTTAAGTGGTATCAGTTTTGACACAGTTGCAAGACGCGTATATCCTGAAAATGCTCTTGCCTCTCAAGTAATAGGTTTTATGGGATATGACGGAGTAGGTCTTTCTGGCATAGAACTTTCGCAACAAAAAATCCTCGTTCCAGAAAACTACTCTGCAGGAAAAAGCCCTGTTGGTAGCAACATATTTTTGACAATTGACGCAAACTTGCAGTATAAACTAGAACAAATAGCTTACAGCTCTATGGAAGAAACAAAGGCTGAAAGTTTTATTTTAGTAGCAAGTAGCGCAAAAACAGGAGAAATTTTATCTTACATAAGTTTGCCGGCAGCAAATCTCAATGACTATCCAAACAGTAGTTCTTCTGAAAAAGTTGATCGTGCGGCAGTACTTGCCTATGAACCTGGATCAGTTTTTAAAATATTTTCCGTAGCTAGTTTTATTGAAACAGGCGCTATAACACAACATGAAACCTTTTTTTGCGACGGGGTTCATACAATGACATCATCTAACGGCGAAGAGTCAGTAATAACGTGCCTTGGATATCACGGAAACGTTACAGCACGAGAAGCCCTCCAGTATTCTTGTAATGATGCCTTAGCCCAAATGAGTGAAAAAATGAACTCAAATGCGTTCTTATCTATGATTAGAAAATTTGGATTTGGAGAGCATACCTTTCTCGAAGTACCTTCAGAAACAAGAGGCTCTGTAAAATCTACAGATGATGCGCTTTGGTCAATTCGCTCAAAACCTACAATGTCTATTGGTCAAGAGTTATCTGTATCTGCACTCCAAATGGTGCAAGCAACAACCGCACTTGCAAATGGTGGAGTACCACTTCAATTAACCTTTATATCCCAAATAACAGACAGCAATGGAAATGTTTTATATAAGCATATTCCTCAAGAAAAAGAACGGGTTGTTTCAAGATCTACAGCAAACTATCTTTTAAGCACAATGGAAACAACAGCTCAACAGGGAACAGGGACAAGAGCTGCACTAGGCGACATTTCTATAGGTGTAAAAACTGGAACTGCACAAATTACAGACCCTACAACAGGTCGATACAGTGATACTGACTTTGTATCAAATGTTGCAGCTATTTTTCCTATTGACGACCCTGAGATTGTATTATACATAGTAATAACAAAAGCACAAGGGGAAACTCTTTCCGGTAGAATTGTAGCACCAGTGATTGCAGAAGCTGCAAACACCATCATAGACCACTTAGGTTTAGCGAGAGCTAATGCTTCATCATTAGAACACTCTGGAAAGATTTCATTTCAAGCCGATAAAACCCCAGTTATAGGTAACACAATACCAGACTTTACGGGAATGTCAAAAAGAGCCTTAACACCTCTCCTAAGCAATGAAAATATCCACTACCTTCTAGAAGGTGATGGATGGGTTGTTCGTCAAAGTCCTGTAGCAGGCACACCTGTAACACAGGGAATGACTATAACTATTTATCTTGAGTAGAATATGAACAACGCAATATTGCAAAAAAACTTACACCTTTTTTCAAAAAGATTTGAACAATTACATAAAGGTCTTATCGCCATTCCTATTCCTTCCACCCCTCCAAAAGGAATAGAGTTATGCGTAGCAAAAAATAATGAACAAACTGCTTTATTTGAAAAAAGTTATATGCATTCATCCTATAACCCAAGTTCAGAGTCAAAAAAAATTATACAATCAACTGAACTAAGCAAGGCAGACTCCATTGTTTTCTATGGCGTAGGATTGGGGTATGCTGCTATAGAATGTGCTTTACAGCATCCTAGTAAAACAATAATAATAATAGAGCCAAACCCAGAATATATACTTTTTGCTTTTTCAATACTTGATTGGACTAGCGTACTTAATCATTCTTCACTTGTTTTTTTAATAGAAGCTCCACAGCAAACAGTAATTACCGTCATTGAACAATATGGCTTAAAAGAATGCTTTTTTGTTGTGCAAAAAACAATTATGCAACACGCAATAAATTATTTTGCAAACATTCAAACTTTAATAGAACGCAACAAGGATAAGCAAGCGGTAAACATGAAAACACTTGAAAAGTTTTCAACGCTTTGGTTATCAAACATGTGCAAAAATATCTCCATAATCAGCAAACTTGAAGGTATTCAAAAGTACGAAAACAAGGCCAACGATATCCCAGCATGCATTTTAGCAGCAGGTCCAACCCTCGATACAATTCTTCCACATTTACACGAAATAAAAAAACGCTGCATTCTCATTTGTGTAGACACAGCGCTAAGAGCATGCCTCTCTGTTGGTGTACAACCCCACTTCATTATCCTTGTAGACCCTCAATATTGGAATGCGCGCCATATTGACGGGCTAAGCGCACCTGAAAGTATACTTATCACTGAAAGCGCAGCATATCCAAGCGCATTTAGATTTAACTGTAAAGAAATACTTCTCTGCTCGTCACTTTTTCCATTGGGAAAGTATATAGAAAATTTTTCAGGTAAAAAAGGAACATTAGCAGCAGGGGGCTCTGTTGCAACAAGTGCATGGGACTTCGCGCGCTTCATAGGATGCACACAAATATATATGGCAGGGCTCGATTTATCTTTTCCCGACAAAAAGACTCATACAAAGGGCAGTACTTTTGAGGAGCGCTCTCACGCAGAATCTAAAAGGTTAAGCCCTACAGAAACAGCCTTAGCGCAGGTTTTATACAATGTGCATACAGAGAAGTCTTTTGACTATCTAGAAAGGGAAGTAATTACCGATGCAAGAATGAAACTTTATGCATGGTGGTTCGAAAGTAAATGCAGTGCCTATTCAAACATACAAACATTTTCACTCTCAAATAAGTCACTTTCTATTCCGGGTATTAAGGTTTCAAATATTCAACGAGTACTAAATCTACCGCTGGCTCAAATAGAAATAGATGATTTTAAAAAAACTCAAAGCAATAATCAAGCAATCATTAGTACTACTGAAATTATAGAAGCGCTACTCAATGATTTTACTTCACTTGAAACTGCAATAAATAAAGGCATAAGCCTATGCAATAAACATTGCAAAAGCGATAGAGAATACGAATCTATACTTGCTAGCCTTACTAAAGTTGATTCAGAAATTTCAAACTCGAGCGCAAAAGATATTGTATCACTAGTATTCCCAACAGATGAAAAACTTCAAAGCATTATTCAAGAAAAGCTTCCCATTATTCCCCCTCCTCCACCTAAAGGAACATACGCTCTAGCTGCTCAATACAATATAGACAAAGCAAAGATTTTATACGAATTAATTAAAAAGAGCATTGATTTTAATATTCACTACTTGCGAAAAAATGCATAAAACTTTAAAATAGTACTTAAGTTTTTATTTGGGTTACCGATATTTAATATGTAAGGAACATATTAAGTAAGGGTGTGTCCCAAGACATCCAGACACCATTACTGAAAGTATAAAGGCTGAAGACAGTAAGGTTTTCAGCCTTTTTTTTAATAGAGCCGAAACAAGAAAACATTGTTACCGTTTGAAGTTAGGAGTACAAATGAATACTTATGCTGTATCAGATTTAAAACCAGGAATGTACTTTAGCGCAGAAGTGCAACTTGATAATACGTTTGCTTTACTAAACACAATGACCCCCATTACAGAAAGTATATTAAAGGCATTGCAAGATTGGAATTTCAAAGAAATTTTTTCAACTGGAGAAATAACAACTTCAGCGAGCGGTGGCTCGACACAATCTGTGGCAGACAAAGAAGTCGTAAAAGAAGTAAGCCCTCCTGGTGAAATTTTAAAGAAAAACATAAAAAAAATTAACGATGCAGCAGATGTAACATCAAATAAACTTGACGTAGTAAAAGCCATTTACAATGAATATCTTGCGTATATAAATGCAATTTACACAAGATTTGCTACACATAGAGAATTACAATACGCGCCCATCTATGACGTAGTAAAAGATCTCTGTATTTTCATCAACCAAAACAGACGATACATTCTTCGAGTTAATCCTGAAATGAATCCAGATAGCAAGGAATTCCAAGTATACCATTCAATGCGTTCTACAGTGTTTGCAATAATTATAGGTATCCAACTTAAAATACCACTGAGCAAACTTACAGAAATAGGCGTTGCATGCGTTCTGCATGAAATTGGAATGATAAAACTTCCACCTCAATATTATATGACAAATAGAATACTCACCCCAGCAGAAAAGAAAACATTGTATACGCACCCTCTTTTATCATACGATATAATAAAAAGTTTTAACTTCCCTCTAAGCGTTAGCATAGCAGCACTTGAACACCATGAAAAAGAAGATGGTTCTGGATACCCAAGAAAGCTTCTTGGCAAAGATATATCATTATATGCAAAAATTATTTCGATTGCGTGTTCTTTTGAGGCTATTACAGCACCTCGGCACCACAGAAGTGCACAAAGCTCACATGAAGCAATGGTAGAAATGCTAAAAAATACAGGAAAGCAATATGACGAGACGGTTATAAAAGCTTTACTGTACAGTATGTCTCTTTTCCCAATTGGTAGTTATGTATATTTAGTGGATGGAAGAGTAGGCCTTGTTGCAGATACAAACCCAGAAGACCCTAAAAACCCTATTGTTCAACTTATACACGAAAAAACTGAAAGTGGAGCCGATAAGTTTGTTAAGTCCGGAACTGGCGAAATAGAAATAAATCGTGTGTTCACCAAAGCAGAAACAGAAGAACTACTAAAAACTATTGCACCAAAAGAAGAACCAAAGGCTGCAGAAGTAGAAGATGACGATGACATAGAAGAGCTAGAGGAATTGGAAGAAATTTAAGCTAATTAATAATTAATAGGTAATAATTATTAATTGTTAGGGCAAAGACAGAGAGGAAATCATCTTCCTTTGTAAAACAACAAAAATCCCTTGAGCATTGTTGCTACAAGGGATTTTTCTATTACGATACTATTAATTATTAATTGTTAATTAAATTTACGTATTTCTTCTCTAATTCTTGCCACAAGTTCGCTTCTTTTTACGCGTACTTGTTCCATAGAATCTCGGAAGCGAAGTGTT
>CAYJKA010000009.1:0-22745 GCA_964370655.1 uncultured Treponemataceae bacterium | reverse complement strand
CAACAATTCGAGCTCGGTATATATTTGCAATTTCAATTACACTTGCACGGTTTGCGTCTTTTGCACACACCTTTATTAATGCCATGTCACGGATTACCGTGTCTGATGCAAGGCAGTGTTCTATTGAAATTACTTCGACTAGTTTTGAAAGTTGTTTAATAATTTGTTCTAAAATAGCTTCATCGCCACGAACAACAATGGTCATACGAGATGTTTTTGGGTCAAATGTTTCACCTACGGTAAGGCTATCAATGTTGTATCCTCGTCGGCTAAAAAGTCCTGAAACTCTACTTAATACACCCGCATGGTTTTCAACTAATACCGCTAGCACATAGCGTTTTGCTTCATCTTGCATACATAACTCCAATAAAAAGTATTCGTAACAATTATACTCTAAAATTTCGTATGTGTAAATGAGTTTTTACGAGAATGTTTAACAATATTGAATTTTTTTAGTAAATATAAAGTACTACTCGCTGTCTGGCATTTCTGTATCAGAAAATTCAGAGTAGTCAATTGAAATTACTTCGATAAGTTTTGAAAGTTGTTTAATAATTTGTTCTAAAATAGCTTTATCGCCTCTAACTACAATTACCATACTTGATTGTTTTGGATTTGATGTTATACCTGCATTTATGCTATCGATACTGTAACCTCGTCGACTAAACAGAGTTGCAACTCTACTCAAAACTCCTGAGTGATTTTCAACCAATACGGTAAGTTCATAACGTTTTATATCATTTTGCATATATTCTCCTATAAAAAGCCAACATAAAGATTTAACTGAATTTAAGTATACTTTAATTTTGCCTATATGTAAATGAGTTTTTTTGCATTATTTACTAACATTAAATATTTTTACTAAACATTAAGCTTTTTTACAAATTTTTACATCTTGCTTTCAAGAATAAAAACAGTTATACTTTCATTACGAGTTACATATATGAATATACAACTACTACACGAATCAATACAAAAACATACTCAATTTACATTTTCTCGTTCTAGTGGAAAAGGTGGACAAAATGTAAACAAAGTAAATACAAAGGTATTTGCATACATTCCATTAGCTCTCCTCGATGGATTAAATGAATTAGAACGTGCACAAATAAAGATAAGACTTTCTTCACATATAAATAAGGATGGAGACTTTTTTGTTTCAGTCCAACAAGAACGAAGTCAAGAATTAAATCGAAAAATTGCACTTCAGAGCATTGAAAAAAAAATTAGTACAGCATCAGTTATTATGGCGCCCCGAAAAAAATCGAGAATTCCTAAAGCTATCAATGAAAAAAGATTACAACAAAAAAGGCTTACCTCTAAACTCAAGCAAATGCGCTCTAATTTATGGTAAGCCTTTAAAAGCTTGCCGCAAAAAAGCGACAAAGACCTAAATTTGCAGAATATGTCATTTCGACCGTAGCGGAGAAATCTACTCACGCTACAGTCTCATTCTATTTAGAAGTCATATTAAGAATACCATTCCAATTTTCAGGAACACCTTTTTTTATAAAATCATTACATCGATTTACAAAGGCTTCAGATGGTCCATCTTCAGGGTATAACGCTAAAGCTTGCTTAAACACAGCCTTAGCTTCCTTAAATTTCTTCTCTAAATATAAATCAAGTCCTCTGTGGAAAATTTCAACACATTCTATTTGCCCAGCAGACACCTCTTCTCTAAGACCTACAATATTGTAAAGTTGAACTGGAGTTGTTCGGCCCACTACGCGCACACGATCAAGACGTCTACCAAGAAGCTTACCTTTATTTTCACCAGAATCTGCTGCTTCCCAAGTTGTTTCAGATACAAGTATCCATGAACTATAGGATTTATTTACACCTTCAAGGCGAGCCGCAAGGTTAACATCGTCACCCATCATGGTATAGTTCATCTTCTTTTGAGTTCCCATGTTTCCAACAACTATATCCCCTGTATTTAAACCTATACGAGTTTGAATTGCAATTGGAGGTTTTCCCTCGGCTATTAGATTCTCATTAATTTCTTTAAGATCTTCATTCACCTTTTCTTCAGCTTGTTTCATTCTTATTGCAGAAACACAAGCTCTCCAAGCATGATCTTCCATTGGGATTGGAGCACCAAAAATAGCGACAATGGCATCCCCAATATACTTGTCAATAGTACCACGTTGTACAAGGATCTCATCACTTAAAGCGCTAAGATAGTTATTTAATATTTCAACAAGCTGTGTTGCAGACAATTGCTCAGAAAAAGAAGAGAATGCTTTAATGTCCGAGAACAATGCGGTAACGTTTCTTTCTTCACCACCAAGTTCTGGTTTTACACCACTCGCTACGATTTCCTCTACTACATCATCTGATAAGTAAGTTTCAAAGGATTGTCTAAGGAATCTCTTATCACTTTCTGCAGTAAAAAAGTGCCAAAGAAGGATACCTACATAAGCTAAAATAACATTAAATAATGTAGACACAAGTGGAATATAATAATTAAACTGTATACAAACTATGGCAATAACAGGAACCGCAAAAATTGTAATAATCCCCGTAATATTTCTCGCAGCACTTCCTACTTTATTTGAGGTAAGAGCATATAATAACAACATCACAAATGAAATAAGCATAGTAATATTCCTAGAAATAGGAGTAATAAAATCTTCATTCATAATAGTATTATACACATTAGCGTGTGTACCAACGTTTGGATACTGACCTTCAAAAGGTGTTGTTCCAAGGTCGGTTGAGTTACTTGCTGTATGTCCAACTATAACAAATGCGCCATCATAAGCTGCCTTACTAGCGGCAAAGGCAGCATTATAATCAGCAAGCTGAGTTGCATACCCATCAAACAAATCTGTTATTTCTTGTTTTGCAAGTTCAGAATTAAGCCTGTTTTCATCAGTTATTTGACTATCAATGAGTGCAAGATATTCATCTTTGTAAAATGGGCTTGTTAACTCATCGCAATATTCAAAAAACTCTGCCCTTCGAGAAAAATATTCATCATACCTAGGATCTTCTCTCGTATTTTCTACAGATTCATCTTCCATTAGCATTTTTTTCATTGCCTCAAGATCAGTATAATACGATAACAAATACTGTGAAGCATCAAAAGAAGAAAAATATCCTGGCTCTAAGCCTAAATCAGTTCCCATTATTGCATACAAATATGAAACAAGAGCATCTTCCATTTCATCCATATTGTGTAAAAATAACAATGATTCATTCTTAAAACTTTCCTTAAAGGTATCAGGTATCCAGTTTACTAAAAATCGCCCCTGAGCATCCAATGGTATAACAATATCTCGCCTCTCGGTTTCACCAGGCATTAGAGCATCTTTTACTGTTAATGAACCATTTGACAACAAAGTACTGTCTTCTCGAACAAAGGACTTTGCATCAAGTGTGTATAAAAGGGGAGCAAAAACCAATTGAGCTATGTACTGCCCACCGTTTTCATGTAAAAGTTCTACTCTACGTCTAGTTCCATCACCATCAAGAATAATATTTGTAAAACCAGCACCATCTGAAGCTCTCATTAAAGATTCAAGCGCAGGTGTCATTTTTTTTGTCTGTCCAGCTACATCAAAAAACAACTCATTTTCTTTTGCAATTAGCCCCTCAGGAGCTGTAACATCATCAAAAAGCATATTCTCACGAACATACAATTCAAGAGAAGAAGGAACTTCAATACCAACGTCTCCTGCATTTATCGTTAACCAAGAATTACCAAAAAAATGAAGTGCTTGTGCAAAGTATTTATCGTAGTCAATAAATACTTCTGTTTCAATAGTAGACTGAAGCGTTTCAAAGGCTGGAACCACATTATAATAGAACAAATCATCACTACCAATAAAACTTGGAGGAAGTTCCCCTGAGTCAATGGCGATAGAAAGGTCATATAACATATTTCCCATTTCATTTTCTGCATCTATGAAATACGTTGGAAATTCAGATTCCCCTTTTGGATTTAATCCTTTTGCTGAAGGGGACAAATACTCAATATCAAATGATACCTGCTCAGCACCTAGTTCTCGCATTCGTAAAATAGCATCTGCTAATACATCTCGTGGCCAAGGAAAGGTTCCCTCTACAGCAATAGCTGCATCATCAATAGCTGCAATTACAATATCACTACGCTCTTCAGTAGCAGGCTTTAATCTTAGCAAAAGGTCATAAGCTCCTGTTTCAAGATCATCTAACCAATTAGACCTGGAAACAAAACCAATAATCAAAAATACGAGTATCGCAATAAGTAGCTCTGGATATTTTACCCAGATTTTTTTTTGTTTTTGTACTGTTTTTTGTTGATTTTTCATATATTATAGTATATCATAATACCATATATAGTAAAGGAGAAAAAATGAAAAAAATTAG
The DNA here is from genome assembly GCA_964370655.1 of uncultured Treponemataceae bacterium. Taxonomy (GTDB): domain Bacteria; phylum Spirochaetota; class Spirochaetia; order Treponematales; family Treponemataceae; genus CAYJFX01. Next base: position 18,389 of record CAYJKA010000009.1, on the reverse strand, counting down.
TTTTTTAGTATTAATTTTTATCTTTTTTTGCTCAGTGCTCACCGCACAATCAGCAGAAAAAGTTACAATGATGATTGAATCTCAAACTGTAACGATAAGCGATATAGCATACTTTGCAGCGACTTATTTCGGAATTAGTGAAGATGAGGCAGAAAGCGAAAATGCTTTAGAAGCTCTTGAAGAATATGTACAATTCCCAAAAATTGATGATAAAAATGCAAGTTTAACTTATGAAGACTTTGCTTATTTTTGTACTCAAGTTTGGAACATTGAAGGTGGAATAATGCTACGGCTAACAAAGTCACCTCGTTATTCATTTAGAGAATTACAATCAATGGGAATTATTGAAAATGGTATCCAGCAAAAAACACTCATATCTGGAGTTGAAGCGTTAACTTTAATGACAAAATGTATTGACTTTTCTGTTGAAAACGAAACTATTAATTTTGATTCATTTTCTACAAACGCTGCAAACTAATTGTAATTTCAAAGCAACTTGAAATAATTCTAACACAGTAAGGAAAAAACATGAAAAAAATTATTTTATCCATAGCAATATTATTCTCTGTCATGCTTCCTCTTTTAGCCTTCTCATGGGAAGGAAAAGTTGAGGCTAATGCAAACATAAACGGTCCATTAAATGAATTAACGCTAGATCAATCAGACAAGCTAACATTAGGCTTTTATGCACCACTCAACTCACAAAACACAATGAGCCTAAGTGGACAAGCATATTATGAATTTGAATACAGCATGCCTTTAGAAAACACCGCAGAATCAGAGATTTCACACATAGCAGATTTAGAACTTTTAATGTTCAATATGCAAATACCCCTAAGTGGAGCTGATTATTTTTCTATAAACGCAGGACGTTTTCCTATTTCAGATCTTACAACATTAATTTTTAATCAAGCATCCGACGGTATAGAAATTGACTATCAAAGTGATTTGATGAAATTAAAAACCTATATTGGTTTTACAGGATTTTTAAATGCTCACTCAGTAATTATGAATGTTGCAGAAAACACAGCATATCTTTCTGACGTATACACACTTGCATCACCATTTGTATTAGCAAATGTTTCACTGCAATTCCCTCAACTTTTTGCCGAACAAGACTTTTATGCAGAAATTTTTGGTGCTCTTGATGTAGGATCACAAGGAAATGCAGACAATCGTATGTATACAACATTTGCATTGAGCGGTCCTCTTTCTGAATCTTGGTTTTACACTTTTGCCTCTACACTTGGTGTAGCTCAAAGTCCAGATGCAACATGGGATATTTCAAATCTTTCTATTTTTGAGATATCAACATTCTTACTAGAAAACTCAATTCTTACATGGAAAACAGTATTTGCAACTAGCGGTGATGGTTCTGAGTTTAAATCTTTTACATCTACAACTGCAACTATAGACGACTCAATTGTATATGCAGGATATGTTAAAACAGGTTTAGTTGCAACATATAGACCTATTGATAACCTTTTATTACTAGCACAACCAGACGTTCTATTAAATGTTATGGATAATAGCACAAAAAAAGGTTATGGTGGATTTCAATGGCTCTTTGCTACTCGCTGGAGTGCAACATCAGACTTAAACTTAATAGCTTCAGTTGGTCAAGTATTACTAGCAGATTCAACTGACCCATCGTACCTTCAAGCAGAATTAAAAATAGAGTTCCTTTTTTAATAAGCTAAAAGAAAATTGTTGAAAAAACAATTTTCAGGTATTATACTATCTGGTATGAAGCTACACTAGTGTACATACCAGTCATATACGAATAAATAAAAGTAAAGCTGTTTTTTAATATGCTTTACAGGAGGTTTTTTATGAAACTGAATTTTAAAACATTTTTTATTGTTGCTTTACTCTGCATAATTGCAGTACCTGCTTTTTCATTAGATGGAACAGTAGTATCTGTAAGTGGAAAGGTTGAGCTTCAAACACCTTCAGGGTGGACATCTTTAAAAGCTGGTGACACAGTATCATCAGGACTTGTTATTTCTACAGGTTTTAGATCTCAAGCTGTTATTCAAGTTGCAGGCTCTAATATTATTGTAAGCCAGCTCTCTAGACTAACTCTTGAACAGCTTTCTGAAACTAACGATGCTCACGAAACAGAAGTATCTCTTGACCTTGGTTCAATTAGAGCCGATGTTAAAAGAGCGCAAAACAAACGTGTTGGATTTGTTGTAAACACACCAGTTGCAACTGCGTCTGTACGAGGAACAGAACTAGAAGTAGCCTTGAACTCTTTACGCGTATTACAAGGTATAGTTGATTACGAAGGTGCAAAAGGAAACAGGGTATCTGTTTCAGCAGGAAACTCATCAAATGTTAACCAACGAGGATCTGCTAGCAAGCCTGTGACAAATAAACTTAACGATGCACTAGGAACAAATTCAGACAGCGAAGGATTCATTCAAGCTTCAATTGCATCTTTAAATGCAATTTCAGAAACAAAATCATCAGGAGTTTTAACTGGTGCTATTGTAGTTTCCTTTGAACTTCAATAAGTATTTCATACTTACATAAAAAATGGGGTTAATTACATCAGTAATTAACCCCATTTTTTTACACTTTTTTTTATAAAGCATTATCCAAGTTATTTGATTCAATATCCTTAAAATATTTAACCGTTCCAACTTTCAATTCATCAGTAGCATCATCATCACACACAATTACAGCCTTTGAATGCATTTGCAAACAGCTTATTGTCCACATTTGTGTAATACCCTGTTCAACAGCATGACTAAGTGCTCTTGCTTTATTATGGCCTGTAATTAAAACTAAAACTTCTTTTGAATCCATTACAGTACCAACACCTACAGTTAAAGCTGTTGTCGGAACCTGACTAATATCCCCACCAAAAAATCTTGAGTTTACAAGTATGGTATCTCGTGTTAATGTCTTTATTCTAGTTCTAGATGTTAATGAAGACCCAGGCTCATTAAAAGCAATATGTCCATCAACCCCTACTCCACCTAAAAATAAATCTATTCCACCAAAATCAGCAATTGATTTTTCGTATGCTGCACATTCTGCACATAAATCTCGAGCCATCCCGTCTAAAATATGAACATTTTCCTTTTTTATATCTATATGGTTAAAAAAGTTATCCCACATAAAGTGATAGTAGCTTTGTGGATGATCTTTTGGAAGACCTACATATTCATCCATATTAAATGTTACAACATGTTCAAAACTAACCTTCCCTGCTTTATTCAATGCTATTAAGGCCTTATATGTTCCTAAAGGCGTGCTGCCCGTAGGAAGCCCAAGCACAAAAGGCTTTTTTGCTGTTGGGTTTGCATCACGAATTCTACTTGCAATATGATTTGCAGCCCACAAGGAACAATTATCATAATCGTTCTGTATAATTAGTCTCATTAAAAACTCCTTACAATTTTATATTATCTACATTATATCTTTGCAAACTTTTCCGTTTACAACTACAAGTAATACATTAAAATATTTATCAAACACAACTAAATCTGCATCATAACCAGGAATAAGCATTCCTTTATTTTTATACTTCATTACAGATGCAGGGCTTGAAGTAGCAACTTTTACTGCATCAGAAATAGAAAAGCCCCATTCTACTAAATTACTAATACCTTTTATCATTGTCAATGCAGAACCTGCAATAACATCATCGGCAGTTTTATGAAAACAACCATCTTTAAATACAACTTCTTCACCATTTGCCAATAATGTTTCACTTGTACTCTTTGTTGGAGTCAAAGCATCTGTTACTAAAACAATTCTTTCAAGAGATTTTTCTCGAGCAAGCATCTTGATAAGATCAGGATGAATATGCACACCATCGGCAACTATTTCACATGACATTTCAGGGTGAATAAGTATTGCACCAACAGCACCTGGATTTCTATGATGCATTTGACTCATTGCATTATAAAGATGTGTTGAATGCAAAATTCCTGCTTGCATTCCTTCTACCATATTTTCATAGTTTGCATCAGTGTGACCTGCTTGTAAAACAATTCCTTTTTGCAAACATGAAAGTGCAAGGTATCTCATTTTTTTTAGCTCTGGCGCAACAGTCATATTTACAATATGCCCCTCTGAAGCTTCCCATAGGCGATCCATAAGCGCCAAGTCTACTTCTTTTACGGTTTCAGGTCTTTGTGCACCCAGTTTTTTAGAAGAAAAGAAAGGACCCTCTAAATGGATTCCCATTATCTTTGCTCCTTCTTCTTTTCCCATTGCACCGACAATAGCTTTAATGTTCTTTATCATTTGTTCTTCATCAGATGGGTACATCGTAGGATTAAATCCTGTAACTCCATATTGAACCAAATTTTTAGACATTTGCAACATAGCTTCTGTTGTACAGTTATCTGTTCCACTGCCCATAAAACCATGAATGTGAGTATCAATAAAACCTGGAGAAATATAAGCACCTTTAACATCTATCAAACGAACTGAAGCATCAAAGGATCGTTTTTCAAATCTACGTTGAGAAAAAACATCCTCCACTATTCCATTTTGTATTAGCACTGCACAATTCTGCATCTGTGAAAAACCTGTTAGCACGGTTGCATTATACAAACATATATCCATTATGACCTACCTTGTAAAAAAACAGGCTTATGATAAACATAAGCCTGCTTTCATTTAAAATTGTACTGTACTTTCTTTTAAATGTAAAGTATTAATATTACTCTTTTTCAGCAATTACTGCATTTTTTTTTGGTATTAACAAATTAAGAAGTATACCTACAAGTGTTGCTAATGCTACACTTCCTAATGAGAATTTAAAATCATCCCCTATATTAAATTGAAGAATACCTCCCCCAATACCTATAACCATTACTACAGAAGATATAGTTAAGTTTCTTTTGTCTTTATAACAAACACCACTTTCTACAATAGTTCTAAGCCCACTTGACGCGATAAGCCCATATAACAACATTGAGATACCACCCATAACAGGTCCTGGTAGGGTTTGAATAATAGCACCAAACTTTTGAATAAATGATAATAATACTGCAAACACTGCAGCGCCACCAATAACCCAAACACTATAAACTTTTGTAATAGCCATAACACCAATGTTTTCACCATATGTTGTGTTCGGAGGCCCACCCCAAAGAGATGCCCATGCAGTTGCAACACCATCACCAATTAGAGTTCTATGAAGACCTGGATCTTTGTAAATATCTCTTCCAATTACTTTTGAAGTAATAAGAGTATCTCCTAAATGTTCACAAATAGTAGCAAAAGAAACAATGATAAAAGTAATAATTGGAACAAAACTAAACTTAGGAAGTGCAAAACTAGGTAAGGCGAACCATGCAGCATCTTTAATAACAGTAAAATCTATTAAATCATATGCTGGAAAGAAAGCACCCATTATAAGCGTAAAAAGATATCCACCAACCAAACCAATTAAAATTGATATGGTACTAAAAAATCCCTTTAAGAAAATACTTGCAATAACAGCAATAGCCAGTGTTACTGCTGCAATAGAAAGTGATACAAGAGAGTAATTACCACTAGCATCATACATTGCAGAAGACATTGCAGTAGGAGCAAGGTTAAGCCCAATTACAATTATTACAGAACCAATAACTACAGGTGGCAAAGCCTTATCGAGCCAAGCTGTCCCAGATACCTTTACAATACTAGCTACAATAATGTAAAAAATACCTGTACAAAAAGCACCACCGAGAGCATAAGGCATCCCGTATGCAGCAGAAATCCCTATTAAACCAGGGATAAAAGCAAATGAAGAACCGAGAAAGGCTGGAACCTTTGCCCCTGTTATAAGAATATACAACAAGGTCCCTGTACCAGCTGTGAATAAGGCTGTAGAAGGACTCAATCCTGTTAAAAGTGGAACAAGTATTGTTGCCCCAAACATTGCAAAAACATGTTGAAAACTTAATGGAATCCAACGCCCTAGTCTTGGCCTATCTGCTGGCCCTAAAAATTCATGTGTACTCACTCGTACCCTCCAAAAATAAATTATCATCACTTACGTGAAGATATTGTTAACACCAAAAAAAGAGCATCCTACAATATATAGAATGCTCAAGTTGTATGTACCGCCAAAGGTACAAATTTATGATTTTTAAACATAGATTTTTCTATACCAAAAAATTCAATATTATATCTATCTTGCTCTCCTGGAAAAGAAACAATTGCAAAACTTGGTGGAAGCTTTGACCTTGAATGTGAACAACTGCCAGGATTTAAAACTAATGTCCCACCCGCTTCTTCCCAATGCGTTACGTGTGTGTGGCCAAAGAAAACCAAATCTGAGTCAATTGCATGAGCTGCTGCCAGCAAGGTGTCGGTACCCATATCGACTCTATAATGGTCTCCATGGGCTACAAAAATACCTCTCCCTGCAATCTCACAAGTAGTTTTACCTAGTAGCGTATATTGCATATAAGATTCTTCTTCCTCTGCAGAAGGCAGCCTCAATGTATACATAGTTGAGTCGCCATTCCCTTTTACAGGTATAATAACAGAAGGCAAAGCCTTTTTTATCTTATCATCTATAAAGCTTAGTTCAAAAAGTCCTATTAAGTCACAAAATCCGTCACCACAAAAAACAAGTGCATCTACCTCTTTACCAAAACGCAAAACAATATCTGAAACAGTTTCAAAATCGCCATGAGAATCGCCTAAAACTAATAACTTGGCATTATCTTTTTTCTCCAGCGCATTAAGAGCATCTTCTGAGGCAATTACACCTGACTCTAGTTGAACTAAAGCGTTCATTCAGACTCCTTTTGTGTTAATACATAATGGTTCTCTGATCGTAACCCAGTTTGAGGATCTATGTAAACATAAAAATCACACTCTGTGTTTCTTGCATATGAAGATCGCAAAGCAGATACAAATAAACCAGTCTCGCCAAGATCATTCCATAATAACCCTGCGTTTATTAATGGTGAAACTACATTAAAAACATCGTCTGGATATGATAAATCTATTTCTCCTAATGTTTCTAAACCTTCTTCCTGTGCACTTTGAGAAATACTATAATCAATTACAAGTGTTGAGCCAGCTTCTGTACCTAAAATATCATCCTGAGAAAAAACAGAAAAAATTTGACCTTCAAAAACAGAATCTTGCAAGTTAGCAAGCGCATAATGCGCTCCTTCTGGAGCACCTATAGTCAAAAGCACGCCTACCTGTGATAAATCTCTAGAACCTGTCACCTCAAAAAGTGCATCCTCAATATTATTTGGTAACAAGCTAATTCTTTCATAACCAAAAGAAACAAAGTCATCTGGATAAGTAAATGGAATTATTATTCCTTCTTTTTCATATAGCCCATAATGCTCATCAAGAGCATGTATCAATTGTGTTTTTTCATCCCCTTCATTGTATCCATAACCCATTAAAACTACAACATATTTATTCTTTGCACCATTGTAAATATCTAAATTAGGTAACAAAGGGTCAACAGTTTGAGAAGAGTTAGTATGAGGCACTTCACTTACAGAACTCTCATCTTTTGCAGAACAGGAAAACAAGAGAAAAACCAGTAAGAAAAATGGTAACATAAACACTTTTATTTTCATTATTGTTATTCTATCAAAAAAAACATTTGTTGAAAAGTAGTTTTTACACAAATTTAACACTTGCAATTGAAGTTTTTTTGTGGTATGTTCTAGCTGTGAATATAGTATTAATTATTTTCCAATTAATTGGAAGCCTAGGAATACTCCTCTACGGCATGAATATGTTAAGTGATGGTATTCAAAAAAGCGCAGGTAAAACACTCCACACCATTTTAGGGTTTATGACAAGCAATCGCTTTATTGCTGTCTTTACGGGTCTATTTATTACCATGATAGTACAATCTTCAAGTGCTACAACCGTAATGGTTGTTTCATTTGTTAATGCTGGACTATTGTCATTAACACAATCGGTAGGTGTTATTTTTGGTGCAAACATTGGTACCACTATAACAGCATGGATTGTTTCACTCATTGGTTTTAAATTTAAGATATCGCTATTTGCAATTCCAATTTTTGGCATAGGGTATGTTATTGCACATGCAAAAAAAATTAGAAAAGAAAACCTCGGTGAAACACTTATGGGGTTTGGTCTATTATTCTTAGGACTAGATTTACTATCAGGTGCTATACCATCTTTCGGTGCAGAAAGAGTTACTTTCCTAACAGATTTGCAAAGCAATGGAGCTTTAAGCCTTGTAATAGGTGTTGTATCCGGAATAGCCATAACAGTGCTACTACACTCCTCCAGTGCTTCAACTGCTGTAATTCTTACCATGGCGGCTGGCGGTTTATTACAATGGGAATTTTCTGCCTCTATGATATTAGGTAGTAATATTGGTACTACAATTGACGCTGTATTAGCATCGATTGGAACAAAGGTAAATGCTCGCCGGGCAGCTCTTGTGCACGTACTTTTCAATGTAACCGGTACTGTTGTTGCTATAATATTCTTACATCCTCTATTATTTTTAGTAGAAGCAATAACACCAGGAAGTGTTGAAGAATCTATCACCTTTCACATAGCTATGTTGCACACAGTATTTAATGCACTTAACACACTTCTTTTCTTGCCATTTGTAAATCACATTGCGCGATTAACAGAAAAAGTAATACAAAAAAATGAAGACGATGAGCTCGACCAATATTCATTTCCGTTCATTAGTGTTAGTTCAAAAGATTCAGTAGAATTACACCTTGTACAAGTACAAACTGAAATTCTTAAAATGACAACTATTGCAAATGAAATGTTCACTCGAGTGCAAAAAGGCTTTTCAAACAGAACAGAACAATTCGTTTCAAAAAATTATGAGTTTATAAAAGGCCGAGAGGATTATGCAGATCAAATGCAAGAAGAACTTTCTATGTATTTAGCAAAATGCAATAATCTTTCAACAACCGACGAACAAAATGAAAGCTTACTATCTATGAGCAAAATTATTGATGAAATTGAAGAACTCACCGATCAATGTTTTACACTAGCCGTTTTACTAAAAAAGAGCATTGATAAAAAAATGAAGTTTAACAAAAATGAAATCGATAAAATTGAACCTTATGTAGACTTAGTACAAAAGCTTCTTGACTTTGTACAAGCACACTTAAATCAAGGTCTTACAAAAGACGAAATGGATGAAGCTGAAAAAATTGAAGATCAAATTGACGCTTTAAGAACAAAGCTTAAAAAGACATCTCGCAAACGTCTTGAAGAAGGGGCCAATGTTAAAGCAGAGTTACTATATATTGATATGGTTCGAATTATTGAAAAAATAGGCGACCATGCATTTGCTATAACAGAAAACTTATTCAAAAAAGGTAAATAATTATTACATAAAAAAAGTGGAAGCATTTGCTTCCACTTTTTATTTATACTTCAGCGCTAGAGGCTGTAGTTTCAGATTGAACTGTTCCATCCTCATCTTTTTCTTTTTTATGTGCAAAACTAACAGCTAATTTTCTATTTCGATAATCAGTTCCATTAATTTGAGAAATTATTCCCTCTGCATCTTCAATGTAAACTTGCACAAAAGAATAATTATCAAGAACTTTTATTTCACCTATTCTTTCTCGTTCTATTGAAGCACGTTGTGTTATGAGACCAATAATATCACGAGCATACACGCCGCGATTTCTTCCCATTCCGATAAAAATAGTAGTTGCTTTATCTTCATCAATAGTGATACGCGCAAATGGAGTTTGCTCTCTTTCTGTACGTTGACTTGTGGTTCTATCAGGCCGTGTGCGTGTAAAGCCTTCTTGATTTGAATCTCGGCGAGAAGATTTATCAAACCTACTAGATTTACTTGAAGAACGACGAGAATTCCTTGATAATGAAAACCCATTTGATGCCATTTCTTTTGCTAGAAAAGCTGCAATGTAAGTACGCAATGTAAAAGGTACATGTTTTTTATACAATTTTTTGTATTCACTTATTGCGATTGGGTCTTCTTCTGACTTTACTTTTTCAATGGCTTCTTCTAAAATAGCCTTAAATTGTTCTTCTAAAACAGAACTGTTGTTTTGCATTGACATGCTCTTCCTCCAAACCTACTCATTGTAATTCATTCAGGTCTACTGTAAAACCAATAGCTGTTTTTACAAAACCACTACGGAGCAGAACCTTAGTAAAAGTTTTTGGGACAAACATTTCGGGTAAAATTACCCAACGGATATTACGTTTTTTTAACTCATGTAAACAAAGCATTAAAAGTTCTTTTCCTAATCCTAAGCCTCGCCAAGCTGGAAGAACAAAAAAAAGATTTACCACCACTGATTCACTTACGGAAGCAGAAAGAGGCGCCACAGAAATTACACCAGAAAAATCTCCAACTATATTAAAACAACAATACAGTATACTTTTTTCTGATTCGAGCATAGACATTTGATGCGTAAAATATGTTTTTACAATCAGTCCAAGATCATCCGTATAAAGTTGTTCAAGCGATTTTATAGCCATATCTTCAGCCAATAAAATATGCTCTTTATCTAATGCTTCATTATATTCTCGAAACATAAAATCATCAAAAATAAGATTTTCTGTCTCTTCAGGCTCGCCTTCTATCCTCTGCAAGCCCCATGAATCTCTTAAAACATTGTACCAACTAACAACTTTTTCTTTTAGCACCCTTTGCTTAAACGCAAACCATTGCCGTTCCACTTCAGGGTAGTCTTTCAGTGTATTTTTAAAATTCCGAAAAACCCCTTTGCCTGCAAATAGCACTTCTTGAAGTAACTCTTTTGCCTGCGGTGAATGAAGTGAAGCCACAAAATGTTCCATCACCTTAAATCCGTCTATAGACGTCCATTCTGGGATTCTATAGTAACGGTCGGTACTGCACTCAGCGTTGTCCCCTAGCTCAACAACTTCTTTTTGCATTGAATCAAAAACACTATTTTCGTTTTGATTTTCCATAGCAAATATGAGACTGCTCATTACGTCATCGCTTAAATCGAATTGCATACCAATAACGAGTGTATCATACTTTTCGAAAAGATGCAAAGGGTATATTCCATATTTATTGTGGAATCTTTCGCGGAATCTTTTTAACTTTCAATGTTATATTACTTCCAAAAGTTAGGATTTAGAACAAATCCAACTGAAACACGAAATAGGTTACTTATAGTACCTGCTGTAGAATTTTGAGATAAGATAAAATCATTTTGCTTTACACCAAGATCGTTCATACCCGTCTTTCCAGTACTTCTAAAATACTCATAATCTAATCCAAACTTTAAGCCGTAATTAGTATCAGAAATGGGCATTACAAGAGATGTTGTAAGAGAAAAAATATAACCGCCACGCATTTCATCATAAAACTGAACTTGCCTTAAGTAATGATTATCAAGAGCATCTACATAAACAAAAGGAAAAAAAGATAGGCCTGCGTTTACCATTAAATCATTAAATATCAAAATATTCTCAACTCCCACATAGGGAGACAGTATAGTTTGTTCATAAGAAATACTTGACCCACTAAGAGGCGTAATTGGCAAGGTATCACTCCAAGGCTCACCTACGTTTGGATACTGCAAATAGCCATCTCGTGCAGTAAATTTTCTATTTTGGTAGGTAAAACCAACTAGCGGATGTATATTAATTTTTTGTGTCAATTTAAAGCGATATGAAACTTGCACATCAAACGAAAAACTCTTGTCAACATATAAATCATGCTTTGAGTAGTGTGTAACAGTATCAGAAAAGGACAAATAATCAAAATCTTCTAGAATACCACTTTTTATTGGAATTGCACTCGTCACTTGAGACTTCAAAAATACTGAGCTAAGTCGAGCGTTATATGTTATGTTTACAAGTGGTGTAACGTACTGTCTCCATTTTAATTTACTCAAAGGTAAGTTATTTTCAAACACTAGTTCATCCACAACACCTGTTTGTAATAGTAAATTTGTTTCAAGACTAAAATCATAAAAAGAGTTTTCTTGTGAAAAAAGAATAGCACTTGAGAAGAAAAACATAAAACAAAAGCATTTATGCACATTATTTTTCATTTTAAATAAAAACTCCGATAGATACGTTTCCTAAAAATCAAATATTAATAATGATTTTTAATAAGACCTGTATTACTTAAAATAATGCCATCTAGCTCTAGATTTGGACTTTCTTTTATATCTTTTAAAAGATTTGCCTTAAGCGTATAGTAATCCCACGAATCATCGTTTAATGGATTATATATCCCCTGCTCCATATCGGTGAAAGAACTGTCTTTGTAGCCTTCAAGCATAATAAGGGCTAAAATACTCATCCCATGTTGAATAACAGCAGGGTTTCCACCATCAAAACTCGACAAGATTCCCAAATCTTCATACACAGTTGCAATTGAATCCCCATTCTCTTCCCCAAGGTACCCATCAGAGCGAACCTCGGCCAAGTAAATAGAAAGATGAGACAAGGCTTTACCTTTGGCATCTTCACACTTTGCAACAAAGGGAAGAGCTGCAATAAACCGAGCAACATTGCTTTTTTCAAGGTACACCTTTTCTTTATCGGATAAATGGAAAATATTTTCCACCGACTCAAAAACATCATTTAGAAAATCATTCAATTTGGCTGTAATACTTTCCATAGCAGTAGAATCTCCTATTTAAATGATATCACGGAATATTCAATAATTCAAGGAAAAAACATAGAGCTGCGAGTTTATTTTTGCTCCATTAGAGCTTCAATACTAAGTTCATCTTGGTACCACTCTATTAATAGTGAAAAATACTCTGTATTATAGCCATCACTTTCGGCACGGATTTTCAAAATAGTACCAGTTTTGAGCTCTCCATTAGTTAGCTGCTCAAGTGGAACCCAAGAATTGCCATTATATAATACTAGAAAATCTGTTTTATCTGTAATATTTTCGCTTGTTTCCATATCAAAAGCAGATGCTTTTACGTTCAGTGTTCTACTATCTGCAGTATGAATATCAAAAACAATATTTTGTGCATTTTCATTTATACTTAATGACTTCCAAAAAACATCTGAGCCCACAACAACTTTTACCCTATACATCCCAGGCTTAATATACAGAGGCTTGGTTGAAAAAACCTCACTTTCATCAGTTTCTGTAGTTTTTTTAAATAGTCTATAACTATTATCAACCGATGGGATATTGTCATTATCATTATAGTAAAACTGCGCATTCATTGGCACACCTGTACTAATGGATGATGCTTTTGACGTTTCAAGAGTAACAGTAACCGGTGTGTACCAGTTTTTTAATAGAGTAGAATGAACATATCCTTGCGTCCACGCAAACACTGCAGCAGCTATTAAGCAAAGGCTTGTAACTATAATTGCAAACATCTTATGAAGGCTTTTGTTTTTTGGAACAAAGATAGGTTCAACATAATTTTGCATTAGCATAAGTTTAACCATAGAAACTCGTATTGGTTTAACATCGAACTTATTAAGTTGTTTGTTTACAGCTTTTAACACAGCATCAGCATTTTTGTAGCGTTTTTGCACATTAGAATGCATCATCTTTTTAATTATTCTACTTATACCGCTAGGCAACTTTTGCTCATGCTTTACAGGTGCAATATATTGTCCTTTTTTTATTTGAATAAGTGTTTCAGGAACCATGTTTACACCATAAGGCTTTTTACCAGTAACCATTTCATATAACATTACACCAAGCGCATAAATATCTGCACGGGCATCTACATTTTTACTATCCTCAAATTGTTCTGGTGGCATATACGCGGGTGTCCCAAGGGTAATACCGGCTTGAGTAATATCATCTTCTGAAGCATTTTCCTTTTCAGCAGTAGCTATACCAAAGTCTGCTAGTTTTATTTCGCCCTTTGTAGAAATAAGGATATTTCCAGGCTTTATGTCTCGATGAATAACTCCTTTAGAATGCGCAAATTTTAAAGCCTTGCAAGCATCTCGGACAATTAAAAGAGATGTTTGCCAAGAAAGCTTTTGAGATTTTCTTATTAGCTTATCAAGCGACATTCCATCTACAAGTTCTAATACAATGTAATGAAATGACCCTTCGGTAAAGTAATCAAACATCCTTACAATATTTGCATGTTGAAGTTCAAGCAATACGCGTGCTTCTCTTTTGAATCGCTCTAATAAAGGTTTATTGCCACGAATAGTTAGCTTTTTTATTACTACGTGATGCTTTAAATTAGGATGCATAGCTTTATACACAACACCCATTCCACCTCGTGCAACAATATCTTGAATCTTATACTTTCCAATCTTATCTGGTATATCACTCATTTTTTTTCTCTCCTAACCTTCAGCAAGTTTTCCTGTCCTTGTATTATATATATCTGATAAGGGATTAAAATCCCGTTTAGGGCGCACGATTGAAATAAAATGTTCATTTGGATTATGTATTTGAATAAAGGCACCATCTCTTAAAATTCTGTGTGTTCCAGAAACAGTTCTATGCCCCGCAAAATACACAGCATTTTTTTCTTTTGGAAGAAGGTCATTTATCATTCTCTGTACAGAACCATCCTCTGCTTCATTTGTATGAGTCCAAGTTAAGCCCAAAACAGTTTCTTCTTCTAGGTATGCGTTTATTAATTCTAAACGTGAAAAGGCCTTACGAGGTTCAGCATGCGACACTAAAAAATTACTCCCCAAAGCAAATAAAGGTAGATTGTTTTCAAAGTCAGCATACATGCATACAAGCTCTCTTCCGTATAAACTCAACATAAAATCTTTTACCATCTCTCCCTCAGAAGCAAATTTTCTGAATGGAAGATTACCACATGATTGTACATTTAAAATATTCTCATGATTGCCCTTTAAGAAATGAAAATAATTTGGACATTCTTTTTTGAGTCTCATAACAGAAGTCATAAGTCCAAGCCCTTCTTCCATTTCCGTACAGATATAATCATTCAAAGGTTTGCCTTTAAGCCATTCTTTTTGAGCTTGCTGCCACCTTTCAAAACCTCTTTTTTCAGAGTGGAGACCATCACCTAAACATATTACAAAAACCTTACCTTGTAACAAGGCTTCATAGATAGTCAGTTCTGCACATTCTGAATCATTTGTGGGTAAAGGAAAATTCACTATCTCGTTAAAGAAATCAAGTCTAGCATGTAAATCAGGAACTAAAACAACAGGAATGGTAGGATCAAAGGAATTAATATCTAAGAAAGCACCAGGGCACTCTGTTTCATCTAAAGGGCGAAGAACTTCATTTTCGCTTTTAAGAACATCAATAACTTCCGTAATGATATTACGAAAGTCATCAAGTTGAGGAACACTGTAATTTTTAAAAACTCGCTTAGGGCTCATATAAATCCAGCTTACAAAGGCAGGTCAAAACTAGGACATTACTATATTATCGTTGCCGATAGTAATTTTATCGCCCCTTCTAATTCGCACATATTTATCTGCAGGCACTCTTGTCCCGTTTAAAAATGTACCATTAGTACTTCCCATATCTTTTAAGAAAAATTCATCGCGAATTTTTTGAATTATCGCATGATTTCTACTAGCAAGCTTGTTTTCAATGACAATAGTATTAGTTGGTGCCCTACCTAAGGTAATTTTACCAACAGTCATATCAACTTTATTATTCTTAAAAGTTAAATAAGAAATAAGATCTGAGTCAGCTAACTTATCAAGTCGTTGCCCTACGGCACTTTCTGATGAAATTGTATAATCTTGCATATTTAAAGTATAACACAGCGCACACAAAAAATCAACTATTGATAATTTTTAATAATACCCTGCGTACCTTCTTGGCCACAACCTGCTTCAACAAGTTTTTCATACATATCTGTTATTATATCTAAGCAAGGTAGTTTTTTTTCTATTTCTTGCATCGCTCCTTGAGCAATTTTTAAGTCTTTTAAAAAATGCTCATTAAGGAAAAACGCTGTATAGTTTTCATCAAGCATCAAGGGGGCATTATTTTCCATTTGCCAGCTTCCTGCGGCACCTTTAGAAATAGCATCTCTCATCAATGCTGGATCTAAACCGTTAGACCTTGCATACGTAATAGCTTCTGCACACGCAACAATATTTCCTGCTACAGCTATCTGATTACAAGCCTTACAATGTTGTCCACTACCTGCACTTCCAAGATAGTTTATATTTTTTCCTAACAGTTCAAATAACGGAAGGGCATCATTAAAAGAATCTCTTTCTCCTCCAACCATTATTGAAAGTGTAGCATTTGTTGCACCGCTTACACCACCTGAAACAGGAGCGTCTAACATTCTAAACGTTTTGCCCTTTTCTCCGCTTATAGCAATATTGTGCATTTTTTTTGCTAATAAAGGTGAAGAAGTTGTCATATCAATAAGAAGAGCCTTATCTAAAGCACATTCAAATATTCCATCTTTTCCAAGATACAGTTCTTCTACATCCTTCGGATATCCAACAATGGTAAAAATTACTTCCGCATTTGATACACATTCTGCAATAGTTTTAACAGGTGTAATGCCAAACTCTTTTAGCTTTTCTGCTTTTTCGTATGTCCTATTATAAGCCGTAACATTATGGCCTTTTTGGGCCAGATGCTTTGCCATAACAGCACCCATAATCCCAGTTCCAATCCACGCTATATTCATGAGAAAAGTATACAACAGATTATTAACTCGCGCAAGCTTTCATAAGCAAAATTATTTTATTTTTTTCTTTGATTACTTTATTAAGATATTTATATTTATTTAAAAGTGTGATACAATAAAGTAGCTTTGCTTATTTATGAGGAGAACGTATGACAAAAACATTATCATTTCGTATAACAAGAATTAGTATTATTATTTTAGTGCTTGTGGTAAGTATTATTGGAGCGGTATTTATTACTAATGCAAACAGCACACTTAATGAAAATATTCAGCTTAACCTTAATACTACCACTGACAACTTAGAACAAAAAATAGAAATAGCACTCTCAATTCCGCTGCAGTCTATTTCTTCCATTAGCGAAATTGCACAGCAGTCAACCAATAAATCAGAATTACAATCTTTACTTGCTTACTTTCAAACATTAAGTGAGTCTATATATGAAGTGTATTTTGTTGAATATGTTCCAAATCCTGATGGAACATCATACATATCGGGAAAAACTACTACCCCTGCTCCAGGATGGGATTATAGAAACTTTGAATGGTTCACCGGAGCTGTAGAAAAAAATGGTGAGCTGTATTTTTCAAACCCAATAAACTCATGGGAAGAAGGTATAAGTCATTTTATTACGGTTTCGAAACTTGTTTTTAATGAAGACAATACTCCTAAAGGCGTTACTGTAATTATGCTTTCTACAAACACTCTTTCAAGCATAACAAAAAATTTACAAGTATCTGAAAACTCACAGAGTTTTCTCTTAAACAATAATGGCATTATTATTACACATAAGAATTCAGACATTGTGGGAATGCAATTGAGAGACCTTGGCGATATTAGCGACTACGAAGAAAAACTAATGTCAGGTGAAAAACACATACAGTATTTTAACGATTCATATATCTGTACCTCGCCAATTGAAGGAACACCTTGGATAATCATGTTTAGTGGCCCACTTTCTGATTTGTACAAAGATTTACAACTACTCATTATTCAATCAATTATTGTTGCTGTTATATTAATAGCATTAAGTTGTTACATTATTGTTGTATTTAGCAAAAAAATAAGTAAGCCTTTCTCAAGCCTTGCAAATGAATTTACAAAAATTTCAAATGGTGATTTTACCGGTAAGTCACCTGCATTTGATACAGCAGAGGCACAAATTATTGCAGATGGTTTAAATCAAATGCGAAGCAGAATGTCAAGCCTTGTAAAATCGCTTTTTTCTTCAACAGCAAAAATCACCGACATGAATGGGAATCTTGTTGGTTCAAGTAAAAATTCTTTAGACAGTGTTCAAAAAGTTGAACTTTCTACTACAAATATATCTAATGACATTTCAAAAGTAATGAATGACACAAGCGAAACTGTAGTAGAAATTGAAAACTCAATTGAAAAATTAACTAATCAGATAACAAAGCAAGGTAGGTTTTTGGATGATTCTTCCAGTGCTATAAAAGAAATGAGTGAAAATATTTCGTCAATAGACAGAAGTACTATTACAATGAGTGAATTAGTAAATCAGCTTGTAAAAAATGTAGAAGAAGAACACACGTACATTTCAGAATCTAGCGAAAAGCTTCAAGATGTAAGCAAAGGATCTCTTTCATTAGTTGAAATAAATGAGCTTATTGCCAGTGTTGCAGGTCAAACAAACCTATTGGCTATGAATGCTGCTATTGAAGCAGCCCATGCTGGAGAAGCAGGAAAAGGTTTTGCTGTAGTATCTGACGAAATACGAAAGCTAGCAGAAACAACTGCAAATCAGTCAAAAAATGCGAGCAGTGTTATAGCTTCAATAAAAAATCACATTGAAGAAATTGTTGTTTTTTCTGATA
>CAYJKA010000008.1:0-23895 GCA_964370655.1 uncultured Treponemataceae bacterium | reverse complement strand
CCGATAAAATAAAACTTGATATGAACTTAAATGCACTTGGATTTAAAATTGAAGACTTTGACTACGGTGTATGGGGAAACCAAATTACACATAAAAAGCCAGACCCAGAAATTTACTTAACTGCAATGAAGGGACTTAATCTTGAAGCACAAGACTGCCTTGTAATAGAAGATGCTTTAAATGGCGTTCAAGCAGGGAAGGCTGCTGGTTGTATGTGTTTAGGTATTACAGGTTCTTTTACAAAAGAGCAACTAAAAGAAGTAGGTGCAGATTTTGTAATAGATAACTATACTCAGTTTGGCAAGTTTTCAACACTAGATGAATTCAATGTTTCAATAACACATTTATAAGTAGTTTTATTATAGTAAACACTCTTCATTGTCTCTTGACAAAATATTTCTGTAGGGTACAATATAGGTATGAAGACTCAAATTTTTAAACGCCCATTTGTATGGGTGCTCCTGTCTGTATGTTTTGCTGTATTTGTTTTAACCGTGCCTCTTTCTTATGCACAAGGAAGACCTCGCTCTGAAAATGAAAAAGATAGAGAACAAGAACAGTATTTAGAAGTAATGAATAGTGTATATAACTTTGTATTGGATAACTATGTAGAAGAAGTAGATGCAAGAATCCTTTATGAAGGAGCTTTGCGTGGAATGCTTGATGCAATTGGAGATCCATATACCGTATATATGGATGCCGCAGAAGTGCGAAGCTTAACTGATACAACAGACGGAAATTTTGGTGGAGTAGGACTTTCAATTACCAAGCCTGTTGAAACATCTGCAGAAAAACCTGCTTATGTTGAGGTTGTTTCACCTATAGAAGATACCCCAGGGTGGAATGCAGGTATTCAAACGGGCGACCTTATTACAAAAATTGATGACACTCTTACAGAAGATATCACAATGGATGATGTTTTGAAAATTTTACGTGGTGAAGTTGGGAGCCCTGTTGAAGTAACTATACTTCGAGGAAAGCATGAGTTTACTGTTACTCTTGTTAGAGCCCTTATAGAAGTTCCTACAGTAAAATATGGAATGATAACTGAAGACAACAAAAAAGTAGGCTATATACGGATAATCCAATTTACTCCACAGACACCAGATAGAGTACAAGATGCTCTTGATAGTTTTGAATCTCAAAATTATGATTCTCTAGTAATAGACTTACGAAATAATCCAGGTGGACTTATAGATAGCGTATCTGATGTAGCAGACAAGTTTATAGATTCAGGTACAATTGTGTCTACAAAAAGCCGATTAATGTTTGAAAACACAGTATTTAGAGCAAATAAAAAGAACACAACGGTTCCATCTAAGCTTCCAATTGTTGTTCTTATAAATAAAGGTTCAGCGAGTGCTTCTGAGATTTTAGCAGGTGCATTAAAGGATTATCACCTTGCCTATTTAGTAGGAGAGAGAACATTTGGTAAAGGTTCTGTGCAGCAAGTAAGACCTCTTAGAAATGATGATGGACTTAAAATTACAATGGCACGCTACTATACTCCAAGTGACACAAATATTGATGGCATAGGTATTCCACCTGATGTAGAGATTCTTTATCCTGAGCTATCCGAAGATGAAGCACTTATATACATTGATTTATTAACTTCTGACCAAATTGCAGATTATGTTAGAGATACCCCTAATATGAATGAAACAGAAATTGTATCTTATGCAAAGGTTTTAAAACAAGATTATGATTTAAATGAAGAAGTGTTACAACGATTAATACGCATGAAAGCTTATCCTAATGCATTATATGATTTACATTTTGATGTGCAATTAATTGAAGCTCTTGAAATATTAGAGGATCCAAACTTCGATAAACTCGTTAGAGAAGCAAAAACCTTAAGTGAACTACAAGCCTCTGTGGTAATCGAAGAAGAGGAATAATATAGAGAATGCGCCAATTTATAGTCAGTGTTATGCCCGACATAAAAGGGAAAATAGTATTAAACGATAAGGAAAGGCGCTATCTCATAAATGTATTACGATTAAAAACTGGTGATAAAATTGATGTGCGCCTCCCAAATGGTATTTTGCACTCAATGAATTTACAAGTTTCACGTGGGGATACAAAAAAATCGAGCATGGTTGAACTGTATTCAAATGAACCACTTCAAGATGTTTCTGTGTCTGACACCTGTATTGATAATCAAGGTGTGGATTATTGGCTGTTTCAGTTACTACCAAAAAATCCTAAGATGGATTTGATTGTTCGTCAGGCTACAGAATGTGGTGCAAAGGCAATTGTTCCCATTTTAGGAGAGTATTCTGTAGCTATAACAAAAAAAGAAACAAATAGCGACCACATTAGTAAAGTTGGGCGATGGGAGAGAATTATCAGAGAGGCAAAGCAGCAATGTGGTTCGTCCGTTGATACAAAAATTTTTATGCCATGCTCTCTTTTTGACGCAATAACTTTGTGGCAAGAAAATATTGAAAAGACAAAAAAAGATTCATTGGGGTTTGTTCTTCGTGAAAGGCAAGAGGGACAAGAGAATCTATTTTCAATAATAAGAGAAAAGCAAGATTTTTCAAATATAAGTATAGGATTTGTAGTTGGCTGTGAAGGTGGGATTAGCCCTTCGGAACTAGCATTGCTGGAAAAAAATAGCTTTTATCCAATACATTTACAAACAAATATTTTAAGGGCTGAAACAGCAGCCTTGTATAGTTTTGCTGTTTTGCAAACAGTAGTAGGGGAGTATAACGAATGGAAGGAATTGAAAGAATAAAAATGTTGGGATTGCCAATAGATATTGTGCGCCCTGAGGATTTTGAAAAGGTAATATACTCACTCCTTGAACAACCTGGTACCAAGCAAATTGTATTCCTTTCTGTTTGGGATATGCTAAAGGCTCGACGTAACGCTGAGTTCCAACATTGTATTGAAAATGCATCCCTTGTTTTGCCTGTTTCAAAAAGTATTGTTAATGGGGCTCGATTTTTAAAACGGGCAGTTCCAATTCGCTATTATCCTTTTAGGGCTATTGTTTCTTTTTTAACAATTCTCGAAAACAGGTATAGATCTTTATACTTGTTAGGAGGATCCCCTGAGGTTTTAGCAGTATCAGAAAAAAATATTCGCTCTACATATCCTGGTTTGCAAATTGTTGGTAGAGTGCCTGGCTATTTTTCAAAAAATAGCGAAAAAGATATTCTTTCAGCTATTTTTAAGGCAAATCCATCCCTTGTTTTACTTGGAGACGGAAAGACACTCGGATCACGCTGGGCGTATGAGCGAAGAAATAGTTTTGGTTCAAGTATTTTTGTATACTATAAAGATGCCTTCGCTATTTTTTCACAAAAGAAAAAACGCCTAAGCGATGCAATGTTTGCCTCTGGAAGAGAAGTTTGGCTAGAAATTATAAAAAATCCTTTAAAAATTTTTTTAGTTTTTCCGTATTTATGGTATATACTATTACTTATTGGGGATAAACTGCGTCGAAAAAAATAGTCATCCTCAATATGGAGGATGGTAATGATAAAAATTTTATTGGTGAGCAATGATAATGTATTACAAAATTTTTGCTATCAACTACGGGAGAAACATGTTTCTTTAACATGCTTTTCATCTTGTTCTGAAGAAATAAAAGATGCAGCTTCGCATTATTCAATTGTGCTACTAGACTTTGAACTCGTAAAAAGTGGCAGAAATGATTTGTTAATTCAATTACAAACAGTGTGTGGAAATGTAGTTATACTGCCACTGGTTAATGAAGAAAGCATTGTTTCAGCAATACGAATATTTAAGTACAAGTATGAAAATCTGGTTGCGCTTCCTTGCTGTATTGATTATTTGTATGCTCAAATATGTAAAGTAACTAATGAAAATAAAAAAAGTACAGAAATTAGTAGTTCAGATGCTTCAAAATTGTCTTCTCTAATTGGAACTTCAGAAGTAATGCTTGATTTTAAGCAAAAATTAATAAACGTATCTAAAAATACGCTATCAGTTTTGATTCTTGGTGAAACAGGAACAGGCAAAAGTTTTATTGCCAGATTGATTCATCAATTATCACCTAGGCACAATGAAATATTTGTAGAAGAAAATATAGCAGCTATTCAGGAGTCTCTTATTGAAGGGGAACTATTTGGAACTAAGATAGGAGCTTATACTGGAGCAGTTTCGAGAATAGGGTTATTTGAACACGCAAATAATGGAACCTTGTTTTTAGATGAAATTGCATGTATAAAAAAAACAACACAAGCAAAACTATTGCAAGTTCTAGAAACAGGCGAATATAGACCTGTTGGAAGTGTGGAAAAAAAATCTGCAAGTGTAAGATTGATTTGTGCGACAAATCAGCAACTTGAAAATTTAAAAAATGGTAAATCATTTAGAACAGACCTATACTTTAGGATAAGCGGTGTTCAATTGCATATCCCACCATTAAGAAAGAGAAAAGAAGATATTCAATTACTAGCAAAGTACTTTCTAGATCGCATTTCTCAAAAAGAGGGAGTGAAAAAAGAATTGAGTTTAAGTGCTATTGCTAAGCTTGAATCTCATTATTGGCCGGGGAATGTTCGAGAGTTAGAGCGCTGCATAGAATGCGCCTATTGTATGACTTCAAGGGAGGTCATAACTGATAGTGACATTGTTTTTATTTCTTAACAAAAAGGCCAGCAGCCTTTGTAAATATTTTTTCAAGGTATGTTGCTTCATTTTGTGATAGTAAGGCGCGGGTTAAAATACTTTGCCAAAAAAGATTCATATCCTTTTTCCCTGATTGCGTAAAAAATCCTATTGTTTGCAATGAATTTAAGATTGTATCGATTGTTTTTTGTAAAGCTTTTACAGAAACAGGTGTGTATCCTGGCGAAATTGGCCTTGTAACATCCTTTCTTCGACATGCTCTAAAAAGCTCGTAGGAGAAAAGTTGTACTGCATGAGATAAATTGAGAGAGCCAAAGGTTTCACTGGTGGGAATTGTTGTTGCCATAGTACACACATCTAATTCTATATCTGTGAGGCCGGTTCTTTCATTTCCAAAAACAAGTGCTAGTGTACTTTCTTTTCCTTCTTGTGTTGTGTCAGGTATATTCATAACGTGATCAGCAAACTCTTCAGGTAACAGTAAAGCGTTTTTTCTTTTTTTCCCTCTTCGCCGTGTCGTTCCTGCAATAATCGCACAGTCTTGAGTTGCTTCTTCTAAGGTTGCAAAGAATTCTGCTTTTGCCCAAACATCCCGAGCGTGCAGTGCAAGAGTATGTACTTGATTTTCATCATACGAACTTTTTTCCCCAACTATACGTAATTTTTGTATGTCCATTGTGAGCATAGCACGACAAACAGACCCAATGTTTCTACTTTCGTCTGGGTTACAAAGAACTATAATAACTTGTGATAATTGCATTAATACTCCACATCCATTAGATACATCCAGTATATATCAAATTAATAGAAAATACTATGCGTATACTTGATTTTTTTTTTTTTTTGATATATCTTAATTTATTGGAGACGTATGAAAAACATTTCTGGAAAAAACACTTTGATAATTGGTGGCAGTGGCGGAATTGGCGCTTCAATATGCAAAGAATTAGCAAAGGCAAATTGTACTTTATTTGTGCATGGTTCACGTGAATCCACCAAGTTTGACCAGCTTATTGCAGAGCTAAACACAATAACTTCGGCCACTCCAATTGTGCAGAAGCTCGAAGTTGGATTTGCAAATAATTTTTCAAAAACTCCACTCATAAAAGCAATAGAATCTGCCGATATAATATGTATATGTTTTGGTCCATTTTTGCAAAAAAAATTGCATGAAATGGATATTGATAGTTGGGCTCAAATGTATGAGTTAAATGCAATGCTTCCTTCTATAGTTGTAAGTGCTGCACTGCCATCAATGATGGATAAGAAGTGGGGTAGGTTATTACTTTTTGGGGGAACAAGAACTGATAGGGTGAATGCTTTTGCCACTAACGCTGCGTATGCATCTGCAAAAACGGCTGTTAGTACGTTGGTACGCTCTACTGCATTAGACTATGCGAAATATGGTATTACATGTAATGCTTTATTTCCAGGCTTTACTAAGACAGAATATATGGCTGATGACCTTTGTGACTTTTTATGTAAAAAAATGCCACAAAACAGGTTAATAGAAGCAAGAGAAGTTGCCAGAATGGCAGTTAATCTACTTGAGAATCCAATGATGAATGGTTCTCTTGTTAGTATAGACGGTGGTTGGGATCCAGCTTTTTTTTAGACTATTTGTTGAATTTGAGCAATTTGCTATTTACAAACGTATAACTTTTAGTGTATTATTAAGTAAGGATTGTAGTCAGTATGATAACAAGGAAAATGAAATGGCGTTAAACAATAATTTAGTACCTGGTTTTGACGATGAGAAAGATGATAGCTTAAAAATTTCTCTTGAAAAAGCACAAGGCGTGGATAAGTGTATAATTTTATATCTTAATGGATATATCGACACATACAATTCTAGTTTTTTTCAAAAACGTGTAGCAAAAGTAGTTGATGCAGGATACACAAATTTAATTTTTAACTGCGCAACACTTAATTATGTGTCATCAACAGGGATTGGATCTTTTACAGCTTTCTTAAAAATGGTTAAGCCGAAAGGTGGAGACATTGTTTTATTAGAAATTCAATCTAAAGTATATGAAGTATTTCAGTTATTGGGATTCTCTCAATTTTTCAATATTAAAGAGTCAACAGATACAGCAATAGCTTTCTTTCAACAAGAAACAGTTGCAGTAGTTGGCGTTTTTCCTAAAACGTTTTCTTGTCCTTTATGTTCAAAAAAACTTAAAGCTACTAGAGCTGGACGTTTTAGATGTTCTGAATGTAAGACAATACTCGCTATTGATGATCAAGGGCAAGTATTCTTAGGTTAATTTTCTTGTTTTTTTGTAAGGTTGTTTTGTTTTCAAAACAACCTTTTTTTATGTATTTTTATGTTGTATAGTTGTTTTTATTAGAATTTAATGGTATCATAAAAGAATGAAAAGAGACTTACTTCTTGTGCCCACATATATTGGCGTTACCCTTTTTTTATCTGCTTTTTTAGCTGTTTTCTTTGTGCTTTATCCAGTGCCTGAAATATTTTTTCAAGACTTAGCGTATCATATTTATGTGCTTGACGTATTTTTATTTTCAATGTTATCCTTATTGCCTTTTATGGCTGTACTCGGTCTGCTTATAATAATTATAAGAGCTATCAAGCTAAGTACCTTTACAAGCTTTGAATTTTTGACTTACGTGTTTTTATGCTTAGCAGTTTGGCTTATTCTTATACCTGCGTGTTTTTTCTTGCGCCCAGAAAATTATGTCAGTCTAGCTTTAACAGGAAAAGCACCCTCTGTTGCTTCTATTTTTTTTGATGCTTTTTCTCTAACTTTTTTTATCGAGAATTTAGAAATGTATTCTCTAATACCCTCTGTAACTTTACACACCATTTTTTCAGATATTTTCTTTCTTCGCAATGTAGTCATAAATGCAGGTTTAAATGGAAAGTTTGAGTATTTAATTCTTGCTTCGATGGGATTAGCACTTTCATCTCTTTATTCATTGCGTTTTGTCTCAAAATGGAAATTGATTAATGTTTCTACTATTCTTCTTCTTTGGTGTAGTATAATATATATTAATACTCAAATGTATAAGTATAATTTTTCATTTTATGTTGAAACAAAGTGGTCTGCATGTTTTGTTAACGTTGCTATTACTGTTATTCTTTTTCTTATTGGAATGGTAACTTCATTAAAGCAGAAAAAAGGAAGAGGCTAATATGTTTTTTAAGAGAATTTTAATACTTACACCAATTTATATGGCGTTGTGTTTTATTGGTACAACCATTTATGCTCTGGCAACAAATGATATACCACCGTTACTTGAGATGGATGTATATTCATATAAAATGCTATTAAGTTTATCAATCTTTTTAAAATGGATCCCTTCAATAATTGGCTCTGTTTTCTTTATTGCCCTTGCAGTATTTCTTGATAGAGATTGCGGGAAAGTAGTTACAAAATTTTCATCTTCTCAAATGAATATTTTTCAAAAAATAATGCTTCTAACTTGTATTAATGTTTTTATTATTTTTTGCTGCCAAGAAATTTTACAACCACTTGTAAACGGTTCAATGGTAGCAAAGGAAACTCAATACGAGGATTATAATTGGTATGTTAGCCGAAGTCAGGAATATCATGAAAAAGATGATGTATTTACAGCTCTTTATCACATAGATACTGCAATAAATTTAAATCCTACTTCACTAGAAGCTCTTGAGTTAAAAGAGCTTTATGAAAGAGCCCCAGCAGAAAATGTCGTTGAAACTCTTTCATATTTTCCAGAAATATCTCCAACAATTGATGATACAGTTGATTCTACTTCCAGAGAAGTTTTATCCCTTCTTCAAAAGGCTCGTGTGTCGTTTGAAGAAAAGGACTTTTTTGATGCTCATTATTATGCACACGTGGCCTTAGAATTGGGTGGTAAGAATAACCCAAATAGTCAAGAATTGCAAATGATATCACTAGAAGCCTGGAACATATTGGACACTTGGTCAGGATTTGAAACAGATGAAGATATGATGATCTTTGACTTAAAGAGGCAAGGATATACATCTTTAATTGAAGGTGATGCACTTAGCGCATATTATATTTACTTAGACTTAGATAAAAAAATACCATATGACCCAGATGTTATGAGATATTTTGAAGTGTCTAGAAAGGCTCTCTTAAACGAATACTTTTTTATTGATGAAACTGTCAATCTTGCACATTTTGAAAGGGCAAAGAATGTTTCATTTTCTGTAAATAGAAGTGATGATATATTTTATAAAATATCAATCGGTGGAATAACAAATGTTAGAAGTGCAGGTAATTTTTTAAAATATTTAAGAAACTATTCTTGTACGGTTGTTGATGATACTAATACAATACTTTACTCTTTTACTGTTCCCTATGTGAAATTGATAGGACAGCCAGTTTCCAGCTTGAATAATGAAACTGCCACCTTGCTTAATCTAGAATCATCAGATCTTGTGCCTCGTTTATTGCTAACCTCTGTTGATAGAAGCACTCAAGGTGTTGTTAGTGCTCCAGAATTTACAGTTGGAGAAATAAGCGATGTTGATTCAATTTTGACATTGCTTCCAATGAGTTTAGATGATTTTGATTTAATATTAGATGCCTCAGCAGGACCTCGATACATTAACCTTGCATCTCTGTTTAGTTTTATACCTTTGGCAGATGATTACGGTTTTTCTCAGCAAGTGTATAATAGTTATTTACTACAAAGAATTAGCTTGCCATTCTTGCTTATTGCTATTTTTATATTTATGGCAATACAAGCTTGGAATTTTAGACTCGAACAAAATGCAATATTTAGATACTACTGGATTCTTATTGTACCAATTATTACTGTAGTTGCAGAGTTTTTAAGAGTATTAGTAGATTATGGAATGGGATTAATTTCATTATCCCTTGCAAAATTAGATGGAATCTGGCCAATACCTGCGACTATAGGTGTTTTCTTAATTTTAATAGTTCTTTTTTCAATACGTTTTTTATCTCTCCATACAAAACCTGAAAAAAAATGAAAGAAGACATAAAAAATAAGATTAAAATCTACAGTAGAGTCTTCTTTTTAGTAATAACGAAATATGCGCCTTTAATTATAGGTATCTTACTAGGATTAATTGGCGGCATTATGCTAGGTATATTTGCTTCTCTTACAACTTTTTTTGTACAAATGCTTATAAAGCGTATAAAAAAAGATACTTCGCTTGAAGAAAGCATTGAAAATCCCTTTAAAAGCCATTTTGAAGATAGTGATAACGCCATGGCAACAGATGAACCCTTTGAAGGGGCATTACTTGTTGCAGCTCTTGGAGTTTATTGTACTGGTAATGCAGATTTCTCTGGTATGCAAATGAAAAACCGTTTCTCAAGTTTTTATGTAGCAGATTGGATTAGTCTTTGTAGGATTGCATCAAAGTCTAAGAGCCTTAATGGCGATCTTATTGTGGAGTGCCTTGCTGCTACAATAGCAAAAAACGGGAAAGCAGATGAAAATCAACTCGTTTCATCGGTCTTTGATTTTTTAGATGTTGTAGAATATGAGTGGAATAGTGAAAGGGGTGCTAAACCTTCTGTCTATTTAGCCGAGCTGATTCAGAGACCCGTTTTTGCTTCGAAGTTAAGTAATAAAAATATTGATAAAGCATATCAGTTATTAGGCTTAACTGAAGGTGCAACGGTAGAAGAAGTAAAATTTGCTCACAGGGCACTTGTTTCACTTTATCATCCTGATACCGTTTCAGATTTAAGTGATGAGCAGAAAAAAATAGCTGCTGAAGCGTTTTTACGCATTCAAGCAGCTTATGAAAATGTTATTGAAGCTATTATTTCTTAGCTACTAGGTGTCAACTCGTTCGATTTTAGCACCTAAACTTTTTAATCTTTCTGCAAGATTTTCATAGCCCCGTTCAACCTGATAAACATTTCGAATGATGCTTTTTCCACTTGCACACATGGCAGCAATAACTATTGCCATTCCCGCTCTTACATCAGGAGAAGTAAGTTCTTCATCACCATGCAATGTACAAGGCCCTGATACAACCGCTCTATGTGGATCGCAGAGGGTAATTCTTGCGCCCATACCAATAAGTTTATCAACAAAAAACATACGAGATTCAAACATTTTTTCATGGATAAGAACAGTTCCCTCTACTTGGGTTGCCACTACAGTCATAATGCTTGTTAAATCGGGTGGGAATCCTGGCCATGGGGCATCGTCAATTTTTGGAATCATTCCTCCAAGGTCAGTGTTTACTTGCATAGCTTGGTTTTGGTTTACGTGTAATGTATTGCCTTCTATTTCCCAGTGTATTCCTAATTTTCCAAATGCAAGCCGTATTGGCCGTAAATCTCTTGGTTCTACACCTTCGATGGTAATACTTCCCTTTGTCGCAGCGGCTAACCCAATAAATGAGCCAATTTCCATAAAATCTGGACCTATCTTAAATTCGCAACCATGAAGCTTTTTTACACCATCTATTGTAAGGATATTAGACCCAATGCCTGAAATTTTCGCACCCATAGCATTAAGCATATTGCACAAGTCTTGCACGTGTGGTTCAGAGGCTGCATTTGTAATTATAGTTTGGCCTTCTGCTAAAACTGCAGCCATAAGAGCATTTTCTGTTCCCGTTACGGAGGCTTCATCCAAGAACATATCAGCACCTACAAGTTTGTTTGCAGTGAAATTAAAGCTGCCGTCTGCTTCAATGCGTACTCCTAGCTCTGTGAGGGCTAGGAAGTGTGTGTCTAGCCGTCTTCTACCTATTACGTCCCCACCGGGTGGATACATATTTACTTTACCACAGCGAGCCACAATGGATCCGGCAAAAAGAATAGAAGCTCTAATTTTTTTTGATAATTCTCGTGGGATTTCTGTGCTTTCTATAGTTTCAGCGTGAATTTTCCATGATGTTGTGTCTATTTTTTCCACGCTTGCGCCAAGAGCTTTAGCAATATCAAGCATTACCAGTGTGTCATGGATGTTTGGGATATTGTGAATGATTACAGGCTCGCTTGATAATAAACTAGCTGCAATGCAGGGAAGCGCAGCATTTTTATTTCCGCCAGGTGTTATTGTACCTTTAATCGGAAAGCCACCTTCGATATGATATTCTACCATTTATTTCTCCTTAAAAAAGTGAGCAAAAAACATCAGTTTTTGAGCTTGCTTTTTTCATGCCGTTTTTCAAAACTTAAAACGTTATATAATATTGAGTTTGCTAGGCAAACTCTAAAATGAATGTTGAGGCAATATTTTGGCTCAACATTCATTAATGCTCCTGTATACTATTTAATGTAATTATTTCTAAAACCATTCTTACTGAATAAGCCATTTGGTCAAGGGATGCCCATTCTGTACGAGCATGAAAATTATGTCCCCCCGTAAAAATATTTGGAGTCGGAATTCCCATTGCTGTTAAACGAGAACCATCAGTGCCACCGCGTATTGGCTTGCAATTTGCCGTAATTCCTAAATTTTCTGCTGCCTTAAAAAGATTTTCTGCAACGCTTGGATGTTCATCTAGTTTTTGTTTCATGTTTTGGTATTGTTTTGTGTGCTTTACGTCTACAGAACTTCCAGGGAACTTGTGTTCAATTGCTTTAGCAAATATGTCAACACTATCTATTCTTTTTTGCATTAGGGTATCGTCAAAATCACGCAAATATAAGGTGACTTCTGCTGTTTCGATATGTCCTGTAATTTTCATTGGTGCATAAAATCCTAGATATCCATCTGTCGCCTCGGGGCTTTCATTTTGTGGAAGCATTGCAACAAAATTTGACGCCATTGTTACGGCGTTTATCATGTCTGGTCTGGCTGACCCTGTGTGTTTTGATACTCCATTAAAAGTAAGCTCACTTTTATATGCACTAAAACATTCTACCTCTAATTCTCCTATGTGACTTCCATCAAGCGTATAGCAGCACTTAGACTGAATCCAATCTAGAGGAACGTTGTCCATGCCATGCCCTGTTTCTTCATCGGGACTAAAAATAATTTCTATTTGTCCGTGATTTAACGGCATTTCTATATCTTCGCTACATTCTAGGGCATTTTTTCCATTTAGAAGCATATCTATTGCAGTTATTATTGCTGCGATTCCTGCTTTGTCGTCTGCTCCCAGTAAGGTTGACCCATCAGTTGTAATAATTGTTTCGCCTTTTGACAAGAATAAATCTTTGTCGTTTGCTGGATCTAGTTGTATACCATGGTTAAGTGAAATAACTGACCCATCGTAGTTTTCTATAACTTGAGGTTTAACATCTTTCCCTGAAACACCTTGCACTGTGTCCATGTGTGCGAGAAAACCTATAGAAGGGATGTTTTCAAAACCTTTGCTTGCAGGAATTCTAGCACATACATATGCATATTCTGTAACATGAACATCGCTGATTCCAATTTCTTTTAATTCTTTTTCTAGTGAATAGGCAAAATCCCTTTGGCACTCAGTAGATGGACAAACACCTTTATCGGCCAGTGCTAAGTCACTTGTAGTCCATGTTTTTACATAGCGCAAAAAACGGTTCAATAGAGGGTTTTTTATGTAGTCATTCAATTTTTCCATAACTATAGAATACGATATTTTTAAATACCTTGCAAGCGATTAGGCAATATTTCTGAAGTTTTTCTTAATTCAAGGTATATATTCTTTGACATTTTTACTAAAAAGGAGTATGCTATATATATGCGCAAGATTCCAATGTATCCAGAGTTTGAGCCTATACGTCCTTATATGTGTAATGAGTTGCATCCTTTCTTGAACAATTTAGAGGGTGGAATTTCTGAGTTCACTTTTTTAACTTTGCTTTTTCACCAACAAAAATATAATTATGAGATTAGTACGCTTGGTAATAATGTTTATGTACTTACAGGTAAGGATAAGAAGGGTTTCTTTTTTTCTGTATTAGGAGGATGCCCTGGGACGGATAATGCACTTCTTCTTATTGAAAAATATGGAAGATGGAAGCATATTTCAGTGGATATACTTGAATCATGTAAGGATGCCTTTGCGCTTCTTAATGTTTCGACTGAAGAAGATAGAGATAATGCAGATTATTTATATTTACGAGAAAAGCTTGCGAGCCTTGCAGGAAAATCACTCCATAAAAAACGCAATCTTGCAAACAATTTTGAAAGAACATATACATGCGACATAAAGCCACTTGATATTACTACGGCTAGCGATGCTGGAGATGTATTAGATGAATGGCAGCTAACGCGTCCAGAGGGACTAGTTTCTGATTATGAGCAATGTTTTTTTGCTTTGTCGTTGCTTGCGTTTACGGAGCAATATGGATGGGTAATTTATGCCGATTCAAAGCCTGTGGGTTGGGCTTTAGGTGAATATATTTCAAATGGGAGCATGTTTGTTGTACATTTTGAAAAAGGATTAGATGAATACAAAGGTGTTTATCAATATGTAAATCGAGCTACAGCTCAAAATTTACCTGAATCTGTTATATATATAAATCGCGAACAAGATTTAGGAGATGAGGGTCTTAGGCAAGCAAAAATGACATATAGACCAGCGGGATTTGTACATAAATACCAATTAATTAAAAATAAGGGGTGACAAATGAAGTTTTTAAGTACTCGCAATAGTTCAAAACAGGTAGATTTCTCTCAAGCAATTTTGAAATGCTTACCTCCAGATGGAGGGTTATATGTTCCTGCTTATTCTGAAAATCTTAGCCCCTGGATTGCACACCTTAATAACGAAACCTCATTTGATTCAATTGCAGGTTCTTTAACGGCTGCCCTTCTAAAAGAAGAGTTTAGCCCCATTATATCTGAGGCAATTGCAAGTAATGCATTTCCTTTTAGTCCTGTATTAAAAAAACTAGATGATTCTTTTTTTGTGTTAGAGTTGTTCCATGGACCTACTGGAACTCATAAAGATTTTGGCCTTTCATATCTTGCATCTTGTTTAGAATATGTATTGATAATGCAAGGGAAAAAGGCGACAGTATTAGCTTCCACAGATGGGGAAACTGGTGCTGCAATTGTATCTGCACTACGCGAAAAAGAACATATAAAAGCTGTCTTACTTTATGCAAAAGGAACGATGAAAGGTTTTAAGGAATCTGATTGCGTATGGAATGGGGGTAATATTTACCCTGTAGAAGTTGATGGTGATAAAAATACATGTTATGAACTTACACGAGCAATTTATAGTAAACCTGATTTAATTGAAAAGTATTCATTAACCTTAGCAAATACAGCAAATATTGGCAGGCTTCTTCCTCATACATTTTTATATATGTATGCTTTTTCTCGGATAAAAAATCAACTTGTTGATAATTTATTCTACGCAATGCCTGCAGGGAATTATGGAAACGTTGTTGCTGGTTTATATGGTTGGAAATATGCTTTACCATTAAACGGCATTATTACAAATTGTACTTCAACCTTAACTCAAGATGCACTGGGCAAATGCTCTGTACTAGATTCGCTCGTGCCTCTACAAAAAAGAGGCCCTGCTGACCCAGTTGAGCCTTCAAATATTGAACGGTTAGAAGAAATATTTGCTACCCATCCTGCAGTTTTAAAAGCGCTTGTTTTTCCTACTGCTGTAAGTGATGAAGATGCTATTTCAGGAAGCCAAGAGCTTTTTATGAAATATTCGGAGTTTTTTGATTTAGAAACTTCACGTGCATATGAAGCTGCAAAAAGAGATGGTGTTTTTCAAGAAGATTCTGGAAGTTCAGTTGTGCTCGTAGCCACAAAAGATCCATCTTTGTGTGCAGCATCAATAAAAACACTTTGTGGAGAATCTCCTGTGATGAGTGAAGCATTGAAGTCGGTATATGCACCTATTAAGCCTGTGAAAAAAATACCTGCATCTATAGAAGCTGTAGAACAAATACTGACTGAACTTTAGCTTCTATAGTTTTATTTTGTAGCTTTTTTTATTACTTTTGTAGACTTTGTTTTCTTTGCTTTCTTTGGTGTTAATATTTCTAAAAGCCTTTCAATTTTATATTCTGACTCATCAATTGCAAGTAAGATTGTATCCCACATTTTTTTTATAGAGGTATAATCTTGCGGTTTTGCTCTAAACACGGTATATAAAATTGCAGCATACTCAATAGTTGCTTGAGCAGACTCTTTATTGTACCATAATGTATCATTAAATCTATTTACACCTAAAATAGGAAAGGCTAGGTCCCCTGTTGAAAGTGTTTGTAGCATATTCCATACAACAGCATCTAAATCGGTAGATTTAAAATCTGTGTCACAAAACTCTGTAATTGCTATCAAAATCTTAAATTGATTATACATATCTTTTGATGGTTTACCCATGCTTACAAGAATATCGCGCATTTTTCTTTCAAGACACCATAATTGGATTAAATCTCTTGTTGCGGATGAACTTACATTTTTTCCAAGAACATCTTTTAATGTAAATAATATGCAGATACCGCCAAGTATTTCGCACATATACGGGTGAGAAAGAATGCTTTCATAAAGAGATACTGTAAGAGGGTCTGACACTGTTTTCTTATTTTGAACATCTTCACAAAGTTTAACTAGTCTAGTTACTCTTTTTTCAAAGTTATCCCAAATAACTTCTGTATCGCAAGGCTCTTTTTCTTTTTTTGGCTTTAATATTGTTGAAGACCCATAGTTTCCACCAATAAATATTTCTAGCATATCAAAATATGCTATACCAGCTTTTTTTGAATCTTTTAATAAACTTGAAAGTGTAATTTTCTCTTTTGCCTCTGTAGGAGTCTTTAGATGCAAATGAGGAGCGCAAAGGCTTGTAATGCCATTAAAGAATTCTGGTGAGGCAAATTTTTCTAATGCTTGATATAAATCTTTTAGGAATATTTCTTTTAAAGCTACATCAATATCTTTAACTCCGCGTCCATTTAATTCTTTACAAAGAATATGATACATCCCAGTACTATCGTCTTCAACTTCATTCATATCCATGAATATTTGATATTCATATCCGTTTAAGTGAATAAAAATGCCCTTTTCATAGAGTTCCTTGCTTGAGCGAATAAACCACAAGTCAGATTTTTTTTCACGGAAAATGCAATAATGATTTTCACTGTTAGTAAGACCCAGAGCATGCGCTACATGCTCTGTATGCATAGAAACATTTCCTTCATCATTCTTTATGGCATATTTACAAGAGTTAGAAATCCATCCTGCAGTTTGTTCATAAGCGTTATTATAAAAAACCATGCTACTTTCTGTTTGAAATCTGTTTGAATAGGCAAATACATTTTCGTTAACAGATTCACCCGCCCATACATCGTAAAATCTAAAGTTTTCAATATCAGAAAATAAATAGCGTTTTTTCATGAGTGGGAAAACATCATGGTTGTGTCTATCAATTAGGTCGTAGTCTTTTTCTTCATTCCAGTATGCTTTTGTATACTCCATTCCATATTTTTCACCAAAGCCTTCAATTTGGCCATGTCCAAACATTGGCAATCCTGGCATAGTTACCATGAGGATGCAAACGCCAAAGTATTTGTCTCCTTTTCCAAATTGTGCCACTGCAGTTTCTTCATCTGGATTGTTCATGAAGTTTACAAAGCGTTTTAATATTTGTGGATCAAATTCAATTGTGTTTTTAATTGTTGAACGATATTTGTGGTTTTCTTCTTTTTTTAGCATATTCATAAAGGCAGAGTTATATACCCGATGCATACCAAGAGTTCTAACAAAATACCCTTCCATCATCCAAAAGGCCTCTGCTAAAAGAAGTGTGTCTGGAATTTCTGTTGCAATGCGATCTACAACTTCTCTCCAAAATTCATTAGGTATTGCAGCTTCAAAGGCTTCATTGCTTATAGCATGTTCTGCACGGGACGCTATGTCGCCACCTTGCCCTGGAGCTGGATACCAAAGTCTTCGAATATGTTTTTTTGCTAGTACCATTGCAGCATCAAATCGAATAACTGAAAAATTTCGTGCTACATGGAGTATTTTTTGAATTACTTCTTCTCTCGCCTCAGGGTTAAGAAAATCAATTTGAGCCGTATCATTCCATGGCATGCCTGTTCCATCATTTCCATGGTATATATAGCGAGTCTCTCCTGAATTGTTATCAACTCTTTTATATACTACGGCGCAGTCAGTTTTTGAGTAATATCTATCTTCTAAATAAACACTGATGCGTGGGTCCAAAGAAATATTTTCGCCATTAAAAGAATATCCAGGGAATGGACAATCAAAACTTTGGATAAAAAGGTCTGGTTTTTCTACAACCCATTTAGAATCCATTGCAGTGTGATTAGGAACCATATCGGCGGCTATTCTAATTCCTCTGTAGCCCAGTCTTTGCCGTAAATCTTCTAGAGCTTTCCAGCCACCAAGATTTTCTGCAATTTCGTAATCATGCAAACTATACGCACTTGATGTTGCTTCAGGGTTTCCATTGATTTGTTTTATGCGCTTACTTGCCCAGGAGCGTTCCCAAAGTCCTATAAGCCAAAGGGACGTAAATCCTTGTTGTGCAAGTGCATCAAGCTCTTCGTCTGGAATTTGGTCTAAGCGAGTAATCTCCCTTTTATATTGCTTTGATAGTTGATCTAACCATACGAGTACTGTTTTTGCCATTAAAACAACATTTCCCATCCAGTCCCTGTCAGGGCTAAAACGCTCATATTCTTTCATTAAAGAATCATAATTGTATGCATCCATAGGTGGTGGGCCTGAGAAATGGCCACTCCAGCCTGGTTTTTCTTCTTCTGTAATCATGTCCATGCCAGAAAGGAGTCTAAGGATGTGTTCTCCTAAGGTTTCTTTCCACGTGTGGCGAATATAATCTAATTGGCCTTTTAAACTGTTAGGGCTTGCTACAACAGGCTCCCTTAGCATTGTAATTAAATCTGTATGGTTTGGGCCAATGAGTGGTTGACTTTTGAAAAATGTTTGTATAATTTTCCATGCTTTATTGTATACAGTGTTATTTTTTAAGTTTTCGTCATTAAAGAGTGTGTAAAACGGTTGGAATGCTGGGTTTTCATTTGCTAGAACAAGTAGTACCAACTCTTCTAATGTTGATACTCTGTTTGAAATTCCATCTGTATTACCATTTAAGTATTCTGTCTCTTGTATTTCGTTTCTGTATACTGCTAGGGGAGGGAACTCTTGTGTAAAATTCATGAGTAAAGCATCTATAGATTCTTTTGAAAGCTTTGTTTCAAGGTGTTCAAGCAAGTCTGAAAATGCTTTTCTGTTTTTTGAGTCTCTGAAATTCTTACACACTACATGAAAAATTTCATCGATAAGGCCCATTGCATTTAACTGCCCGGCCTTTATATACTTTTTCTGTTCTGCTACAGATCCAATGGAGTCATTAATCTTTTGTGCAAAGATTCGAACATTCTTAAAATTGGAAAATATAACGTTCCCATTTGTAGAAAACATGGGTAAATCAAACTTACATTTATCCCTCATAATACGCGAAACGTGAAATTCCATCATTTGTAGCATCCTCTTCCAGTATAACTTTGTACATATATTGTATACTATAAATGGTAATTTGTAAACGAAATTTATAAAAAGATTGGGTAAATTTAAAAATACTAAGCCCTTTGGACTTTTGATTTAATTGTTTCAAAAATTCAAAGGGCTTACATTAATACAATAGAGTGATTATTTTGATAGTTTTTCTGCTATTTCTTTAATTGTTGTGTCTGCTGTGTCATAATCCACTTGGCATGTACCAACTTGTTTGTGGCCACCGCCTCCGTATGAAGCGCAAATAGTTCCAACGTTTACATCACATGTTCTATTTAGAATACTATAACCAATTGCAATAGAAACATTTTGCTTGTTTCTTCCATCAACAATCCACATTGATATATTTTGTTCTGGGTATAAACTATAAATATAAAATCGGTTTCCTGCATTAATTGTTTCAACACCACGTAAGTCGGTAATAATTACATTGTTTACTGTTGTAGTGTGTTTTTTTAACATTGCGTCAAAAAGTTTTGTTTGCTCATTGTAGCACTCAATTCTTTCTTTTACATCTGGCAGTTCTAATATTTCATCGACACTTATTTCTGCACATTTTTTAAGTAAATCTTCCATAAGTGCGAGATTTGATACAGTAAAATTTCTAAATCTCCCAAGGCCTGAGCGTGGATCCATTAAAAATCCTAAAAGGACTCCACCAGTTGGGTTTAGTATTTCTTCTCTTGTTAAGTTTCCTGAATCTACACGATCGCAAACTTCTACAAGTTCTGAAAAGTGTTCGATATCATGGCTTTCTTTGTAATAGTCAAATATAACACGAGCGCACGATGGAGTTATTCTTCTATCTCCAGGAATGCTTTTATCTTCCATTCTTTCTATTTCACTGTAGTGATGGTCGAACCAAATACCACAGCCTTCTGCATATGGAATGTTTGCTAATACATCATTTGAAGTCACTTCAACTTTTCCGTCTTGCATATCTTTTGGGTGAACAAATGACCATGAGTCTATTACCTTTGTTTCTAATAATAGAGCCCCACAAACGAGTCCATCAAAATCTGACCTTGTTAATAATCTCATATTTCCTCCGTTTTTTTATTATACTGTATATGCCAAACATTGTAAATTATGAAAAGCTGAATATGTCTGAATTTGTTATTTATTTAGACTTCAAAGCCCTTTTTCCAATGCCAGATCGGTTTTGCAAGTTCATTTGAGAATGGTTGGGTTCTGTTGAAATCTGGGAGCCATGAATCATCCTGAATAAGTTCTTGGTAAAATAAATACTCAAAAGCATAATCTTCAATTTCATTTGTTATTTGCGAAAATTCTTTTTCAGAAATAAACCTCTGAGGTGATTTTTTCTCTGTGTCAGTTTTAATGGGAGTGTACTGTGTCATAAGCGATATACAGGCTTTGTCATCAACATAAAATTTTAGCCAATCTAGCACATCAAAGCTATCTTGTAAAAAATCAGGTAAAACAAGATGGCGAATAATGACACCAGAAAGCATTTTTTCTTTTGTTACCCCATTTTTTGTAACGGTAGTAAGTTTAAGAGGAGACATTTCAATCATTCTTAAAATAGCTTCAGTTGCGCATCTTGCATACTCTTTTGTGAAAAAAAGTTCAGATGATATTTCGTTGTTGAGAGTTTTTAAGTCTGGGAGCCAAATATCAACTATGCCTTCTAATAAATTTAATGCCTCAATACTTTCAAATGCAGATGAGTTCCAACAGATGGGAATTGTAAGCCCATCAATTTTTGCTTGCTGTAGTCCCTCTGCTATTGCAGGAATTGCATGGCTACCTGTAACTATGTTTATGTTTTCAGCTCCTGCCTCCTGTAATGATATGCAAATATCTGAAAACTCGTTTGGAGTAACTACTTTACCCATTCCCTCTCTTGAAATTTGGTAGTTCTGGCAAAAAACACAGCCAAGATTGCAGCCGCTTATGAATATGGTGCCTGAACCTCCGTGTACTGTTATAAGAGGTTCTTCTCCAAAATGTAAGCAAGCAGATCCAATTTTTAACTCGCTTGTTTCATTACAAAAGGATATTTTTGAATTGCTTCTATCTACATTACAGTTTCTTGGACAAAGAGAACATGATTTGTATGCATCTAGTATTGTCATAAAACTTTTTTTTCAGTAAAAACAGACATAAGCGAAGTAAGTATTTCGAGTGGCATATCATCAGCTTCGCAATTTACAAGTGTGCATATTTCTTTCCAGTCGTCTTTACTTAAGGCGTTTTTCTCAGCCTCGCTTGCATTTTCGAAAAAGTCGCCTTCAAATAAAGCTATGATTGCAGCAAGCCATATAATATTTTTTTCACTTGGTTCGTTGTTAGGGTCAACGGATGGTGCTATATATGTTTTTTCCCAATAGTCACTTATGTAAAAAGGGAGTTCGCCTAAATCCTTGTAAAGCGATGTAAAATGTTTTGAAATCTGTTTACTTGCCCTTATTCCATCGTAGGAGCCAGCATTGTTTGCTCTGTCATATTTAGTAATTCTCTTGACATCAGCATAAAATTTTTCAATTATATCCATATATTAACTATAACACATTTACTATTTAAAATCCACTCAAAAAAACGTGTGTATATGTCTATAATTCATTGTTTTTTTTCATTTTTTGCAATTTAAACCTTGACATTTGCACCTACACCCTTTAATATATAAGTATGAATTTACGAAATGTTTTAACTCCTGAAACAGTTGAACTCAACTTGAAAGGAAACACAAAAGAAAGTATTATTGATGAAATGCTCGAGATTCTCGTTAAGGCAGGAAAGATTACTGATAAAAGCGCTGCTCGAGAATGTGTTCTTGACCGTGAAAAGAAAATGTCAACAGGAATGAAACACGGTATTGCTATTCCTCACGGAAAAACAGATACAGTAACTGAGCTTGTAGCTTGTATTGGTATTTCTGATTCTCCTGTGGATTTTGATTCTTTGGATCAAGAGCCTTGTCGTATTTTTATTATGACATTGTCTCCTGTAAACAAAACAGGGCCACATCTTCAGTTTTTAGCTGAAATCAGTCTTCTATTCAAAAGTGCTGAAAAGCGCCAAAAGATTTTAGATACTGCTGATAAAGCTGAGATCATTAAGATTTTAACTGACTAATTCGTGTGTATCACGTTCTTATACTCATGAAACCACTCCCTGAAGGGGCAGTGGTTTTTGTGTGCTTAGGTGATTTAAGTAGTGTTATAAAAGGAGTCGTTTATGCCAAGTGATGCAGATTTTAATGAAAGTGCGCTTACAAAAAAGTATGTTTTTTGGGATCAGATTGAAAAGTCTGGTATAGAAGA
Organism: uncultured Treponemataceae bacterium; assembly: GCA_964370655.1. GTDB lineage: Bacteria > Spirochaetota > Spirochaetia > Treponematales > Treponemataceae > CAYJFX01. The sequence goes on along the minus strand of CAYJKA010000008.1, from coordinate 1,558 downwards.
ATATGATGAATCTTTTTTAGCAAATTTGCGCAGTGAATTAAAAGAACTTGAAGGCAATGTTGAAAAAATTATTATTGTCCCTAAGCGATTTTCGGGGAAAGATACTTTTTGGGGCTTTTCTGATTCCGAAGTTATGAGTGAAGAAGCCGAAGTAGATTTTTTTGACAATTTTACCTCTGCTATGGTGCATCTTGCACGTAGAATTAAAGACTGTAAAAATATTGCAGGGTTTTCTTATCCTGACTTTGAAAATGATTGGAATGTTTTAGGTCATTATGCAAATGATTATAAAAAAAATTTTATGACTGCATTTCAAAAAAAACACAGCCATTATATTTTTATCGACTAAACTATTCTGTTTGCGCAATTATACCGCGGACATTGATTATGCCATCAATTGCACGAAGTTTCATTAATGTATCTTCATCAACTTTTCCTTCAATATCAATTAAGTTATACGCAATATCGTCTCTGTTATGATTTATCATTGCAGAAATATTTTGTTTTGCTTCGGCAAGCACTGTGGTAATTTGGCCTACCATGTTGGGAACATTTTTATTAGATATTGCAAGCCTTGTTCCATTTGTAGGAATAGGTCCATCAATTTTGCATTTTGGGAAGTTTACTGAATTAACAATAGCTCCTGTTTCTAGGAAATCCCGGACTTGATTAACAGCCATAACTGCACAGTTTTCTTCAGCTTCTGGGGTTGATGCACCAAGGTGGGGAAGACATATTACATTCGGCGCTTGAAGTAAAGCTTCGTCAGTAAAGTCACTTACAAAGCATGCTACTTTTCCTGCATTTAAGGCATCGATAATGTCATCGTTAACAACAAGCCCCCCTCGGGAAAAGTTTAATACACGTACACCTTTTTTCATTGATGCAATTCTGTCTGCATTGATAAGCGCTTTTGTCTCTGCTGTTTGAGGCAAGTGAAGAGTTATGTAATCTGCTTTTGATAGGAGTGCATCTAAGCTTTCTGCTTTTTGAATGCTTCTGCTTAGCGCCCATGCACTGTCAACAGAAATAAATGGATCAAATCCAATTACTTTCATTCCGAGCTCTGTGGCTGTGTTTGCTACTTTTGCCCCAATTGCACCAAGTCCAATAACTCCAAGTGTTTTGCCACTAATTTCAGGACCAACAAATTGAGACTTTCCTTTTTCTGCTAAATCAGGGATGGTTGCGCCATTTCCTAAAAGTGTTTTTGCCCACTCGTTTGCTTGAATGATAGGTCTACTTGCAATAAACAGTGCTGCTAAAACAAGTTCTTTTACCGCATTTGCGTTTGCTCCTGGGGTGTTAAAAACTACGATTCCTTTTTCGCTCATTTGAGGAATAGGGATGTTGTTTGTGCCGGCTCCTGCTCGTGCTATAGCTTTTAGAGTGTTCGGTATTTCTACAGAATGCATGTCTCCTGAGCGAACAAGAATTGCATCTGGATTTAATATTTCTGATGCTATTTCATAGTTCTCGCGATCAAATTCGTCTAAGCCCTTTGCTGATATTTTGTTTAATGTTTGTATTTTATACATTTAAATTCTCCTTATGTAAT
>CAYJKA010000007.1:0-27135 GCA_964370655.1 uncultured Treponemataceae bacterium | reverse complement strand
AGCTCTTCATCACCAATTTTATAACTTACTCTTTGAATCATATTTTCTCCGATAAATTTCGCGTAAGCGAAGCGGCATTAAATCCGCAAAAAACAGTACTATGAATTTTTCACATAGTGCACAAAATAAAAATATAGGGATGTGATTATATCATCATCCCTTTTGAGCGTAGAACTACTTACGTAAACCAAGTTCTTTAATAAGAGCGCGGTAACCTTCAAGGTTAGTTCTTTGAAGATATTTTAATAATCTTCTTCTTTGACCAACTAACATGATAAGACCACGTGAAGCACTCTTGTCTTTTTTGAACATTTTACAGTGTTCTGTTAATTGTTTAATACGTTCAGTTAATAATCCAATCTGAACTCTTGTGTTACCGGTGTCTTTGTCGTTTGCACCAAGTGTTGATACAACTGCTGTTGTTTTTTCTTTTGTAAGTGCCATTACTTACTCCTTATTATTTTTCCCATTAGGTTACATAGTCTTCAGTCCAACTTACCCAAAAGTAATTACGTCAAACTGTTTATTCTTGCTTTCGTATTGAACATTCAGGCGAAGGTTGATATTGTCCAAACGCAAAGAGCTAGAGAATTGTTCGCTAGTATCTTTTATAAAAACATCCACGGTATACTCTCCCACAGGAGGTAACACTTGTCGTATATCTTGTCGCTTAATTTGTATACAATACCCATCTGTTGCTTTTTCTGCTTCATATGGAACATCTTGTAAATCCAACGTATACGGTGTGCTCAGTAAATTTTCAGCTTTTGAAAGTTTTCCTGAAACAATGAATTGTCTTACTACCGACGAACTTATAGTATGCGATGCTTCATGAATAAGGGGCGCAATTAGAAAAACAATATTGTTTTCCTGTGCAAAGGTTTCAATCTGTGCAGTATCAGTTTCACCCTTATACCCACAACGAAATCCTTCCCCAACTGTTAAAAATTGCATACAACAATGGTCGGCTATTATTTTCAAAAATATAGCTCCCCTTATTTTACTGAAATTCGCAGAAAAGTCAATGACTACAACGAAATCAAAGCCCCATTTTTCAAATGTTTTTAACTTTAAACGTAAAGTTGAAATGTCACCTGCATAAGAATTTCTTTCTTTTGCCATTCTTGGCGAATGAGCAAAGGTTATTACACCGGATTGCTTATTATTTTTTTTTGCATATCCTAAAACACGGTCACAAAGTACTTTATGACCAATATGAGGTCCATCAAATCCTCCAATAGTTATTGCAGAACCTGTAAAATATTTAAAACAGGGAGAATCTTCTATGTTTGAGTTCAATATGTCATCCCAAAAAAATACTTTCATTATTACCCTTATTATACTTTAGTATGATTGTTACTCTGGTTTGTATTCAATAATTGAGCCTTTTTTATTACGCTTTACCGCGTACATTGCTTCATCAGCTGCTCTTAAAAGACTTTCATAATCACTCAGGGTTTCGTTTAAAAATGCATACCCTCCAGAAATACTTAACGGAACATTTTGCCCATCTGTAACAACTATATACGATTCTAAAACTTGTTTTTGAAACTCAGCTATAGAATTACTAACTTCATCTTTAGTTTTATATCCATGAACTACAATAACAAATTCATCTCCACCTAGTCGTGCCAATATTTTATTTTTAAATGGAAACTCTTTCATAATATTGGCCGATGTAAGAATGAGATTATCGCCATATTCATGGCCAAATGTATCATTAACATATTTTAAGTTATCTAAATCTAGCATGATAAGCCCAATTGCTCCAGTCTTACCCTCGCTAGAAAATAGTTGGTCCATTTTTTCTCTAAAGGCTCTGCGTGTGTTTACTCCAGTTTGAAGATCTGTATCTCGCTCCCTTCGTATTTGCTCTTGATTTTGTAAGTCTTTAGTCATATCTACAATAAAGCCCCACACTTTACTATTTTCGCTATATGACTTTATTTTTAGGTATCTAATATCTTTCTCTATACTCACAATAAAAATATCTTCTTCACCTTCTAATTTTGTTTCTTGCATTTCCGCTAACAAAATTGAAAAGGAATGTTTGTCTTTCATTAACAATTCTGCATCATGCTCGCTCAAATCTAAAATTTCAGCTATTTTACCAGTAATTTTTACCTCACTGTTAAAATCTGTATATTCAAACATAGCAATGGGAATTGTAAGACTTTGAAAAAGTCTTGTTGTATGAATATCATATTCAAGTAAATTCTTAATCATTTTATTTATACTATTGCTTAAGGACTGAAACTCAGGAGTGGAATCAATATTCAATTCTATATCTAGATTTCCTTTACCGATTTTTTTCATGTCTTCAATTAAAACAAATATTGGATTTATTATTGTAGAATTTAAGAGCATCATTATGATTATCATTAGAGATAAAGCAATAAGAACAACAATTACTGTTGTAACAGTGGCAGAGGCAACCACTCCATTATATAACAGTTTTTCATTAATAGTAATTACAATTGAAATATCGTCAATAACGCCAACATGAGTATGAATGGTATTCCCACGCACTTTTATTATGTTTTTGGAAACTACTTCATAATCAAAAGATTCAAGCTGTTCTCCTACAAAACGATTCCCCGTAGAAGCCAGTACATTTAATGATTCAGTTTCATAAGCTATGAATGCAGTATCTTCATCATCAATCATTAACGGTAAGATATATGAAATCTCAATGGTCTCTAAGGCTTCAATAAGGTGTTCGGGAGAATGCCCTATCTGAATTATCATATCTTTTTTTTCGTTCCATAATGCAACATATTGCATTAATTTCCCTACTGCTGTGTTTGGCTTACTATCTTGGGCTAATTCAAGCGATGTATCATTCAAGAGAGGGGCAAAGAAATTCATCTGTTCGCCTGAGTCAAACGAATAACCATAATATTCTGGATTTGTTCCTGCTATAATAGTTCCACTTTTATCAAAAAAGTGAATTTCATCAAATGATAACAAATCCATATATCTTTGTAATAAATCGTTATCATAAATACCGTCTTCAACATCATTTAAAAATAAAGAAACAGTTCTCGCCTTTACAAGATATTCTTGCTTTAAGCTTTCTTCCATAGAGCGAACTAGCTCTTCATTTTCTTTTATTTTCTGTGATATTTGATTGATTTGGTAAGTTGATTCTTCATGAAACCGTTTCTTTAACGTATCTGCTTGATATATAAAAGCAATTGAGAATGAAAATATTGCACAAATAACTATACACAAAGTTAAAATTTCAACAATAGTTTTTTTCATGTTTTACCTCAATTTACCTCCATCACATAACTATATACTACCAAAAACATAAAAATTATTCTACAATGCAGTGCATTCTTTCGTTAAATAAATCACTTTCTTTCATTGAAACATGTTTTATTCTATGCTATACTTTGAAAAAAATAAAGGAAATAGCAATGGCAATAGCAAAACACATACAAGAAACAATACATTCAAAGGGTGCGGGCGTTATAAGAGCAATGTTTGAAGCAGGCATAGAACTTAAAAAGCAATTTGGAGAAGACAATGTTTACGATTTTTCACTTGGCAACCCAGATTTAGAGCCACCAAAAGAAGTTTTAGATGCGATTAAAGAAGTAGCAAATGATACTTCAATAGGGCAACATTCTTATATGCCAAATGCCGGTTATGAAAATGCAAGATTTGCAATGGCGCAAAAAGTATCAAAAGAACAAGGCCTAAGCGGCATAAATGCCCTAACAAGCCAACATACTCTTTTGACCGTTGGGGCTGCAGGCGCTTTAAATGTAGTTTTAAAGGCCTTACTAAATCCTAATGACACAGTTTTAGTATCGGTGCCTTTTTTCCCAGAATATTCCCACTATACAAAGAATCATGGGGGAAACCTTGTACCAGTTGAATCAAATGATGATCTTTCATTAAACATAGAAAATTTTAAAATGGCACTTAATGAAAAAAATGTAGCGGCAATAATAATTAATTCTCCCAATAACCCATCAGGGAAAATTTACACCGAAGAAAACATTGCTGCGTTAGTTTCACTTTTAAAAGAACATGGAAAGGAAACAGGACGATATCCCTATATAATTTGTGATGAGCCTTACCGAGAAATAGTATTTGAAAACAAAACGGTACCATCAATTTTTCCAAAATATGAATACTCAATTGTTGTTAGCTCTTTTGCTAAAAACCTTAGTCTGCCAGGCGAACGCATTGGATATATTGCAGTAAATCCTTTAGATCCTGATACTAAGGAGCTTATAGCTGCTTGCACATTTGCAAATAGAGTTCTTGGTTTTGTAAATGCACCTGCATTTTTTCAAAAAGTTGTTTCAAAAGCTTGGGATGCAAAGGTGGACTACTCTCTCTATGCAAAGCGTTGCACTATGATTTCTGACGTTGTAAAAAAAGCTGAAATAGACTTCACAGAACCAGAAGGAGCATTTTATCTGTTTTGCAAAGTTCCAGAACCAAAAATAGAATCTAATATTGCATTAAGTGGAAACGACTTTGCATTTTGTGATCACTTAAAACAACATAGAATCCTTGCAGCCCCTGGCACGGGATTTGGATGCCCCGGCTGGTTTAGACTGGCATACTGTGTTTCAGAAAAAACAATACTCAGTAGTGAAGAAGCTTTTAAAAAAGCTCGCCTAGAATGGTAGCAAAACTGTAAAGTCTCTAAACACTTGTTACTTCTGAAAGGGCAATGAGTTCTTCACTCTCTTGCATCTCTATTTCTGCTTTTATAATTTTAAGGAATAGATTTTTAACGCCCTTTACGTTTTTACAGTCTACGATTATTGTATCGCCATTGCTACATGTACCTGAAATAATGCTTGTAGCTAAGGCATCTTCTATTTCTCTTTGTATGAGTCGCCTCATTGGGCGCGCTCCAAATGAAGGAACATAACCATTTTCAACTAAATAGGCCTTAGCTTTTGGTAACACTTTAAGAGCAATATTTCTTTCAACAAGTCGAGTAGAAAATTCCTCTAATTGCAAGTCTAAGATTTGTGTAACTTCTTTTGTACTCAAAGGTGTAAATACTACGGTATCATCGATACGATTTATAAGTTCTGGTGACATAATTTTCTTAAGCTCATTTAATGCATCAATTTTAATTTCACTATAGTCCATAACTTCGGTTGTAAGAGAACCAAAACCAAGTTTATTTTCATTTGAAATTTGACGCACACCAGCATTACTAGTCATAATAATAACAGTATTTCTAAAGTTCACTGTGTGACCAAGGCTATCTTGAAGTTCTCCTTCTTCAAGAACCTGCAATAATAAGTTAAAAATATCAGGATGAGCTTTTTCTATTTCATCCAAAAGGATAACAGAATACGGATTACGTCTAATTTTTTCAGTAAGTAAACCACCTTCTTCATAGCCAACATAGCCTGGAGGAGCACCAACTAATCTACTAGAGTTATGCTTTTCCATATAATCACTCATGTCAATTCTTACAAGTGATTCTTCAGAGCCGAATAAAAATCGTGCAAGGCTTTTTGCTAAAAGTGTTTTACCAACTCCTGTTGGGCCTAAGAATATGAAGGACCCCAACGGTCTTTTTATTGATGAAACGCCCGCACGTGACCTTCTTACAGCAGATGAAATGAGTTTTATGGCCTCATCTTGACCTATAACCATTGTATGTAATTCTTCTTCCATACGAACTAAACGAGACATTTCATCATCATTTAGTTGTTCTACAGGTATACCAGTAATAACAGATATTACAGAACATACATCATCAACGGTTACCACATTTTTTCCACTGTTTATTTCCCAATCTCTAAGTAAAAGAGCATGTTCATCTTTAAGGTTTCTAATTTCATCTCGAACCAAAGCTGCACTTTCATAGTTTTGAGTCTTTATAACATTTTGCTTTTCTATAAGTAAGCGACTTATTTTATCTTGAATATCAGATATTTGTATTGGAAGATCTTCTTCAAATGTTTTCTTCATTGCCCCACTTTCATCTAATAGGTCAATTGCTTTATCTGGTAAAAATCTTTCATTAATAAAACGTTTTGAATAGCGAACAATTGAATCCAACACACCTTCGGCATAATGAACACCATGAAATTCTTCAAAACGAGATTTTACACCTTCTAGTATCCTATAGGTTTCTTCATCTGATGGTTCCTTTACTTGAACAATTTGAAACCGTCTTTCTAATGCAGCATCTTTTTCAAAATATTTTCGATACTCTTTTATAGTAGTTGCTCCAATACATTGGAGTTCACCACGAGAAAGAGCAGGTTTGAGCATATTAGAAGCATCCATAGCACCTTCAGCTCCACCGGCACCAATAATAGTGTGAAGTTCGTCGATGAAAAGAATAACATTTCCTTTTTCAAGAATTTCTTTCATTATGCGCTTGAGTCGCTCTTCAAATTCGCCTCTATATTTTGTGCCTGCAATAACCGAAGCAAGGTCGAGCATAATTAGTTGTTTATCTAAAAGATTTGCAGGAACAGCTTTTTCCACTATCCTATAAGCAAGTGCTTCAGCAATAGCAGTTTTTCCAACCCCAGGCTCGCCAATAAGTATTGGATTATTTTTTGTTCTACGTGATAATATTTGAATAACACGTTGTACTTCTTTAGCACGCCCTATTACAGGGTCAAGTTCGCCCGCAGAGGCCTTTTTTGTTAAATCTCTACCAAACTCAGCTAACAACGAATGCGTAGGTTTCGGCTCTGCGTGTTTTGGAAATTTTACTTGTGGAGGATTTCCCTTGTGCTCTTCAATTGCAGAGGATGCCATTTGCAATACAACAATTTCAACTGCATTTCTCATATCTACAATATCAAAGCCAATCAACTTTATAAATTGGCTTGTTACACTTTGCTCTTCTCTAATTGCAGCCAACAAAAAATGTTCTGTTCCAACATAATCGCGCCGTAGTAATTTTGATTCTTCAAGAGATATGTCTAAAAACATTTGAAGCCTACGAGATCTTTGTAGTTCGGCAGGTGGTGAAGATTCACTACTGGGAACACTTTTCTCAAGGGCTATTTTTAATGATAATACATTTATTTTCAGATATTGCAGTACAGAAAAACCAACAGAATCGGTTGATTTTAATAGCGCAAGCATTAAATGCTCTGGAAACAGTTGTTCTGATCCCATATATCGTGCTTCTTCTTGCGCTAGGACCATAAGTAATTTTTGAGCTCTAGGCGAAAGACCTTTAATCATAGTATTTCCTCTGGCAAATGCCATCTTTACAACAAAGCATGCCGGAATTCTACCAGCACATTATGTGTATAATAAACACACAGACGATGAACGAGACTTAACAATTGTTTGATCATAAGCGGGTTCAACTCACTTTAATGCCCGCGAAGGAAGGTAAAAGGTTTGGAGTGAACTCCAGCTAAATAAAAATCACCATCTATAATGTAAACACCTGGGAAGAAGAATAGTTACGAAAATATTTGAATATTCTCAACAGCTTCTTGCATAATAAGAGCCCTAAGTCTTGCTGTTTGCATTTCTGTTGTATAAATATCTCTTTCAAATTTAAATCTTTCAGTGCGATTTATAAAGGATATATGACCTTCTCGAATTCGGTACAAAAGACTTGATAGTTGAAAATCATCAATACCGCTAAAAATATTTAAATCTTTTCCCCACTTTAATCTAAAAAGAAGATCAAGTCCTTCTTGCTCAGATAAAAGTCGGCTATACTTTACTTCTGCGAGTGCTTTATATACAGAATCTCTAAGAACCGTTGGTTTTGTTTCACAAAGCTTTTCACGATGCAAGCGCTCTAAATCTATAACATGTTTGATAATATCGTAAAACTTGTTTATCTGGTCTTCTTCAGTACCATTAAAGCACATCGTGGTACTTATTTGGTAGCAATTTCCTAATGCGTTATATAAATAGTCTTTATGCTGAAGAGAATGCCAAAACACAGGGTAAACAGAAAATCCTTCTGATTCAATATATGAAAAGAGATTTACAAGTTCACTTTCTTCATCATTTAACATAACCATTGAAGGCAAATGAGCAAATGCAGAAAGTTTAATACCTGTACCTACATTTTCAATTTTACACGTTAAATACCCAAATTCAATTGAAGCTGCAACTTGCAGTACATTTTGTAATTTTAAATCTAACTGGCTGGCTATGGTATACACATCTCCTACATCAAAGCCAGATGAAAATGCAGCTATTTGAATATGGTCTTCCACATTTACATTGCAACTTAAGCGCCCATCAGTTTTTACAACTATTCCAGTTACAGGGTTTTGCACAAATTCTGTTGATAATACACCTCTTTCTAGAAGTATTTTTTTTCCTAAATCATCTAAATTTTTTACACTTAGTGATTGATATTCCTCTGCATCATCTAGTTGTGAAAAAGCATCAAATACTAAGGCTTGAACACGCACTCCATCGTCGTGAGTGAAGTTTGAAGGGAAAGGATAGTTTACCAAATTTCTTGAAAGACGCACCCTGGTAGATAGAATAACGTCGTTTTCAGGCCCCGAAAAGTTATACCAGGCATTTCCTATTTCATTCCTCAAAAAGACCTCCCTCTTCTCCGCTCGCAACAGAAGAACGATCAAGCGTTTTTAAGAAATCTCTGTACATCGCAGCTTTTTCAAAGTTTTCATGCTCTACAGAGTCATCAAGTTTTTTTTGTATTTCAATTCTATCTGTTAACATAGATCGGAAGTGCGCAAGTTTTTTAGGCATTGAACCTGTATAAGGTAATCCTGCGCCTTTTTTGATAAGCTGCGTTTTTATTTCTTCATTAAAAGCTATGTAGCATTCTGGGCATCCTAATAAGCCTGATTTTTTTATATCATTATAAGATTTTCCGCATACATAGCAACATCGAGTATTCATAGAAACAGAGTTGATAAGAGTTTCAATAGATGAGCCAATTTTTGTTTCGGCTACGTCAATACCACGAGACTTTGCACATTGAGGGCAAAGATGAATTTCTTTTTTTCCACCAATACTTACTTGCTGCACAAGTAGCATAGCGTCACGTTCGTTACATATATTACAAAGCATAGTAAAACCTTTACAGGCTTTTGTATTACAAAGGCCTGTGCTGTCGAATAAAGCCTTACGCACAGAATATATCTATGTGCAAGGGCATTTTAGCACTACATTTTTCGCAGAATATCGAGCACACGCTCTTTACCTGCACGTAGTGCTGGTGCTACAGAAACAATAACGGATAAGACAATGGTTCCTATGCAGATATACATTATTTCTACAAATGGAATGCTTACAGGAATTGTTTCTAAGTAATAAGCAGGGTTGAGAAATGCCACAGGAATATACTCAAACCCATTACTTATATAATACCACAGTTTTGTAATTTCGTTGTAAAAACTTTCAAAAAAATGCAATAATTCGTTAAAATGTAGGCCTAAAACTATGCCAATTGGTAATCCTATAAGGAGACCACCTATACCACAAAAGACTCCAGTTAGCAAAAATGAAATTGTAATACCTTTTGGAGTTGCCCCAAGGCTTTTTAATATAGCAATTTCTTTTTGTCGCTCTAAGGCAATCATCAGTAATGCAGCAGAAATGTTAACAGCAGCAATTAAAAGAATTAAAAACATAATAAGCAATAAGAGCATTTTTGTTGACGCATAATTTTCATACTGAGATGTATTTAAATCATTCCACCGATACACATAAAATCCGGATGGAACAACGCTCATTGTATCAATTGCTATTCTTGTTAGTTCGTTACTAAATGCGTCCTCAGTTTCTATACCAATTTTCACTTGTGATGAAGCAGAAGAAAGATATTGGAAACCTGATTGCAATGGTAAAAATACCCATAGGGCATCAATTTCTTCATAGCCTGAAGAAACGATTCCAGATATGGTTCCTGAAAACATTTTAGGTATTACTTTTCCAGTTGGAAGCGTTTGTGTCGAAACGAGGCGAATGGAATCGCCTACTGAAAGTTCCAATGTTTCTGCTATTTTCTTACCAATTATTACACTTTTTTCTGTTGGAAAAAGTGCTTCGCCATCAATAACTTGTACATATTTTTGAAAGCCCTTATTTTCTGAAAATAAGCTTTCACTTACCGCACGTACCGTTGCACCGGTTCTGCCATTTTTACCAACAGCAAGTGCAACTCCTTGCCGTTCTATATGGGTCGCAGTTACGCCTGGAACATCTTCAATAGTTTTGCTCATTTCATTTAACATATCAATATGCTCAGTAACACTAATATTTTGTACTCTCGTTTGTACAACCTGCATATGATAACTTGATAGCTCTACGAGTCTACCTGTAATACCTTCAATCATTCCATCTGCTACAACTAATACAACCACAAGAGGCACAATACTTAAGGCTATTCCAAGCATGGCGCCAAAAAGACTCTTTCTTCCATTTGAAGAGGTTTGTTTTTTAGGCTTTAATAAACGTAAAGAATACAAAAGAGAAGCTTTAAATGTCATACTGAACTCGCCCTTCTTTTATTCTACAACGCACATCTCCACGTTCACAAAGAGACATATCATGTGTTACCAAGAGAAGTGTTTTATTGTATTTTTCTACAAGATTAAAAAGCATATCACTTATAACTTTTGCATTTTCTGGGTCCAAATTTCCTGTAGGCTCATCGGCTAGAATTAAACTAGGATCATGTATTAACGAGCGAGCAACTGCAGCTCGTTGTCTTTCTCCACCTGAAAGCTGAGAAGGAAAGTGATTCATTCTGTTTTCAAGCCCAACATCGCGAAGTAATGTTTCAGCCTTTTCTATTGCATTTTTTTTATCTTCGCCTGTCATATATAAGGGTAAAAAGACATTTTCTAAAGCAGTAAAATCTTTTAGCAAATAGTGAAATTGAAATATAAGACCAAGAAATTGAGAGCGATATTCAGAAAGTTCTTTTTCAACCATATTAGATACGGTATAGTTTCCTACTTGAACAACGCCCTTTGTTGGCGTATCAAGGCCTGCTATTATATTAAGAAGTGTACTTTTTCCACATCCACTTTCTCCTAAGAGAATAACCTTACTACCTTGCGAAATACTCATATCTACATTGTTAAGAATGGTTAGAGACTGCATTGATTCTGTATATGTTTTTTCCAAACCTTCAATTGTTATTAACGTATCATTCATATCGCAAAACCTCCGCTGCTGATAATTTTAATATTTTTCGACTAGCAATCCAACTTGCACACAAAGATGAAAGTAATCCAAATACTGTGATAAGTGTAGTTTCTGTTGGGTCTATTCTTGTTGCTATTTGAGCATAAAAAGAAAACATAGGATTTTCAGTTACCAACCCAACATTTTCTGAATTAAAAATAAGGACAAAAAAGTATTGCACACTGTAGAGAACTTTTGAAATAATTATAAAGACTGTATCCATATTTACACTAATTAGAATTCCTAAGAATAAACCAACAATAGCACCAAGGAAACCTATTAAAAAACCTCTGTAAATAAAAATTGACTGTATTTTTACAGAAGTTGAACCCAAGGCAGTAAGCACTGCAATGTCCTCTCTTCTTTCAAATACCATTCGGCGCATACTGTTATAAATATTTACACCTACTACTATAAAAATCATAAAAACTAGTAGCATTAGAAGATTCTTTTCAACTCGAAGGGCACCAAAAAATGCTCTATTATAGCTTCTCCATGATTCTAATGTTGCATTGTGTATTCCATTTTTTTCAAACGAATCTTGCAATTGACTTAAAAAAAGTGTATCAGTTTCTGAATTGTTAAGCTTTATGCCATACAGTGGAAGAGCATTTTCTCCAAGAATTGACATTCCTGTTTCCAATGAAAAAAACATAAAAGTACTATTTATTTCAACATAATCTGAAGAAAAAACTCCAGAGATGGTAAATGTTCTTGAATCTGAAAATAAGTCGACATCGGAGGAACCAGACATTGCAAGAATATTTATTGTGTCACCTACTGAAACACCTAGAGAACGGGCAAGAGAGGAGCCAATTACTGTTTTATTGTCAGTAATATCAAAAGTACCTGCAAGAAGAGAAATTTGAGAAGAAAATCCTTCGTCAGTGTTTAGAATGTCTTGGGGAACAAAGCGTAACATTGCAGCTTGTTGACGTGCAGAACGACCTACAACTAATGCTTGTTCTTCATAAAAAGGAGTAATTGAACGCACTTCAGTATTGTCCATTACAAGAGATTTGAATAGTGCTTCATCATCAGAGTTTTGCAATTGGACTCTTGCATGATATGAACTTAGCTCTAATATACTTTCAATGTATCCCAATTGAAAACCATTCATTACGGCCATAACAACTATTAGTGTCATTACGCCAAATGCGATACCCAAAGAGGATAGGTAACTTGTTAAAGCACTTCTACCCTTTCTATCTACACTGGCAAATCGATTTGAGACAAATGTCATCCATGCTAGCTTATTATTTTTCATCTTGTACGCTCGCGAATTTTTATATCATTTTCATAGAATTCTTCAACTGTGGCAGAGTTATTTATGTATACTGTTTTGAAGTATGATTTAGGTGAAAAGTATACAGTATCAATCCAATCGATTGGTGATGAAAATATTGTAGACTTTTTTAAGTCGTTATTAGAATAGACATATTCATCAGCCTTTGACTCGCCCTTTTTAAACTCGTATTCTATACGTTCATTTTCTTTTGTTTTATCATTATAGGTGGTAACTTCTTTTATAAGTCGTTGACTGTTATCGTAAGTAAAGTCTTTTGTGTAGAGTAAAATGGTTTGTTCTTCATCAAGTTCAATATAAGTAATAGGTTCAATAGCTGTTTCTTCTTCAGTTGATTGTTCAGTTTTTTCTTCTGAGCTTTCAAGTGAATCTGCGGTACTATTTTCATCGGTATTTTCAGAGATTTCTGTTTTATTTTGAACTATTTCGTAAAGGGCATAAACGTGCTCTTTTTCAACCTTTCCGTCAGGATTGTAGTACTCTATAATTCTTTCCATTTTAGAAAAATTATCGGTATCTTTTTTTTGCACATAGGCACTGTTTTCAATATAGCTATACACTTTAACATAATCGAGTGCATTGTTTTTAAGACTCCACGAAACTTCTTTTACCAAGCGCTGCCTTTCATCATATTGTTTTTGCTCAAAACGTTCGCCATCGGATAACACGATAGATGAATTATTTTTTCCAACAGTAATTCGCTCGTTATCTGCTTCATAAAACCGTAGGCGCCCATTAGAAGAAAGAGCTATATTTGGTTCTTTAGAAGGATTAGTAGTTTGTTCTTGAGAGTACAATGCAACAATACATATAATAAAAATACATAGCATTATTTTTCTTTGCATTTACTAATCACCTAGGAATTCATTCACATACTTTTCAACATTAAAGAGTGCAATATCGTTGTACGTTTCACCAAATCCCACAAAGGCAATAGGGATTCCAAGCTCTTTTCCTAAAGAAAAAGCAACTCCGCCTTTTGCACTTGAGTCATATTTGGTAAGAATTACGCAGTCAACACCAACGGCTTCATGAAAAACTTCTGCTTGTCGGAGGGCATTTTGCCCCGTTGTAGCATCAAGCACCAATATTTTTTTATAGCAACCTTCACTTGCCTTTGATTCTGCAATTCTATCTATTTTTTGTAATTCTCTTACTAAGTTTTCTTTATTATGGAGCCTTCCTGCAGTATCAGCAAGAACAATGCCTCCACCTTTTGCTGCAATTGATTCTGCAGCATCGAAAACAACAGCCGAAGGATCTGCTCCATGTTGGTGTGAAACAACTCTCATACCAAGCCTCTCACCATGAATGCATAATTGTTCAATTGCTGCTGCTCTAAAAGTATCAGCGGCGGCCATTGTTACTGTATAGTTTCCATTTTTTTGAAAATATGACGCCATTTTAGCAACAGAAGTTGTTTTCCCAACCCCGTTTACTCCGAGCACTAAAAATACATTCACATCATTTGGATTTATTTGTAGTTCTGTGCTTTTTGCATAAGAGGTGAGAATGGCTCGTAGCTCATTAAGTATTTCATTTTCATCTGTATATTTATTCTTTTTGCATGATGCTTCAAGTTCATCGACAATTTCGTATGCTATTTTTGCACCAATGTCGCCTTCAACAAGTGTATCTATAAGAGTTTCAAAAAAGTCTTCATTTGCATTAGCACCAAATGAAAACAATGATTTTAATTTTTGAGCAAAGCCTATGCGTGCCATACTACCTTCCTTTTATTCTTCACCTACGGTAACTTCTTCAGGTAAAATACTATTTGCAGAATAAATATATATTCCAAGCTGAACTAAAAAGTTTACACCTAAACCTATGGAAGCACCCATAGTTATATTACGTGCCGTTTCCCAACCAGAAAGATTGTTTCCATCTGCTTTTCCACTTGCCCAAGAATTATACTCATTGATGTACTGACCATTTGCAATAAAATACAAAGGCAGTGAAACAATCAGCGCTGCATAAGAATTATACATTCTTTTTCTATTTGTTTCAATGATATCAGTATAGTTTTTTGTATTTGGCACAAAGGAAAAACTATAGGTATCAAGGTTTAGTGGCATTAATGAATTGCTATCGGCTTTTAATAAAAACCAAGTGCTAATTCCATCTTTGTTTACATATTCTCCCAAAGCAGGAAACGAATTTACGCTAACAATTCCTGTAGTTTCGTTTTCGTATACTAACAGGTCGTTTTCTGTTTGTTGCATTTTTTGTGTGTTTAAAAATAGTGTTCCATTCCCACCTGGAATATAAAATGAAAAATTTGTACTTACTTCTGGCTTTAAGTTTATAATTACATCATAATTCGTTTCATCACCCATAAAAGAATGAGTTACGGCTAAGCCTTCATAGCCAGGACTTTCAACATAAAACTCATATATACCTTCTGTTAGGTCAATAGATGCAAAGCCTTCTGTTTCTTCGCCTTGATAATAAACTAATTGACCATTTATATGCACGGTACTTTTTTCCTCTGCTTCATAAGGTTCAATGGAAAAATGCAGTGTTACTTCGTCTTTATTTGTTATTTGACTGTGTAGGCTGTCTGCAATTCGCTTTGATAAACTTTCAATGGCGCTTTTACTGTCTGCCTCTTGCACTTCAACTTCAATAACTGAACCAGGATAGACAGCCAATTGCGCTGTAACAGAAATAAAGGACTCTGCATATTCAATTCTACCTGAAATAAGGGCACTAATATCGCGAGGATTAAAATACTCTGTGTCTTTTGGTACTGTATACAAAGAATCTGGATTATCTTGCCATAATGAGATTGTTTGTTCTATTGGTTTAAAATCTGAAATTGTTAATAATGATTTTTCATCGTTCTTTGCTTTAATATCCAGTTTTATTGTTTCAATTTCAGATTCAAATTCTTTAAGATTTTCTGCATAGTCTTCTAATCCAAAGCTACTAATGGCAAAAGAATCTCTTTCAAAAATTTTATCTTGCAATTTTTCATAAAGCAAACTTATTTCATCTTTCTTCTCTTGCTCACGTATTCTAAACTGCTCTTCTGGGCTAACGGTTCTTTGAAAAAACTTTGGTGCATTTTGCAAGATGTACTGAGGAATAAGTGATGCAGTTGCATCATTTTCTACATTTGATTCAAACTGAGACGCGGCAAGAACCCACGATGTTTCATCCTCAGAAAAAAGCATTGCAAGACTACCTAGAAATGTAATTGTAAAAATTAATAGATACTTGGAAACTTTTAAAAGAGGAGAAATCATTCCTCGCCATCTCCCATTGGAAGGCCTTTCCATTTTGCCGCTAAGTATGCTTCAATAAATTGGTCAATAGAGCCATCCATTACCGCTTGAATATTACCTGTTTCAAATCTTGTTCTAAGATCTTTTACCATTGTGTATGGTTGGAATACATAAGAACGAATTTGACTTCCCCACGCAATATCTTTTTTTTCTTGCGCAAATTTTGAATTTTCTTTTTCTTGCTCTGCTTTAAAATGCTCATAAAGGCGAGCTTTAAGCATACTCATACAAGTTGCCTTATTCATTGTTTGACTACGTTCAGTTTGACACGCAACAACAGTTCCAGTTGGAATATGCGTAATTCGAACAGCAGAATCTGTTTTATTTACGTGCTGGCCACCAGCTCCACCTGCCCTATATGTATCTATTTTTAAATCTTCTTGTCGAATGTCAACATCAATGCTATCATCCAATACAGGGAATACATACACAGAAGTAAAAGAAGTGTGGCGGCGAGCATTAGAGTCAAAGGGACTTATTCGTACCAATCGGTGAACCCCAGCTTCTGACTTTAGATACCCGTAAACATAGTCGCCTGATAATTGTAGTGTTACCGATTTTATTCCACCTTCGGCTTCAAGCATATCAACAATGCTAACTTTATACCCACGTCTTTCTGCCCATCTTGTATACATACGACAAAGCATTTGAGCCCAGTCGCAAGCTTCTGTTCCACCAGCACCTGCATGAATAGTTAAAAAGGCATCATTTTTATCTACTTCATCTGAAAGCAAATTTAGGATGCTAAGCTTTTCATACGAGTCTTGTGATTGTGTATAGAGTGTTTTTATTTCTTCTTCAAGTTCTGCATCGTGTGATTCATCTAGGAGATCATATAGCGCTTCAATATTTTCCATATTTTCAATAAGCACTTTCCAAGGCTCAATACGATTTTTTAGTAATTTAATTTCTGAAAGAACTTTTTCTGCTTTTGGAGGTTCATTCCAAAAATCAGGAGAAGCACTTATGGCTTCTTTTTCTGCTATCTTTTTTTCAATTGCAGCAGAGTCAAAGACGCCCCCAAACGTCTAAAATATTTGCCTTTAATTCGGCTATAGGGGATTTTAGTTCATCTAACATAGAGGGTCCTTATTTTTCTCTTGGTGGACGAAGCATACAACGCTTCCACTTTTTCTTGTTTAATTCAGTTATTGCCATTAAACCATTTACAGGATATTGATACAATCTAATTCTATCATAAAAATCCGTTACCCTATCGAGATCCTTCTTTAACTTAATTAATTGAACTTCGCTAAGAGAAGGATTTTCCCAGCACGCACGTTGTACTTTTACAAAACTATACTGAGAAAGAATTGATACTATTGCTCTGGAAGAATCTACTCCTCCAGGATCTAAAACTACAGAAACAAACATAAATATAGCATAAATGAAAGTTTACATCTTGTCAAATACTTATTTTATGATATAATTACATTACTATGAAAAAATTGATAATTTTAATACTCTTTTGCACTTTCACTGCCATTTGTAGTGCACAGAGCCTACGACCAATGGTAAAAGATATTTCAGCTACTATAAATTCAGATACATCTGAAGTAGTTTTGTCTTGGGAACTCCCTGCAAACGTAGCAGCAAATGTACAAGAACTTTTGATATACCGAAACACTGGTAGCATAATAAAAACATCTACACTTTCTATTTTAGAGCCTAAAGCAAATCTTTCTGCAGAAACAACAACATTCACAGATACAGTTAGAGATTACAATATGTACTACTATGCTGTTGTAGCTAAAACAATTGATGGTAAAATGTATGATGTTATTATTCCGACTATCAATGCAACTAACGAAGCAATTGTAAAAGAAAAACTTCAGGTATTTGTACTCGATGATAAACCTGAGATAGAAAATATCTATGCCAACGCAGTTCCAAAAATTGATACAAATGTTTCAGTTCCTTTAAGAGAAAGACCTTTACCTGTATTGGGAATACTCCCTGCAGAAGAAGATGTACCAAGTTTAAGCGAAGAAACATTAACTATTACAAGCTCTCTTCCACAAAGCCATAGGGAAGCCTTATTTTCAAAACCATATATACTCTCAGAAGATATGAATGGAGAAAATGCTACTGGAGATGATTATACATTATTTGTTCTTGTAAACACCTTTGTAATAGCCGAAGATTGGGAAAATGCTAAAACGGAGCTTACTAAGTTTTTACAAATAAATAGAAGCACAGAGGCAACTGCACGGGCAAACTTTTACCTTGCACAAACATATTATTTTCAAAAAGAATATCGCTTATCCTTAACACATTTTCAACGTGCTGAAAAATTATATCCCGTTTATTCAAAGCGTTGGATAGAAGAGGTATTAAACCAATACACAATTGGCTAATACTTAAGCTTCAAAAAAAATGGCTGTCTAAAAGTTTAATAACTTGCTAGACAGCCTTTTTTTAGCGTATTGACTGAATTAAGTCAAATAACACTGATGTTTGATTTTCAATTGTCACATCGGGCGCTTCAGTTGCAGCCTTGTCTGTTGCAATATTTTCGTCAGTAATGGTATCTTCTACTTCTACAGGTATTATTGGAATAATTTCATCACCAATATTTACTAGGTCATAAAATCCATTTTGTTTATATACACCTTGAGAAATATCTTCGCCAACTTCAGTTAGGGTTATTGTACCTAGCATTTTGCTTTGATCATATTTTAGCCCAATGGTTTTATCAAGTAATTGGATATAACCATCTTTGTATATTTCGTATACTTGATCAACACTGGCGCCATCTTTTCTGCCCATGTCTATTAAAATGCTTGTTCCGCGTCTATTTATTATGCGCCCTTTTATTGGGAGAGTTTCTGTAATCTCGGAGCGCAAACGTTGCAAAGCCGATGCAAAACGATCATTACCCGTTCTATAAATTTCCCATGATTGCACTTTTGTACCTGTGGCGCTCGAATACAAGTCAAGAGAAAGTCTAATATCCCTTTCACCTTCTGTTACATTTAGTATTGCAAAATAGTCATACCCCTGCTCTCTAGAGCTCCTAAAGGCTTCTGCGTAGCTTTTAACGGCTGTTTCAGAAGGTATTGCCCTAATTGTTTGATTTGAATTAAATATATCTGCGAGCATGCCTGTAGTGATAGACAAAATGTCTTGGTGATACAAGGAAATTGATTCTTCAAAATGATACAATGCAATAGACCATCTTGTTTTGTTTAAGTAAAAAGGATCTATTCCCCATTTTAATGGCAAGGTGTTAGATAAGGCAGAACTATAGGCTTCTATACTGTCATCGACTCTTTGTGTGGATAAGCCCTGCGCTTGTAAGAACTGTAGCTGAGACAAATAAGATTCTGCGTACCCTTCTTGCAATAGAATATCTGCTAAGGCAAGGCGAGCTGATACATTAAGAGGATCTATTCTAAGCGTTCTTTGGTATTCATAGAGTGCTGTGCCTGCTAAATATTTTTCACGTGCAATATCTGCTTTTTCTAAATGGAACTGAGCCCAGTTTTGCCTTCGTACATCTTCAATTTGTGTTCTTTGATACACCAATAATTCAAATGCTGCTCGCATTACCTCATCTTGAGGTTCAAGACTTAAGCCAAGTTCCCAGTTTGAAAAGGCATTTTCAATATTACCCAAGCGAGCATTTGACATACCTTTAATATACCATGCGTATGGGCTATCTCTTTCAATTGAAATGATACGATCACATATTTCAATTGCGCTATCATAACGTTTATCTACAAAAAGTATATCTGCAAGCAAAACATATGCATCAATATATGAAGGATTTATGTTTATTGCAGTTCGCACATAGGTTTCAGCCTGTTGTAGGTCTTTGGTTTTTGCATAGATATAACCTGCAAAATAGTATACATCGGCTCTATCGTTATGATAACGAATTGCTTGCTTTATGTAGTTTTGAGCTTTTGAGGTATTACCCATTTCATCTGCAATAAGAGCCAAGGATAAAAGGGCCTTTTTATTTGATGACTCGCGTTTTAGTGCATCTAAAAAATAATTTTCAGCTCCAGTAAATTTACCACTGAACAAATCTAATTGAGCAAGCCCAAAGCGAGCATCGATATCGTTTGGTTGGTGAGCTAGAGTTTCTAAAAAAACCAAACGAGCTTCATCTAAGCGACCTAAACCGATAAGTGTAAAGCCCTTTAAGTTTGGAATAGCTACCCTATTTTTTATATAAAGAGAAGCGGTTTCTACATAACTAAGTGCTAAGTCATACTGATCTAACTCGTATGAACATTCTGCAAGAGAAAGCCATGCATCCCCGTAGGCAGGATTTGCAGCAACTGCTTCAAGAAAGAGTTCTGTTGCTGCATACCAATCTTCACGGTTTTGAGCGTCTTTACCTTGTGTATAATAGTCTAATGCCGTTTGTCCATATATACTAGAAAAGAGTACAACACATAGTGTAATAATTATACCTTTTTTCAACACCATACCCTCCCAAGTTTGTGTTAAAGCGAAACAACTATTTGTTATTCTTCGCTTTCTTGATGCTTTATTACCTTAATTTGATTTACCTTATGGCCTTCTACATCTTGAATAATAAAGTCGTAATTATTCCATGTTTCTTTTTCGAATTTCACAGGAATTTTACCAAATAGGTCAAACACAAAGCCACCAAGCGTATCAAATTCTTCATTAGGAAACTCTGATTCTATTTCTTCATTGAGGTCATCTAGGTTTACACGTGCATCGCAAAGCCATGCATTTTCTCCTACAGAAATTATATCCTCATTTTCATTGTCAAATTCATCTTGTATGTCGCCAACAATTTCTTCAATAATGTCTTCCATACACACAATGCCAGACATTCCACCGTATTCATCAATTGCAATTGCAATATGGACATGCCTTCTTTTAAATTCACGTAAAAGTGAATCAATACGTTTTGATTCAGGTACAAAAAAAGCTTTTCTTATAATTTTTTCTAAGCTTAGTTCATCTTTTTTTGCAAAAACTTTTATTAAGTCTTTAACATAAAGTACACCAACAACATTGTCTATAGATTCTGAATACACAGGGAAACGTGAATGTTCGCTTTCAGCGATTTTTCCCAATAATTCATCTCGTTTTAAATCAATAGACAAAAACTCAACATCGATACGCGGAACCATAACTTCTTTTACAGAAGTATCTGCAAGTTCTTCAACTCCTCGAATCATGTCCCTTTTTTCTCGTTCTTGCTTGTCCCTATCGGGACTACTAGAGTGAGGTTCCTCCTTACCCTTCTTAGAAAACAAGCGTTTTAATAAACCCATTCTATCATCCTATAATTTTATAATCTTGAAATGATTGTAACACACTTTCCTGTATGTCAAACATTTCATTTGTTTCTTCACCAATATGAGCATCACCGTGGTCATATCCTTCAAGATGTAGGATACCATGAATTAGAAGTCTCTTCAATTCTTCATCTGGTAAAACATCGAATTCTTTTGCATTATTATACAAAAACTCAACACTAATTGCTATATCCCCTGCAATAAATTGTAATTTTCCATCATCATCAATATATTCTTCACCTTGTTCAAATGATAAAACATCGGTTGATGAATCTTTTTCTCGGTATTGCTTGTTAAGTTCTTTCATGTACTTGTCAGAGCAAAAAAGCACTGATAGCTCCCAGTTATCATGTTTGCGTATTTTAAGAACTTCTTGTAAAAAAGGTTCTACCTTTGCAAGCCATGTTGGCTCATCAATTTCTTCACAATTAATAAAAATATCACAGTTACTATTCTGCATTTGTCGCCTCTTTTGATTTTTTTCGTCCTGTTTGTTTTACAGGGATTTCTGTCTTTTTTTCGTCCTCTTCTGGATCTTTTTGATTAGGATATTCAATTCTTGAATGATAGTATCCTGCCATAATATTTACTAGGGCACTTTGTATTTTTGTTATGTCATTAAATGTAAGAAATGAATTTTCCATTTGCTCTGTTTCAAATTTACCCATTATAAGCTTTTTAATAAACTTATCCAGTCGTGACACGGAAGGATCTTTTAAAGTTCTACAGGCGGCTTCAATGGTATCACAAATCATTACTACTGCAGCCTCTTTTGATTTTGGCTTTTGCCCCATGTAAGAAAAATCTTCTTCTGTTACATCTGGATTTGTTTTTTTTGCTTCATTGAAAAAATAATAAATGGTACTATTACCATGATGCTGTGAAACAATTTCTACAACTTCTTCTGGTAGGTGCATTTGATTACATCTTTCCACACCTTTTTTTACGTGATTTCTAATTACTGAAACGGATAGACGAGGATTTATTTCGTCGTGCTTATTCCCTTCCCTTTGATTTTCTACAAAGTATTCTGGTTGTTCAAGCTTTCCAATATCGTGATAATAGGCACCTACGCGAGCCAACAGTCCATTTGCTCCAATTTCATTACAAGCTGTTTCAGAAAGTGTAGCCACTAGCATTGAGTGATTATAGGTTCCAGGTGCATGAATAAGCATTCTTTGCATAAGTGGATTATTTAAGTCTGATAAATCTAACAATCTAAAAACTGACGAAGTATTGCAAATATACTCAAGTGGTGTTAAAAAACCTAAAATACAAATGCCTGACACAAAACCATTTATTGCAGTTCCTAGTCCGTGCATAAAAAAATCTACAAGAGAAACTGCAAACAAAGTTTCTATAATAAGCAAACAAATAGGATTAATTATTGCAAGGGCAATGGCAACTAAGGTTAGTTTTATACGCTTATTAGCCTTTCTAACAACTATTACTGAAAAAAAGCATGAACAAAGAACATACATTGCAGTAGGAACGGCCATTGCAGCTGCAAATAATACTGTTATTGAAAACAATGTTGCAGAATACACTGCCATGCGTTCTCCAAACATTATTGTAATAAGCATTACAAAGAATGATGCAGGAAGTATTACCGGTAGTGAATAAGGACTTGAAAACATTGGAATTTTCTTTCCTACTACTGCTACAACATACACTATAAGTAAGGTAGAGGCAAAAAATATTGCTTCTTTAAGTTTAATATTTTTTCCAAGTATGGAAGGTGAAAAAATAAAAAGCGTTATGCCACTTAACAAGGCAAAAAAGAGAAATGAGTTTACAAGGGACCTAAAATCAATGTATCTTGGTGTTTCTGAAATAAGTTTTAACTTTTCATACTGTTCTTCAGTAATAGGAAAGCCTTTTCGAATTATTTGCTCACCTTCAGTTACGCTTATAGGGTTTATTTGTGTAGAAGAAATTGAAAACTCAGCATTAATAGTCCTGTCGGCTATTTGTTCTACCGAATATTCTGAAAGTGACAGTGAAAACACTGTTTGAGATGTTACTGTGTCAAAGAGAGACACAATAAAAAGCAACACGAATGTAACAAGCAAGGTTGTTACATATTTGCCATTAAATCGCAGTTCACTAAATGATTTTGTCCATAGTGTTTTGAAATTGTCTTTTATGCTACTCATGATCTTCATACGCCTGTACAATTTTTTTTACTAATGCATTTCTAACTACATCATTTGAATTAAAATATATAATCTTTATTTCCTCTATGTTTTTTAATATGCGAACCCCTTCACGTAAGCCAGATTCTACATGTTTTGGTAAATCTATTTGCGATAAATCACCTGTAACAAACACCTTTGAGTTTTCACCCATTCGTGTTAAAAACATTTTCATCTGTTGTTTTGTAGTATTCTGGGCTTCATCCAAAATTACTACACAATCGTTTAAAGTTCGCCCTCGCATATACGCTAGTGGTGCTATTTCTATTATACCAGATTCTATAAGTTTTTTCACCTGCTCTCGTGGTATTAACATTTCCATTGCATCGTATAATGGCCTTAAATAAGGACTTATTTTTTGCTCTAAATCGCCTGGTAAAAATCCTAAACTTTCTCCTGCTTCAACTACAGGCCTTGTAAGTACTATTTTAGATTTTTTACGTTGCAAAACAAGATTTAAGCTTTCAGCAATCATTAAGAAGGTTTTTCCCGACCCTGCAGGTCCCACACAAAAAACCATGTCATTGGTGCGCAAACTATTTACAAGTTCTGCTTGGCTTTGCGTTTTTGGATATACACTGCACTTCCCCATTGGGATATGTATACTTGCCTTTGTAAAGTAGTCTTTAAGTTCTTTTTCAGACAATTGCATATTTGGCAAACCAGTATTTATTATTGATTGTACCAAGTGTGTATCAGCGCAAGTTCCAAATTGAACTTCATCCATAAGCCTATCAATTATATGCTTAAAACGCTCACATACTGATACATCATTTTCACTTATTGAAATTTCATTACCGCGAGTAAAAATTTTTACTCCTAAATGATCTTCAATGAGGCTTATATTACTATCGTTACTGCCGCATAGCCGAACTAACACATCGTTATCGGGCACGACAATGGTATACACTGATTCCACTCGTATAATTGTAACGCGAACTTACGCATTCAGTCAAGTACAATAAGCACTTTTTTTAAAGAAAGTTTAGACTTACATGAGCACAAAAAAAAGTGCCCTGAGGCACTTTTTGTGTTTTAGTCAGCTTTTTTTTCTGCAGCTTTTTCGTTTGCAATTCTGTCTGACTTTTTAATGATAAGTTCGCGTACTTTTGCAGCCTTACCAATTTTACCACGTAAGTAGTAAAGTTTTGCACGACGTACTTTACCAGGACGTACAAACTCAACTTTTGCGATACGAGGTGAGTGAAGTGGGAACACACGTTCTACACCAACACCATATGAATTTTTTCGAACAGTAAATGTTCGGCTTGAACCTGATCCTTTGAAACAAATTACAAGACCTTCATATACCTGAATACGCTCGTTTTTACCTTCAACAATTTTAAAGTGAACTTTAATGGTGTCACCAACTTTGAAAGCGACAATATCATCTCTTTTTTGAGCTTCGTCTATTTGTCTAATTATATCCATCGTTATCTCCTACTGTAACGAGACTAGGGTTTACACCCTATCTTTTAGTAAATCCGCAATAATATTTTCCGATTCTTCATCAAGTTTACCGTTTACACGGGCACTTTGTATTAAATCGGGGCGCACTGCCAAGGTTTTTGCAAGCCTTTTCCGTAATCGCCACTTGCGAATTTTTTCATGGTGTCCCGAAAGCAACACTTCTGGAACAGCCATTCCATCAAACACATCTGGTTTGGTGTAATGTGGGTATTCTAAAAGCCCGTCAGAAAAACTTTCCTCAACAAGACTTTCTGAAGAAATAACACCTTCTACAAGGCGATATACGGCATCTATAACAACCGTACAAGCTATTTCTCCTGATGATAAAACATAATCGCCCACGGATATTTCATCATCAACCCATTTGTCAACTATTCGTTGATCAATTCCCTCATAACGACCGCAAATAAAAACAAGATCTTCTTCTTTACTAAGACTTTCAGCAAGTTTTTGCGTTAAAGGCTTTCCAGAAGGACTTAAGTATATTACCCTAGCCTTTCTTTTATTAGCCTTTGAACGTTTTTTGCCATTAAAAGCTTTGGGCGGTTTCCCGATTGTTGCTTTTAAAGCCGCATCTAAGGGTTTTGGTAGCATAAGCATTCCTGCTCCACCACCATAAGGAGTATCATCACATGTCTTTCGAACATCGTCGGCAAAGTCTCGAATGTTTACAAGATCGTAGGAAATAATTCCCTTTTCAACCGCTTTTGCCATTATTGAAGTTTCAAAAAAGGCTCTAGGGATTTCTGGGAACAAGGTCAGCACATGGAATTTCATAGCTTAATCCAAAATCCAGAGGTGCATCAGTTGAACAATACCGTTCTCAATATCAACCGTACCGATAAATTCCTTTCGGAAAGGAACAAGAACTGTTCTTTTTTTATCTGTACCGATGGAGTCGGCAGTCAAGCTCTCGGAAACTTCAACCTTTAATAGGTCATCAGCTCCGCCTCCCAATACGTCTGTAATCTTTCCAACCACTTTTGCTTCAGTTGGTGATTCTCCATTTTCATAATACACAAGGGAACATTTTTTTAAGTCTTCTTGGTAAAACTCACCTTCATATAAAGGACAAGCCATACTTTTGTCAACCACAATTTGCCAACCGACAATGGTTTTAGCCTTTTCGATTGAATCAATTCCCTCAAATGTCATATAAAGATCAATACCGCCGTATTCAACACCGCTTACCGCGAGTTGCTTTTCAGCATTATCTTTCTTTACAGTTACTTCGGTTAGTTTTAAGAAATGCTCAAACTCACCAGAAGTGCTTTCTACTTTTACTTTACCCGCAAGACCGTGGGTGGTGCGAATAAATCCAATTATCATTGTTTGGTCTGCTACAGCCATCTTTTATTAACCTTAGTCTAGAATGTCTAAAGAATAGTGTTTCCCTGACTTAGATGCAGATGCGCTTAAAACAGTTCTAAGTGCTTTTGCTATACGACCATGCTTACCAATAACCTTTCCTATATCCTCTTGAGCTACACGTAACTCAAGAACAGGACCACGTTCTCCTTCTGCTTCGTTTACAGAAACAGCACTAGGGTCATCAACAAGAGATTTCGCAATGTATTCTACTAAATCTTTTTCCACGTAACGTGCTCCCGGTCTTATAGTGTAAAGTTTTTCTTGTTAAGAATCTTTTTTACTGTGTCAGATGGTTGTGCACCTACTCCAATCCAGTAACGAATACGATCTTCATTGAAAGAAATTTGTTTTTCTTCAGCCTCAATTGGGTGATATAATCCAACATCTTCAATAGAAGTTCCGTCTCTTGGTTTTCTAGAATCTTGAACTACGATTCTGAAGTAAGGACGTTTTTTAGAACCGAATTTTTTAAGTCTAATTCGTACCATGATACCTCCGTATAAAAGTTACAATATGCATTGCGAATATTCGCGCATTTCACTGTTTGAAGCGACGCTTGTATTACAGTAAAAAAATTGCATAAAGCATGAAGATAATTTATAACATAAAAGGGGCTTTTGGTCAATACGTACAAGGTGCATTTCAGGGATTTCATCCCTGCTACCCTGTGGAGTTTTATGTTAGAAACTTACGCTTATAAGCGTAGGAACTTTTCATTTAAAAGCTGTGCTTTTGATTATGTATTTTATTCTAAATTGATTTTTTGTTTGGAAACAAAGGAAACTTTATATGAAAGGGAAAACCAGCTTTTTGCAGCGCGCAGTTTTTCCCTTTCAAACTATCCCTATAGCTCGCTACGCTCCCTGCTCTAAGCAGCATAACAAGCGGGTTAAACGGGTCCTTGCGCGGCTTTTTACTGTTACAGGGTGTGGGAACGGTTGGGCAAAATGTATTCTTTCCTTACCTTTTTGGTAATTAATGTTGACTTTTTTATATTTTTACCTTATAATTACCTAACAGGTAATTATAATTGCTTTATGGAAATTGAATATGCAAGT
>CAYJKA010000006.1:0-29042 GCA_964370655.1 uncultured Treponemataceae bacterium | reverse complement strand
AAAATGGAAATTGATGCCATGAAAAAGGCAGGTTATGATGATGGCTTTAGTTGTGCTATTACTGCAGCATCTGCAACAATTGGACCTATCTTTCCACCTTCAATTCCACTTGTAATGTATGCAATGTTTTCTAATACTTCTGTAGGTGAACTATTTTTAGCTGGGACAATACCTGGGCTTTTAATTGCTCTTACACTAGGTATTTATATTGCATTTATTTCTAAAAAAAGAAATTATCCACTTGGCGAAAGTTTCGCTCTTCGTGATTTTATTTTCTTTACATTAAAGTCAATACCATCGCTACTAACCCCAGTAATTTTGCTAGCTGGTATTTACACAGGTATTATGACACCAACTGAAGCTGGTGCTGTTGCAGGTTTATACGCGATTATTATTTCAGTTATCGCATATAGAAGCATGGGCTTTGGCGATTTTAAGAAAGTTATTACTGATACAGTAAAAGACACTGGGGGAGTAAGTCTCATGGTTGGAGCTGCAGCAGTTATCTCTTTTATTGTAGCAAAAGAGCAAATAGGAACAACTTTAGCAGCTTTTGTACTTGATGTAACTAATAATAAGTATATGTTTTTAATTATCGTTAATGTTATTATTCTTATTTTGGGTATGTTTATAGACACATCTACTATTCAATTAATATTTGTACCAATTCTTATCCCGTTGGCTAGAACTTTAGGAATTGATCTTGTGCATTTTGGTGTTATGGTAACATTGAATATGATGATAGGGCTTTCAACACCTCCATTTGGTATGCTACTGTTTATTACATCAAATATTAGTTCCACTCCGCTAAAGAAAGTAATTGATGAAATATGGCTTCCTCTTGTTGCGATGCTAATAGTTCTTCTTATAGTTACGTTTATACCTCAAGTTGTAATGTTTTTACCAACAATGTTAGGTATGTAGTAAAAATTTGTAAAGTATAATTAATATAATGGCGTCTGCCATTGTATTTTTAAATTAAAGTGAGGTTAGAAAATGATTGATCATAGCGAAATGCTTAAATTACGTAGATGGAACACTCCTACTATTTACAATGGATGGGAACAAATAGCTAAAAATCCCGATAGGCTTTTTCCATTTAACAAGGAAAATGTAATAGACTACATGGAAGAAATGGGCGTAATGGTTGGTAGGGCAATAACAGTTAAATGTATGCCTTCAAACTCAAGTTATGCAGATAAGGGTCCTGAATTATGGAAAGCATATAGAAAATATGTTGCTTCAATTAAAGGTCCAAAAATTGTTGTCGTACAAGATATGGATAAACCAAATTTTGTTGGCGCATTTTGGGGTGAAGTAAACTCAACTATTCACCGCAGTTTAGGTTGCGTTGGAACTATTTGCGATGGAGCTATTCGTGATGTTGAAGATATGAAGCATGCAGGTTTCAAGGCGCTAGCATCAAGAAAGTGCATAGGCCATGCTTACAGTATCCCAATTGAATGGGGATGTGAAGTTGAAGTTTTTGGTAAAAAAATTAATGAAGGCCAATTAATTCACGCAGACCATCATGGTTTTATGGTTATTGAAGAGTGTGATGAAGATAAGCTTTTGGATGCATGTCTTTTTATGGACAATGCAGAATGCGATGCAATGATTCCATACCCAAAAGATTCATGGAACTTGGGTGGAGAAGAAAAGCTTAACTTTATTGAAGATAACTTAGCGAATTTCGGTAAACTTGTTTCAGAAAAGTTTAGCGGAAATAAAGGTGAATGGTAATAAATCTATAAGGAGTAACAAATGATTTTAGATAACGTTAAAAATGTAGCAGTATATAATTTACCAAAGGAAATGGATGAAGTTTTTTCATTTATTAAAGAAGCACCTTCAAAAGCAGAAGGTAAATATGAATTAAACCACGGTATGTTCGCAATGGTACAAGAATATACAACAGTTTGCGAAGCTGAGGGTAAGCTTGAAAATCACAAGAAATATGTTGACTTGCAATTTATTGTGGAAGGTGTAGAACAAATTGGGATTGCCTTTGATGGTAAAACAACTGAAGCATATAATGAAGAAAATGACATTGCCTTCTATGAAGGAGAATGCTTTTTTGTAACGCTAAAATCTAATGACTTTACTATTCTTTTTCCGCAAGACCTACATATGCCAAAAATTGGCAATGGTGGCTTTGTAAAAAAAGTAGTAGCTAAGATTCCTGTAGAACTGTTTAATAAATAGTGTATACAAAAAACGCTAGCGACATGTAGGTCACTGAAAAAGTCTGTTACTTTTCCAGTGACCGGTCGAGTTTGCATGAAAATTTTAGTGATATTTACGTTTTCATTGCAAACATCGCAATAAATCTAAGGTTGCCACTGCAAAACTGAAGTTTTTCAGTGGCCTCAGCGACATGCTAGCGTTTTTTTGCCTTATGCTTTGTCTTCTTTTGGAAGTACAATGTTTAAAATCATTGCAATAAGTGTAGCAGCGGCAATTCCATTACCACCAAAAACATATACTAACCATTGAGGAAAGTGTACCATTGCACCAGTCGCTAAGCCAGTTCCTTGCCCAAACCCAAGACCTATAGCAAGAGCTAATGCAATAATAAGTGAGTTTCTACCATTTAATTCTACTTGCTTTAATAGACCCAATCCTGTTACAGCAATTGAACCAAACATACCTATTACAGCCCCACCTAAAACAGATGGAGGAATAGCAGAAAAGAATACTCCTAGTGGTGTAAAGAAGCCTGCAATAATCAAAAATATTGCACCGAGTGAAATTGAAAAGCGATTTACAACCTTTGTCATACGTATTAGTCCAACATTTTGACTAAATGATGTAAGAGGTGAAACATTAAATATAGATGCTATTGCGCTTGAAAACCCATCAGCTAAAACGGAACCACGTAGTTCTTTTTCAGTAATTTCTCTATTTAATCCACCTTGTACTATTCCAGAAGTATCGCCAATTGTTTCAATTGCAGTTACAATAAACATAAATATCATTGGAATTATTGCACCTGGATGAAATTCCATACCATATTTAAAAGGAACTGGAATAGAGAAGAATCCCTTTCCGAACATATCGACAAGGGTAAAGTTAAATGTTTGTGCTTCTTCTGGAATAACAAAATACAAAATTAGGGTTAAAATGTATCCTGCAATCATTGCAATAAGCATAGAGGCTAGGTTTAATAAACCTTTTGCAAAAGTTTTTAGTAAAATAATTATTAAAAGAACAAAAAGTGCTATACCTAAGTTTTGTAATGAGCCAAAATTAGGATTAAACTTTGGTGTGCTTCCGCCTGCCATTGCTTGGATACCAACTGGAAGTAATGTCATACCAATTGACAAAACAGTAATTCCTGTAACTAGTGGTGGAAAAAATTTCTTAATATATTTCATAAATGAGCCAAGTGTTGCTTCAAAAAGCCCACCAACCAACGATGCTCCCATAAGGCCTGCCCAGCCATAGGTACTTGCTACAAAGCTGTTAACTCCAATAAATGCAGAACTTGTTCCCATTACAACTGGTAGTCCTGATCCTATAGGTCCTAATGTGTATAGCTGTACCAATGTCATAAGACCTGCTAAAATCATAGCACTTTGACAGAGGTATGCAACATCAACGGCTCCACCAAGCGAGCCACCTACGATAAGTAAAGGTGCAAGGTTGCCAACAAACATTGCTAAAACATGTTGCATACCTAAAATAAATGCATGCAATAAGGGTGGTCTACCCTCAAGCTGGTATACCAACTTCTCTCTTTCGTCCATAATAATCTCCTCGTTTAATACTACATACTAGTATAAGGGTGTTTTTTAAATAATGCAATAAAAATAAAAATTAAAAAAAATTAAAAAATTTATGTTTTTTTTGCAAAAAGGTGTTGACACTTTTTTTGCAATATGATATATTCTTAACAGTAAATAACTAGTCTCCTTCGTCTAGTGGTTAGGACACCGGGTTTTCATCCCGGCAACAGGGGTTCAATTCCCCTAGGAGATGTAAGGCTGATTCGAATGAATCAGCCTTTTTTATTACCCGGAGCGCTTTATGTTTACAGAAGATACTGGTATTCAAGATGAAGAATCAATTATAAAACTTGATCCCACTGAAGTAAGTAAGTATATATCTAGCGGTGGTCCCCTAGAACACTTATTTGAACTTTTTGAAGAGCGACCCACACAAATCAAATTATTAGAAAAAATCTGTACAGCCTTTAACGACGACAAAGTTACTGCTTTTGAAGCAGGCACAGGGGTAGGAAAGTCATTTGCATATCTTATACCAGCTATGCTTTGGTCACTTCAAAATAAAGAACGTGTAGTAATTTCTACAGGCACTATAAATCTTCAACAGCAGTTATTTGAAAAAGATATTCCATTAGCTAAAAAAATTCTAGAGAAAGATATAAAGGCTGTATTAGTAAAGGGTAGGCAAAACTATGTATGTTTACGTCGCTTTAATGATACGAAAAATGAAAAAGACCTTTTTACCGAAGAAACAGACGAACTTGAAATAATTTCTAAGTGGCTTGGGACTACTCCAAATGGAAGTAACTCTGATCTTTCTTTTTTGCCTAACATGAGTTTGTGGACAAAAATAAATTCTGAAAGCGATGCTTGCATGGGCCAGCGTTGTAAATATTTTGAGCAATGCTTTGTTATGAAGGTAAGAAAAGAAGCTGCAGATGCTAACATTCTTATTGTGAACCATCATCTATTATTTGCTGACATAGAAATGCGACTTGGAGTTGGCTTTGATGATACTGCTGTTCTACCACCATATCAGCGCCTAGTTTTTGATGAGGCACACGGCATTGAGGATGCTGCTACAAGCTTTTTTTCAGAAAGTCTAACACGCTTTACATTCATAAAACAATTGAATAGGCTACATAGAAAGCATAAAAATGCTATAGCTGGGCATTTATATACTCTAGAGGTACTTTCTAATCGTGGAGAGCTTGCAGCACAGGCAATTCAAGAAATACAAGAAGTAAAAGCGTCTCTAGAAAAGACGGAAACTTTTGCAATGCAGCTTTTAGATAACGCCTATTCATGGAGATTAAAAGATGACACTGCACATCAAGCAACAGGCTTTTTTTCCTCTGTCCGAACATTGAGAACGAATATAGTAAAACTTTGTGCAACAATTAGGGAACTCATCGATGAAATTGATGATGATGATCAAACAACCCCAATTGTGTGGGAAACAAAAAGTATTTTAACTCGTTTAGATGGTATAGCTAAAATGTGCAGAAACTACGATAAGTGGCATGATCAAGATCAAACTGTGTTTTGGCTGGAGAAAGCTGGTGGTGGAAACAGAGAAGCATACCCTCGTTTTGTACAAACGCCCTTGGATATAGCACCTTTAATGAAATTAGGAGTTTTTGAGCCTTTAAAAACAGTTGTGTGTGTATCTGCAACATTAACAACAGCAGGAAGTTTTGACTTCTGGTTGAATCGCTGTGGTATTGCTCTTATTGAAGAAGAAAGAGTTTTTACGGGTGAGTACGATTCTCCCTTTCATTATAAGAACAATGTATTATTTTCTATTCCAATTGATATTCCATTTCCTCATGAACAGCTTTTTCAACAAAGCATTGAAGAAGTCATTGTGAAGCTTATACGATCTTCAAATGGGAGAGCCTTAGTACTCTTTACGTCATATGACTCACTTCGTTCTGCATGCGAATATGCACGGCACACGCTAGCCAATGATGGTATAGTTGTTTATAAACAAGGCGACGATGACCGTTTTAGGTTGTTGGAATCCTTTAAAAATGATGTATCTAGTGTTCTTTTCGCAACCGATTCTTTTTGGGAAGGTGTTGATGTGCCGGGCGAAAGTTTATCCCATGTAATTTTGGTTAAACTTCCATTTGCGGTTCCAACAGATCCTGTATTTGCTGCTAGGAGTGAAGCTATTGAAAAAGCCGGTGGATCTTCTTTTATGGAATTGAGCTTACCAGGGGCGGTAATCACTTTTAGACAGGGTTTTGGCCGTCTTGTTCGCCATTCTGATGATAGCGGTGCAGTAACTGTGCTTGATAAACGTTTGGTTCAAAAACGCTATGGACAGCTTTTCTTAGATAGCATTCCTCAAACAAAAACCCTTTTTGAAGGTGTTAATAGTGTATGTGCAAGTATTGAGCGATTTACAAATTAAGTATTTAGACATAAAAAAAGACTGCATAAAGCAGTCCTTTATTAATTACGTAAAGAAAATCAAATTATTTGAAATCCTTTGGTCGACGTTCAACTCTTTTGCATGCTGTACATTCAGCAATGTTTTTTAGCTTACCGTTTTCAAATAACGTTTTCATTATAACGTCTCCACCACAACTACAGTTAAATTTATGTGTTGTAATCGATGTACGCGAGTTCTTACTTGCTCCTGCCATTGGTGAGCCTCCCCAATAAAGATTATTATTTACTAAATATAGCATATTTTAGGATAAGTGTCAACTATCTACAAAATTGCATGTATGATAAATCTATTAGTCCTGCTTTTTCCACACTAATTGATTTAGAGGTTTTTTAATTTTTGCAGACTTGGTATCAAGTAAATACTGATAGATAATATTACTGTAAGTAAGCCACCTATAATAAAAAGATTGTTAACACCAGAAAAATCGGCAAAAAATCCTCCTAGTAGAAGTCCTAACGGCATACCAAAGTTTTTTGTGCTATGAAGTACTGCGAAGGCCCTTCCTATATACTCATGTGGGATTGTAAGTTGAAATATTGCTCTATTTATGCCGTGGTAAAATGGAATAGCAAAGCCCATAATAAACGATAATAACAAAAATAGGATATAACCATTGCTAGATAATAATCCTATAGAAAATATGCTCAAACCGTACAAAAATATTGAGCCTACCATACCTTTAAACTTAGGAATTTTGTGTGCTAACCTACCTAAGACAAAAGATCCTATAAGTGAGCCAATAGCAATAACAATTTCAATGTACCCAGCTTGTGCTGTTGTCGTTTCAAAATATATTAGCGAAATGTGTGGATACAAGGTTCCTATAGGTGAATAAATTGTACAATATACTATTCCTAGAATAAATAGTGCAATAATTCCATCTTGTTTTTTGAATATTATGAATCCTTCAATAGTCTCTTTTATAATATTAATTTTTTTATCTTTATTGTGATGGAATGTTTCTTTCGGAAGTTTAATTACAATTAAAATTGCTATTGCAATTATTGCCCCCAATGTATCTAATAGCATAATAGATGAAATATGCAATACATCATATAAGGTAATTGCTAATCCAGGGCTTAAAATAAGACTCATATATATAAATGTTTGTGAATATCCTGCATACTGTGTGATGTATTCTTTTGGTACAATAAGAGGGGTGAGAGACTGGGTAGCTGGTTCATGAAATGATTTGCCTAATGAGCGCAGTGCTAAAATAACAAATATGGACCATGTTGGCATATTATCAGTAAACGCCAAAAATGCAAGAAGTAAACTTACTAAGCCTATTCCCATATCTGCAATAATTAAAATATTTTTTTTGGAATGACGGTCTATTATAGGGCCTGTAAAAGACCCTAAAAGGGCTTGTGGCATATAGCCTGCTAGTGTTGCTAAAGTGAGATTTATTGCAGAGCCTGTAGAAAGGGTTATATGCCAAACGATTGCCATTTGCATTACTGAGCTTGTTAGTAGTGAAATTGACTGTCCAAGTAGTATTACAAATGCTTTTCGTTTATAATTTTGGGTCATATTATTTTATTGCCCACTGAGTGATTTAAATGCAGTCCATACTTTAACGTGTGCTTCATCAGCACTTGAAGGTATATTTTGAATCATCTCAGTTTCACTAGAAAAATTTGAAGGGAGTGTTAAAAATGGTTTGTATTCATCATCTATTAGTGCATCCGCTTCTTTGTTTGTACAATAATACCCAAGCCATTCAAAACTTTGTTTTCCAATTTCAGGTTTTAATATAAAATTAATAAAGGCATGTGCTGCATCTGCATTCGGTGCGTTGACAGGGATAAATTGCACTATCAAGCCAAATCCAACACCTTCCTTTGGATAAACAACTTTTAGTTCAGGATTTGCAAGCATTGCCATTGTTACTTGACTTGTATACATTACTGCAGCTCCAACTTCGCCTGATAATAAATCATCTTGGATATTATCATCTTTAATGAGCCTAATATTTGGAGCTAGCTCATTAAGTAGTCTGCCTGCATTTTCAATGGTTGTGACATCTTCTACATTGTAACTTTCACCCATTACTTTTAATGCCATACCATTTACTACGCGGTAATGTCCAATAACTCCTATATTATCTTTTAGTGATGGATGCCATAAATCTGAGTAGCCAGTAATATCTAAATCAACTAATGCTGGATCATATACAATTGTTTGTACGCCAGCTCCATGTGGTATTGTATACATGTTTTCAGGGTCAAAAAATTGACCTTGATATACTGGATTAACATTTTCTATATTAGGAATTTTTGCAGTATCGATTGGCAAGGCTAAGCCTTCGTTTATTACTGTTTCACTAATGTAATCGTCAGCAATTATTAGGTCATAATCGCCGCCGTTTGCCGCTTGAAGTCTAGAAAACATTGTTTCATTTGTATCAAAGCTAGAATAGTTTACCTTTATGCCAGTTTCAGCCGTAAAGGCTTCTAGTACCTCTTGTGGAAACATTCCTTCCCATGTAAATAAATTAAGCTCGCCAGTAATTGGAGTAGCTTTTTCAGAATCTTTGCTATTGTTGCATGAACTTAATAGCATAGCTAGTAATAAAATAGCTAAGATTGATAGTACGTTTTTTTTCATAATTTCTCCATATTGTCCCATTTTCGTTATAATGAGATTATTATTTATTGTATCTTGAGTGGCTTATTACCTTACTCAATATAACAAACAAAATTGTAATTGCAAGCATTAGCGTGCATAGTGCATTTATTTCAGGAGTGATACCGGTTCTAAGCTGTGTATATACTTTAATAGGTAGAGTATTTACATTTACTCCCGTTACAAATAAACTAATAATAACATCATCAAAGCTCATTGCAAAGCTTAAAAGCATACCACTCACAATTGCAGGAAGTAAGAGAGGAAGTGTTATATCAAAGAACGCCCTTGGTCCACTCGCTCCTAAGTCTTTCGATGCCTCAACTAGGCTCTTGTCCATGCCCACAAGTCTTGCTTTTACGAGCATATAAATATATGGTATACAAAATGTTGTATGTCCAATAATGAGAGTTGTCATCCCAAATGGTAATCCTATAAGTGCAAAGAAAACAAGAAAAATCATTGCTAGAATTATTTCAGGTATCATTAATGGTAACATTGTTAAAATTTCAATGGGCTTTTTACTTTTTGTTTTCACCTTACTAAAACCAAATGCACCCAAAGTACCAATAATTGCTGCTGCAAAACTTGACGATAAAGCTAGTATAATACTATTTAACAATGCTTCAAACATTTCTTTGTCTGCAAAAAGCTCCTTGTACCATCTTAATGAAAATCCACCCCAGATACTTGAAATTTTGCTTTCGTTAAACGAGTATATAATAACAAGCGCAATAGGTAAGTATATTAAGCATGTTACAATAGCTAAATATATATGAGTTATTTTTATTTTAGATTTTTTGGATGGTTGAATATTTTTTTCTGTCATGCTAGACCCTCTAGCTCATCACTATTGGTTAAGCGTTTGTAAAGTGATATTAACAGTGTTGTAAAAATCATCAATACTACAGCTAAGGCTGCAGCAAAAGGCCAGTTATGAGCTTTTAATAATTGGTCTTGAATAAGGCTTCCAACCAAAACTATCTTGTTTCCCCCAAGGATAT
This sequence comes from uncultured Treponemataceae bacterium, assembly GCA_964370655.1. Taxonomy (GTDB): domain Bacteria; phylum Spirochaetota; class Spirochaetia; order Treponematales; family Treponemataceae; genus CAYJFX01. The sequence continues at coordinate 19,221 of CAYJKA010000006.1, read as the reverse complement.
CGGCTATAAAAAAAAGTCCCATACTTGGAATAAATGTTAAAATTATTCCCGATAGTAAGCCCGGCATAGTAAGTTTTAATGTAATTGTAAAAAAAGATTCAATTTTGGAAGCCCCAAGCATTCTAGATGCTTCTACCAATGTTCTATCCATTTTCTCAGCACTGGTAAAAACACTTAAAATCATAAATTGCAATAATGCGTAGACCATCCCAATAATGACAGCTGGGTAAGTATAGAGTAATTTTAATGGTTTATCAGTCAAGTGTAAAAACATAAGTACTTTATCAAGAGTTCCATTTGCTCGTAGTATAATGATAAAGCCATAAAGTCGTATGAGGCTATTTGTCCAAAAAGGAATCATAAGCAACATGAGCATTCTTTTTTTTCCCTTCGCCGACAAACGAGCCATAAAATAACCAAAAGGATATCCTATAATTACAATAAAAAAAGTACTTATAATTGCAAGCTTAAAAGATTCAGAAAATGTGTTTAAATACACAGGATCAAAAATATTTACATAGCTGTTAATACTAAACTTGTGAATAATACCCCAACTTTCGCTTGGTATTGTAAAGCTCATGTACACCATATAGAGTAGGGGGCCTGCAATAAAAATAATTGTAAATATATACAAAGGCAAAAGGGTAAGCCACAACGATTTTCGCTTAATCATTTATGTATTGTCCTTTTGTAAATCACTTATTATATTATAATCAATCTTTGGATTTTCTACATCAATTGGTATAACGTGCTCAGCATTAAAAGAAAGATATACCTTATCGTCAACTTCTATGTTGCTATTAATACCATGCCTACTTGCTATTAAATTGATGTCGTTGCCAGTCTTTAGGGAGATTTTTAATTGACCCCCAGTGAAGGTTTTTTCAGTTACTTTTGCGCTGATACTCTCCTCAGTTTTTGTGCTTGAAAAAATTATATTTTCACTTCTAATTGCTAAACGAATTTTATCTCCAATAGTAAAAGAATAGTCTAAAGTTGATGCAGGAATAATCCCATCTTTGCATATTACTGTCATAATACCATTTTTTTTGTCTACGTCTTGTACCGTTCCGTCTATAATGTTTGCATTTCCAACAAAGGTTGCTACATAAGAAGTTAAAGGATTATCATAAACCTGTGTAGGGCTACCAATTTGTTCAAATGTTCCATCTCTCATAACAACAATACGGCTGGACATATTTAATGCCTCTTCTTGATCGTGTGTTATATAAATAAATGTTATGCCCAATTGCTTTTGAAGCTTTTTAAGTTCTACTTGCATTTGATGGCGCAATTGTAAATCTAATGCACCTAAAGGTTCATCTAATAGTAATAACTTAGGCTTGCTAACAATACTTCGAGCAATTGCAACGCGTTGTTTTTGCCCTCCAGATAATTCGTTTGGCATTCTGTCTTCATAGCCCTCGAGTCTTACAAGTGATAATGCTTCACAAACTGCGTCTTTCATTGTGGCTTTTGAAGCTTTTTTTAATTTTAAACTATATGCGATATTTGCACCAACAGTCATATGTGGGAAAAGTGCATAATTTTGAAAGACCATACTCATGCTTCGTTTATTTGGTGGCTTATTGCTAACGTCATTGCCTTCTAAAAATACAGAACCATAATCAGGTGTTTCAAGTCCTGCAATAATTCGTAGCAAAGTTGTTTTCCCGCATCCACTTGGTCCAAGTAGTGTAATAAACTCACCTGCATTTATTTGTAAATCTAGGTTGTGAAGCACAGCTGTATCGTCAAAACTCTTACTTATGTTTTTTATTTCTAAAATATTTTTTTTCATTGTTGTACTTATATAATACCCTTTATTTGCCTAAGAAACAATAGGGAAAAGAGAAAACTTATCAATCAATGATGTTTTGAAGGTACGAAAAAATGCGACAGGGAAGTCGCTATGGGGATGAGTAAAAGATGTTTTTGCTATGCAAAAACTCGGTAGTAAAAAGTAACACGGATGTTACTTTTTACGCAGCTTCCAACATCTATGTATTTTTGTGTTTCTAAAATCTTCGGGTATAGTTTGGCTACTTATATCGTCAATAGTTACAGAATCTTTTTCGAACAAGGTTTCATCAAATTTGAGAGTCCTACTATTTGATGAAAAGTAAAGTGTACCATCTTTTGTTAATCTCTTTATGCATAGTTTTACTAAATCTGCGTAGTCTCTATTTATATCTAAAACAGTTTCTGTTTTTTTGGAATTTGAAAATGTTGGAGGGTCTAAGATGATTAGATCCCAAGTGCTTGAGGTTTTTTTCAAAAAGGTAAATACATCATCATTTATAATATGGTGGCGAACATTGTGCAAATTATTTGCTTCAAAGTTTTTTGAAACCCAAGTGAGGTATGTTTTTGATAAATCAACTGAGTCTACTACTTTCGCGCCTCCACGGGCAGCATGTACGCTGAATGATCCTGTGTAGCAAAAAAGATTTAATACTCTTTTCCCCTCACTTTGAGACTTTACCATTGCGCGAAGGGGTCTGTGATCAAAGAAGAGTCCTGTGTCTACGTAGGATGAAAGGTTAATCAAAAATTCAGAGCCTAATTCTTGAACACTTATAAAGTATTCGCTCTTTGTAATTTTTTCATATTGCCCATCTTTTTGGCGCTTTCGTCGTTTTGTAAAAATATGTTCATTTTTAATATCTAAAACGTGCTCAACAACTTTTTCCATTGCTTCTAGCCATGAAAGCTCTTCTTCTTCCTCTTTTTCATAAGGCCGTTCATATAAAAAGAGGACAGCATAACGCTCACCTTGAATGCTTGTATATATATCTAAGCAAAGTGGAATTTCGGGGATGTCTTTATCATATAGGCGAAAGCAAGAGATATTTTCTCTTTTAGCCCATTTTTTCAAGTGTTTGTATCTTTTAGTAAGCCTATTTGAAAAAAGGGTAGCTTGGTCGTTTGTTTTATTTTCGCTGTTTTCTATATTCATTTATTTTTTTGTACTTTGATTATTCATCATTAAGCTTAAAATAGCATAGCCTGAAGTTAAATCTTCCTGTTGGCAAGCAATTCCTTTTGGTATTTTTAACTTAATATTTGAAAAATTCCATATTGCAGTAATACCTGCGTCGATAACGTAATCGGCTATTTCTTGTGCAACTGTAGATGGTACGGTGATAACAGCAATGCTTGCACCTAAACTTTTTACATTTTCTTTTAAAGCGTTAAGTGAGCTAACAGGAACACCATGTACAAGTGTGCCAATCTTTTTTTCATCTGAATCGAAGGCAGCAACAAAATGGAGCCCATGAAATTGAAATTCTTGATAACCGAGTAAAGCGCTTGCAAGATTTCCAACTCCAATAAGTATTGCATCTCGAGGTTTGCTCCAACCTAAATAGCTTTCAATAGCTTGAATTAGCTTTGCAACAGGATATCCTTTTTTTGGCTTCCCCACAATTCCAGTAATTGCCAAGTCTTTTCTTACTTGTATAGGTTCAAGCTCAAGTTCATTTGCAATTACTGTTCCTGAAATATCTTCCAAACCATTTAGGTAAGCTTTTCTAATTATATGTAAATAGGAAGGTAACCTTCGCACAGATGGTGCAGCAGGTATCTTTTGTTTCGTCACTATCCTTTCTCCTCTTATTTGTCTTTAACTAAGTATACACGAAAAGTGTAATAAATTAAAGACCTTTATGCTTTTTTTTTTATAAATCTACTTGAATAAAAAGTAGTTTTAAGGTATTATTCTTGTTAGAATATTTATTATTCTATTTTTAATAACATTGGGGAGAGATCATGGGTCTTATAGGAATTATTTTATTAGTAGTATTTGTTATAATCTGCGTTTTACTTGTTGGAATTATTTTACTTCAAAAAGATGAAGGTGGCGGATTAGGTGGTCTTCTTGGTGGAAGTTCTTCAGCTTTTGGTTCAAGATCACAAACAGTAGTAACAAAAACTACCTATGTTTTTGTAACCTTGTTTTTTATAACTACGTTTGGATTAGCTATACTAAACAGAGCTCCAGAAGTAGAAAGTTTAGGTGAAACAGCCAGTCAAATTGAAAGCATTCAAGCAAATGACGGTCAAGATTGGTTAGAAAATACAGACAATACCACGGCTGAAGGAGAAAACTAATTATGGTTTTAGGCGAAGCACTTAGTCCAAAAGCAATTAAAGTTGACCTTGAAAGTGTCGAAAAAGATGAAGTCTTTGAAGAACTTATTGAAGAACTTGTAGCAATCATACCGGGCTTGGATCGCCAAACCGCCTTACAAGCCGTTTTAGATCGCGAATCAAAAATGAGTACTGGAGTTCTACCTGGAATTGCAGTACCTCATGGAAAAACTGACGCCATTAAAGGTGTTAGGGGAGTAATTGGTATCTCTCGCAATGGTATCGAATATGATTCATTGGATGGGAAACCTGTTCATGTAGTAATTCTTCTTTTATCATCACCTGATTCAAGTGAATTACACCTTCGAATTCTAAAGCACTTAGCACGGCTATTAGAAAATTCATCATTTTATGGTGATTTGTTAGCACAAAAGACACCACAAGATGTATACGATCTAGTATGTAGATACGAGGAAGAATTAAACTAATGGAACAAGATGTACTCGGTCATCTAATACAAGTTGAACACGATGCTGCCTCTATTTTATTTGATGCTCAAGTAGAGGCCGATAAACGCACTGCAGAAGCTCATGTTCAAGCCGATAATGAATATAAAATAGCATATGATAACTTAGTTGAAAAGCTTGAAAACGATTGTGCACAAAAAATTAAAGAAAATAATAAATTGCACACAGAAGCCTTTGAAGCTTATAAAATTGAACTCCAAAAAACAGAAAAAGATGTAAAAAACTTTAATGCGTACATGGAAACTCTATTTTTCGGAGAGTAAATCATGGACAGGTCAAGCGCAACAGATTACGTTTATGCTAAATCACAGGGAATGCTTGCAAAATCTTTTGTCGGGAAACGTAAGATAAATTTATTTTCAGCAAAATCTTTGACAGACTTATGGCGATTGTTGTTTGAAACATCGGCACCTCTTATTCCAGAAAATATGCTTGCAAAGGCTATTGAAGAGGAAGCAGAAAAAACTTTTATAAGTGATTATATGAAGTTGTTAAGCTCTTTTGATGATCCTGATCCAATAGCCATTCACTTACTACGATTTTATGATTATCAAAACATAAAAGAACTTAATTCTGCAATTATTAAAGGGCGCACAGCTATGCCGACAATTGCAGATATTGGAGATTATTCACAATTACACTACGACCAGTGGCCTCATATTCATCAAATCACAAAAGATAGCGATATTGCTTGGCTTAATACTGTTCCTACGAGGGAAACTCAAAAAGATGTAGATTCACGCCTCGATATTCAATATACAAAGGAATTATGGCGTTGTGTTAAAAATCTTTCTAGTTCAGAACGCCTTGGTGTAGAAAAGCTTATAAAAGAACAAATTGTTCTACAGAATATTTTATGGGCACTACGTCTAAAAATGTATTATAATTTTAACTATAGCCAAATTATTGAACAATTAGTTTTTGCTGATGATACACATCCAAAAAACGATGTGCTTGCAGGTCCGGCCCTTGTGGTAATGGATAAGCAAATTGATTCATGGGATAATTGGTCTGATTGGAAATATGCAAATCTTTTAAATCCTAATGATGAAGGTAGTATTTGGAAACTTGATCCTACATGGCTTCAAAATGCAATAAACGTTCATTTAAATAAAATGGCATACAAGGCATTTGGTAAACATTTTACAAGTGCAAGTATATTGACAACATGGTACAGGATAAAAGAGTATGAGCTTAATTGTATTAGGACGTGTGTAGAAGGGGTGCGCTTAAATGTTGATACTGAACAGTTAAAACATTTTATGTGGTAAAACTCCGAATATAAGGGGAATTTTGTTAGCGTATTACGCTTAAAATTTTGGAGGAAGAATGGCAAAGACTACGCCAATGAAATTGATAGAACTAATGATTCTCAAAAATGACATTAAAGGTGTTATTGAGTACTTAGGTAAATTTGGACAGTTTCAATTTCAATCTACTATAGATGAGTCTGTTACAGCAGATTTCAATAAATCGCAAGATTTATTTGAAACATTACAAGAGTTACGCTCTTATCTTGGCATTCAGGATGCCGAGGACTATGATGAATCTTCTCATTATCCTACAAAAGAGGACTTTGCAAGTGGTCATAAACTAGCAGACGCAATTAATGAATTGCGTCAAAGAGAAATGCTAGCTATTGAAAGTAAAAAAAAGGTTGTTGATGCCTATAATGAAGCCAATGCCTTTTCAAATCTTAAAGTGCCATACACTGAGCTTGAACATTTATCCTTTATATCACTTCGCATTGGTAAAATAGATCCAAGTGTTGTGGATGAACTTGTTTTTAACTTAGCAAATAGAGCTGTAATTATTCCTTTAGGCTCTGACAAATCTCGTATTGTTGCAGCTTCTTCAAAAAAAGGTCGATTTGCATTAGATGCAGAACTTAGACGTTATGGGTTTGTACCGTTAGAAATTCCTGAAAACTTTAAAGGTATTCCTGATGATGTTTTAGCTGAATTGAAATCACAAACAAAACAAGAAGAAAAAAACTTACAAGTAATTGTCACTGAGCGAAAAAGTTATGCAAAAACACATGAAGCAGAATTATTGCGTATTCTTCGATGTCTATCAATTGGGTCTCAAGTTAAAGCTCTTGAAACACGCCTAGAATCAACACAGCTTGTATACAGAGTTACAGGGTGGGTTCCAGCGCATGAATGCGTAAGTGTAATGAAAGACCTTGATAATTTAACTGAAGGTCGTATTGCTCTTAGACAGTATGAACCAAATGAAGTTCCTTCTGTTAAAGAAGGAAGAGAAACAGTGCCAGTAAAGTTAACACATGGAAAACTTGTAGGCAATTTCCAACGTTTAATATTTGGTTTTGGCTCACCTTTATATGGAACAATTGATCCAACTCCATTTGTAGCTTTTTTCTTTATCTTGCTATTTGGTATTATGTTTGGAGATGCAGGACAAGGCTTAGTTTTTATCCTTATTGGAATATTAATGATAAAGGGTGTAATTAAAAAGTTTCCTATATCTCCGGAATACGGACCAATATTTGTAGCAATAGGTTGTAGTAGCACGGTGATGGGACTTTTAACCGGCGAGTTTTTTGCTAACCCTAATGTTCTAGCTCCGTTTGGACGCTTTGTTACAGGATTGTACGGTGAACCACACAATCATATTTTAACCCTTATGCCTACAGCTGATAGTATTAGTACACTGTTTACATTCTTTTTATTTACTATTAGTGTTGGTTTTCTTATTAATTCAACAGGTTTAATTATAAACATTATAAATCAGTTTTCAATGGGAAAAGTAGGGAAGGCATTGTTTGGAAAAACTGGTCTTTCTGGTGCAATTTTCTTTTGGTATGTAATTTTTATGGTTATTAGAATTTTTGCCTTTAACTCTTCAATTCAATTGTTTGACTGGATAATAATTGGTATATCACTTTTTTGTGTTTTTGCAGCGCATCCATTACAAAATATAGTAGAAAAGCATAAACCTATTTTCCATGAAGGAATTGGTGTTGCTATTATTGAAGGTATAGTAGAAATACTGGAAGTTGTTTCAAGTTATTTATCAAATACGGTAAGCTTTTTGCGTGTAGGTGCCTTTGCATTAGCACATGCTGTATTAGGTTTTATTATTCATACTATGATGGAACTTGTAGGAGAGTCAGCTGGATTGCCTGCAGAAATTCTTATTCAGATTGTTGGGAATGCAGTTGTAATAGTATTAGAGGGTATGATTGTTTCTATCCAAGTAATACGTTTGCAATATTATGAGTTCTTTTCAAAATTTTTCACAGAAACAGGGAAGGAATTTATTCCATTCCAGTTTAAATATAAATAATATTTTTTTAGGAGTTTATTATGAATCAAAAAAAAGTAGGACTAATTGTATTGTTTCTTCTTTTAGCAGTTGGAGCTGTGTTTGCACAAGGTAGTGTTGTAGTTGAAGCTGATAATACTGCTGCTATTAAAGCTATTGCTGCTGCTGTAGCTGTAAGTGCTGCTTGTATTGGTGGTGGTTTAGCTGTAGGTAAAATTGGAGCTGCTGCAATGGGTGCAATGAGTGAAAATGAAAACTTGTCTGGTAAGGCTCTTCCTTTCGTAGGTCTTGCAGAAGGTGTATGTTTATGGGGATTCCTTGTAGCCCTTCTTATTCTTATACTCTAGTATAAAAAAGGTTTCGTACACGTGAAGTATTATATAATCGGAGACTATGAGCTTGTGCTTGCTTTTTCGTTAGTAGGCATAGACGGGATAACCGTAGTAAATCGAAATGAAGCACTTGACTCGTTTAATAGAATAACTGGAAAGGGTGACGAGCGCACTGGTTCAGTCCCTGTTGAACAGAGACCGAAAGTTTTGATACTCACAGAAAATGTGGCAGATATGCTTGAAGCCGAACTTTTAGAATGGCAAATGAAAGGGGATTATCCTCTTATTGTCGAGATACCAGGCATTCACGGACATATTCAAGGTCGTAAAACACTTACAGAATCTATTCGTGAAGCAATTGGTATACACGTTTAGAGTAGGGAGAAAAAGACAATGGAAGAACTTCGTTCAACGGCAATAATTGACTCAGAAATTTTGGAAGATTCCCGAAAAAAAGCAGAGCGTATTTTGTCAAACTCTGAAAACGAATGTAAGGCAATATTAGATGCCGTTAATCAAAGAGTTTCTAAAATTACCGAAGAAAAAAATATTTTTTATGATGAAAAAATTGCAGCTCATAAGCGAGATTTACTTGCATCTCTTCCTTTAGAACGTAAACGTTATCTAGTTGAGTTTGAAAAAGATGAAGTAAAAAATGCAATTGTACTTTATTTACAAGCTTTATCAAAAGAGAAAAAGCTTGTATTGGTCAAAAAATTACTTACAAGATATAATAAATCCCTTGGCGGAAGTAACATACGCGTGAAGGTTGCAGGATTTAAAAAGGAAGATATTACTTCTTTGATAAAGTCCGAATTAAAATCAAATACTATTTTAGAATGTATAGATATGGATTCTGTTTTAAAAAGTAGCTTTGACACCGAATATGGTGAAGCAGAGGGCATGATTATAGAAACAGAAGATAGATCAAAACTTTGTAGAGTGTTCATTGGAGAATTGGTTGAACAAATTCTTGACAGTAATAGTTATGAATTAACAACGGCTCTTTTTTGTGGGAGATTGCCTGAATGATTGAAGGAAAAATAACAAGAATTTCTGGCCCTATTGTATATGCTGAAGGGCTTGACTCATGCGGTCTTTATGATGTAGTTGAAGTAGGGGATGCAAAACTTATTGGAGAAATAATACGTCTCAAATCTGGTATTGCAACAATACAAATTTATGAAGATAACACAGGAATGTGTATTGGCGAAAAAGTTACTTCACAGCAAATGCCACTTTCAGTTCGTCTAGGGCCTGGTATGATTGGTACTATTTATGATGGTATTCAACGACCACTTAAAACAATGTATGAAGATATGGGAGCCTTTTTGCGCCCTGGACTTCGTGCAGAGCCATTAGATGTAGAAAAAAAATGGAAATTTAATCCTATACTTTCAGAAGGTAGTGCAATAGCACCTGGCTTAATTTTTGGGGATGTTCAAGAAACATCTTCTATTAGCCATAAAATTATGGTACCGCCTTTAACAAAGGGTAGAGTTTTAGCAAAAATAGCTGAAAAGGGTGAATACACTATTAATGAAGTTATTGGTGAAACTGAACTAGGTGAAAAACTATATTTAGCCCAATATTGGCCCGTTCGTAAACCTCGACCGTTTGCAAATAAATTAACAGTAACAGAACCTCTTGTCACTGGGCAAAGAGTTATTGACGTTTTTTTCCCTTTATCCAAGGGTGGAACAGCGGCAATACCTGGTGGTTTTGGTACAGGGAAAACAATGACACAGCATGCTGTTGCAAAGTGGTGTGATGCAGATGTTATTGTATATATTGGTTGTGGTGAACGCGGAAATGAAATGACAGACGTTCTAACCGAATTTCCTTCTCTTATAGACCCAAGAACTGGGCGTTCTCTAATGGAACGAACAATTCTTATTGCAAATACTTCTAATATGCCAGTTGCAGCTCGTGAAGTTTCTTTATATTCCGGTATTACACTTGCTGAGTATTGTCGTGATATGGGTATGCACGTAGCTATTATGGCTGATTCAACAAGTCGTTGGGCCGAAGCTCTACGTGAACTATCTGGACGTATGGAAGAAATGCCAGCAGAAGAGGGATTCCCTGCATACTTACCAACACGTTTAGCTGAATTTTACGAACGAGCAGGGCGCATTACCGCTCTTTCTGGTGGAGAAGGATCTGTATCTATTATTGGTGCTGTTTCACCTCCTGGTGGAGATTTCTCAGAGCCAGTAACCCAGCATACAAAGCGATTTATTCGTTGTTTCTGGGCTCTTGATAGAGAATTAGCAAACTCGAGGCATTATCCTGCTATTGGGTGGATAGAATCTTATTCAGAATATGCCCAAGAAGTAAAAGAGTGGTGGGATAAATTTGATCCACGCTGGGCAACAATTCGCCTTGAAGCATTAGATCTTCTTAAAAGAGAAGAGCGCTTACAACAAATTGTACGACTTATTGGTCCAGATGCTCTTCCTGATAATGATAGGCTTGTGTTAATTTTAGCAGAGATGCTTAAAAATGGATTTTTACAGCAAAGCGCTTTTGATGCTGTTGATGTATATTCTGTTCCAGAAAAACAAATTTTAATTTTGCAGCTGATGATGGCTTTCTATAGAAAAGCAAAAGCACTTATTAAAAATGGTGCACCTCTTGTAAAAATTACATCGTTGGGCGTTCGTGAAGACATTGTTCGTATTAAAACAACAATTCCAAATGATAAGCTAGATGAAATTAAAGCTATTGAAAAACGTATGGATGATGAAATGGCATCAATGGAACGTATTTATAAAAAGGTTGATATACGATGAGAGGAATGGAATATAGAGGTTTAAACCTCGTTGACGGCCCAATTGTTATTGTTCGTAGAACTGAAGATGTTTTTTTTGGAGAACATGTTGCGGTAAGAGACCGAAATGGTGTTAAACGAACAGGAAATGTTATAGATTTAAGTGATGAATATGCTGTAGTTCAAATTTTTGGTTCTACATCTGGATTAGACTTAGCAGAAACAACTGTTGAGTTCCTTGAAACTCCAATGGAATTACGCGTTGGTGAAGGTCTTTTAGGGCGTGTATTTTCTGGATTGGGAAAACCTATGGATGGACACCCAGAAATTGTATCTTCTGTAAAAATGGATGTTAATGGATGTCCAATAAATCCGTTTGCTCGTATTTATCCAAAAGATTTTATTCAAACTGGAATTTCATCAATTGATGGTATGAACACACTTATTCGTGGTCAAAAACTTCCAATTTTCTCAGGGGATGGTTTACCTCATAATAGATTAGCTGCACAGATTATTAGACAAGCGAAAATTCGTAGTGCAGATGAAGATTTTGTTATGGTTTTTGCAGGAATGGGTATTAAGTATGATGTTTCTCAATTCTTTATCAAAAGCTTTGAAGAGTCTGGGGTACTTTCAAAAGTAGCTATGTTCTTATCTCTAGCTGATTCACCTTCAATTGAACGCATTATTACACCAAGATGCGCACTTACAGCGGCTGAATACTTAGCTTATGAAAAAGGTATGCATGTTCTTGTTGTAATGACTGATATGACTAACTATTGTGAAGCATTACGTGAAATATCAACTACACGTGGAGAAATTCCTGGTAGAAAAGGATATCCTGGATATCTATATTCTAACTTAGCCGAACTATATGAAAGAGCAGGTAAGATAAAGGGATCTCAAGGTTCAATAACTCAAATTCCAATTTTGACAATGCCTAATGATGATATTTCTCACCCAATACCTGACCTTACAGGGTATATTACAGAAGGACAAATTGTACTCGATAGAGAACTCTCACAAAAAGGTATGTACCCACCAGTTTCAGGATTACCAAGTTTATCACGATTAATGAAAGACGGTATCGGTGAAGGCATGACTCGAGAAGATCACAAAGATGTTGCAAGTCAACTTTTTGCTGCATATTCAAAGGTTAAAAATATTCGAAATTTGGCAGCAATTATTGGTTCTGAAGAACTAGGGGAAGCAGATAAGCGTTATTTAAAGTTTGGCGACCGAATGGAAAAAGAATTTTTAACACAAGGCGAGCATGAAAACAGGACAATTGAAGAAACACTGTCAATAGGATGGAGTATACTAGCAGAACTTCCAAAATCAGATCTGTACAGAATTAATCCATCTCTTATTGAAAAGTATTTACCAAAAGAGGATGCATAAATGGCTCGCCTAAATGTTGCACCAACAAAGTCAAATTTACTCAAAATTAAAGAGCAATTATCTGTTTCACAAGATGGTTATGATTTGCTTGAACAAAAGCGTGAGATACTTGTAATGGAACTCATGAAAATGGTTGAGCAAGTTAAATTATTGGAACGTGAAATAGACAAATGTATTAAGAGTGCATATCCTGACTTAAAGCATATGCTTATGGCTGTTGGTGGTGACAGGGTAGAGCGAATATCTCATGCTGTAAGCTACGATTTTAGAATTGTAGAGAAATCTATTGCCAAAGCTGGTATGGAGTTTTCTACAATTTCTGTAGATACCCCTAAGCGTCAATTGTTTTATTCTTTTGTAGATTCATTTGCAGATACCGATAAAGTAATGGTAGACTTTTTTGATCTTTTAAAGCTCTTGACGGAAATGGCTTCTATACGTACAATAGTATGGAGGCTTGCTACAGAAGTTAAAAAAACACAACGTCGTGTAAATGCCTTGGATAAGATGGTTATTCCTCAAACAAAGGAAACCAAAAAGTATATAGAAAGCGTTCTTGAAGAACGCGAACGGGAAAATGTTTTTGTATTAAAATCATTAAAGGCTAATAAAGGAGAATCGCTCGTATGATAAAACCATTGTTTCAAAAAATATTAATACTAGTAAATGGCTCAGAAGAGTCAATTCATGCAGCTCAGTATGGTATCCTCATGTCTAAACTATACCGTTGTAACGTTAAAGTAGTCTATGTAGTAGATACTGCAACGTTAAAACAACTTACACTTAGCAAAATCTTTGTTACTGAAGAAAGTTCAGAATATGAAGATAGCTTAAGAGCAGATGGAATGCGGTATCTCGAATATATAACCGACCTTGCTAAGTCTAAGGATATAAAAATTGAAACTGAACTTCGCTCAGGAGCAGTTTGGTCAGAAACAGTAACAGCAGCTGATGAAATGGGTGCAAATCTTATACTTATTGGTGGTGCTGAAAATACTGACGGTGGCCATGAAGTTTTACGAGAAACATATAGACTAATAATGCAAAATAGTCCTTGTTCTGTTTTACTTGTCGAAGAAAAACAAATTGAACAGCTATTTAAGCTAGCGTAAAGATATTGGAGAAAATAGTGCGCATATTAATTCTACATTTTTTATCCGATAGGAATGCAAAGCATTCCCAAATTATAAAAAACCTTGAACAGTCTGCAATATCAAAAGGTCATACAGTAACAATTTGTAATGAAAAAGATTCAACGAATCTTCATATGGCAATGCATGACTACATAAGTGTTGTTACGGTTCCGGCAGGACTAATTGGTGCGAAGCTTCCAGAAAAAATGAGTGAAATTTTATCTACTCATGGAAGTTTAGCAGGAAAAAAAGGTTGTGCTCTTGTAGTAAAAAGTGGATTTTCCTCAAATAAAATGTCAAAACTAACCATGCGAGCCATGGAAAAAGAAGGCATGGTAATAGATTACTTTGATATTATTGATACTCCAGGATATGCAACCCATGTTGGGAAAAAACTTGGGTGAATGATTACTACAAAATATTAGGTATAAGGCCTACTGCAAGTATTGCAGAAATCAAAAGGGCCTATCGATCAAAAGCAAAAAAACTTCATCCCGATGTTTCAGGTGCAGATGCTACCCAATTTCACTTATTATTTGTTGCGTATGAAGCATTAATAAATTTACACCAAAAGGCTATTTTTGATATTCCCATTCACACTTCTAGATATGAAAAGGGGCGTAAAAATGAAGACTCATTTTCATACCGTGAATGGCTTTTACAGCGTAATGATGAAGAAAGCGCTTGTAAGTTATTATTTTGGGATTTAATGCACAACAGAGAAGACGATGCAGTTTTGGCCTTTAAGAAACTAAACTCAGAAAAAGCCGATTTTAAGCTTTCAAAGTGGTTTTCACGTGAAGACTTTATGGACTATGGCTTCATTTTAGCAGAAGAGCTTTCATTTAGAAATGAGTATTATGATGCTTATTTATTGTTAAAACAAATTATAGTAATGGAACAAGGCTTTGCTTACTTTAAATTATTTTTCCCTGAAGTTATGGCATTTACGCGTGATATTTTACGTTTTAGAATTGAAGGCACTGTTCATGATGAACTAGCGCTTGACGCCTGGGAAACGGCATTAGATTTAGGTTTTGGAAATAAAGAAAACGCTGCATTTTTAGTAAAAATGGCAAGTGCCTATATTAGAATGGGAGACTCTCAGACTGCTAGAATTTGCCTTGATGAAGCGCATAGACTTGACTCTAACATACATATACCAAAAAAATTAAAAGTTAAAGGATCATATATATGATACGATTAAAAAATGACAGCCAAATAGAAGGAATTAGAAAGTCGTGTGCCTTACTTTCTAAGCTATTTGATGAAGTTCTTCCAAAAGTAGAAAGTGGTATGTCTACAATGGACATAGATATTTTATGCAAAAATTTTATTGAATCTAATAATGGAGTTCCAGCTTGGTATAGTCAAGATTTTCCTGGTGCTGCAAATATTTCTATCAATGATGAAGTTATTCATGGCGTTCCTTCAAAGACAAGGAAAATAGCCGATGGTGACATTGTATCTATTGATGTTGGTATTGACTTAAATGGTTTTTACAGTGATGCAAGTAGAACAATTGCAATTGGCACCGTAAGCGATGAGGCATATAAACTTATTGAAATTACAGAAAAATGCTTTTTTGCAGGATTTGAAGCGTGTAAAGTGGGAAATAGAATTCGCGATATTAGTGAAGCGGTTTTTGATGTTGCCGATTCTGCAGGATATGGTGTTGTCCGAGATTACTGCGGTCATGGGGTGGGGCTTGATGTTCATGAAGATCCTTCTATTCCAAATTATCTTTTTAGAGGTCCAAATCCACGTATTCAGGCAGGTATGGTTCTCGCAATAGAGCCTATGATTAATATTGGAAGCGGTGACGTATATTTAAAGGATGATGGTTGGACTGTTGCTACAGCAGATGGGAAGCTTTCAGGCCACTATGAAAACACTATTGCAGTGTTTAAGGATAAATCAGAAATTTTAACATTACTGTAATTTTCTTAAGACTATTTTAATATTATTTTAGTATTTTAAAAATATAGAAATCATATGTTTAATAAAATGGAGGCAAACTATGAAAAGAAGATCAAAGTACATCCTAGCTTTTACAGCTACGTTAGTTGCAAGTTTTTTATTAGTATCAATGTCATGCAACAGGCTAGGTAGCGCTCAAACTGTATTTGCAGATTCTAGCCCTGCAGTACAAATACCACAAGATGCGCTTTCTGTAGCAGAATTATTACAAACGGCTTTCCGCTCTGTTTCAAGCGAAGTTCTCCCTTCTGTTGTTAAAATTGACACAGTTGAAACTAAAACAGCAGACCAAAATGCATTTGGTAATTTGCCATTTTTCTTTTTTGGAAATCCAGAGCAAGAAGAAACAGAACCAAGAGAATATTCACAAGAAGGTTTAGGATCTGGTGTTATAGTTAGAAGAGATGGAGACACATACTACGTTTTAACTAATAACCATGTAGTAGAGACTGCAACAACAATTTCAGTATCACTTTATGACCACAGAAAATTTGATGCAAAGCTCGTAGGTACAGATTCTAGAAAAGATATTGCCTTAGTTTCTTTTATAGCAAAAGAAGACTTAGCTATTGCAAAATTAGGCGACTCAAATGGTATTCAAACTGGTGATATTGTTTTAGCTATGGGAAGTCCGCTTGGTTATTCAGAATCAGTAACACAGGGTATAATTAGTGCTACAGGACGATCAGGTGGTGGTATTGGTAATATAAGTGATTTTATTCAAACTGATGCTGCAATTAATCAGGGTAATTCTGGTGGCCCTTTAGTAAATATTTATGGCGAAGTAATTGGTATAAACACATGGATTGCTTCTTCTTCTGGTGGCTCACAAGGCTTAGGTTTTGCTATACCAATTAACAATGTTAAATCTGCAATAGATTCATTTATAAATGATGGAAAAGTTACCTATGGTTGGATGGGTGTTTCGTTAGTTGAAGTAAGAGATGAGTACAAAGCAGAATTGGATGTTAAAGATGTAGAAGGCGCATTAGTTGTTCAAATTTTCTTAAACTCACCTGCAGCTAAGTCTGGTATACAAGCTGGAGACTATATTACCGCTTTAAATGGCAAACAAGTTAAAAATGTAGACCAATTAGTGCGTGAAGTAGGTGACTTAGAAGCTGGTAAATCAGCTGACTTTAGTTTAGTTCGTGGTGGCAAAGAAATGTCTGTTGTTGTTAAAATTGAAGAGAGAAATGAAGAAGCAACAACAAATAATTCAAAGCTATGGCCAGGTTTTGTTGCGGCACCATTAAGCGATGAAATTAGAAAAGAACTAGATATTCCAAGTAGTGATAATGTAGAGGGTGTAGTAGTAACTAATGTATTGGGAAAATCACCTGCAGCTGCACTACGCTTGCAAAATGGAGACATAATTACTGCTGTAAATGATGTTAAAGTTGAAAATCTATCAGATTTTTACAGTGCACTAGACACAAAGGGAAATGAATCAATTTGGTTTGATGTATATTCAGAAGGAAGCACTATTACTACAGGACAATATAAGTTTTAATTTTTAGTAGTACTTGTAATTTTTATATGGGGCTGTCGCACGAAAGTGTGTACAGCCCTTCAATTTTCAAATACCTAGTAATTGTTCGCCATTTCGATACGCGAGTGGAGAAATCTCATTTATGAAAGAGACCTCTCGACTACACTCGAGGTGACGGGGAGTCGCAAAGTCTGCTTATGCGACAGCCCCATATAATAAGGAGATAACATGGTAAAGCACGTAGTAATGTTTGATGTGCATGAAACAGAAGGGAGAACTGCTCTCGAAAATGTAAACATCATTAAAGAAAAACTAGAAGGGCTAATGGGAAAAATACCAAGTCTTCGTTCGATGGAAGTTGGAATTAACGGCTTAAAATCTGATACCTCACAAGATTATGTAATTCTAGCAACCTTTGATGATTTTAAAGGCTTGGAAGAATACGATGTGCATCCTGAACATAAAAAAACCGGTGAGTTTATTCGCTCATGTTCAAGTAATAGGCATGCAGTAGATTTTGAATATTAATTTAAAGGGAGATACTAGAATGGTAAAACATGTTGTTATGTTTGATTTTAAAGATGCAGAGGGAAGAACTGCTTTAGAAAATGCACAAATTGCAAAAGATATGGGATTAGCCCTTATGGGAAAGGTTCCAACACTTCGTTCTATGGAAATAGCACTTAATGAATTGGAATCTGTAAAGTCGCATGATCTTGTTTTAATTGCAACATTTGATAGTTTTGAGGGGTTAAAAGAATACGATGAGCATCCAGAGCATCAAAAAGTAGTTAAGCATATAAGAGCAACTTTTACTGAAAGACATGCTGTAGATTATACTTTTTAATTTTTTATACTATTTTTATAAAACTACTTGCATAAAAGTACGAATAATACTATAATTTGTGTATATTTATGCAATTTAAAAGGAAAAAAAATGAGTAAAGAAAAAATTATTCTTGCCTATTCAGGTGGACTAGATACTACAGTAATTATTCCATGGTTACAAGAAAACTATAACTATGATGTTATTGCTGTTTGTATTAACCTTGGTCAAACAGATGATTGGGACGTAATAAAAAAACGCGCATTAGATACAGGTGCTGTTGAATGCTATGTAGTTGATGCTAGAGAAGAATACATTGAAGAATATATTTATCCAGCTGTAAAAGCAAATGCAATTTATGAAGATCGATATTTAATGGGTACTTCAACTGCTCGACCTTTAATTGGTAAAATTTTAGTTGAATATGCACGCCAAGAAGGTGCAGTTGCTATTTGTCATGGTGCAACAGGTAAAGGTAATGACCAAATTCGTTTTGAGCTAGCTATTAAAGCTTTTGCGCCAGATATTAGAGTTATTGCTGCATGGCGAGACCCAAAATGGGATATGGAAAGTCGTGATGATGAAATAGCATTCCTTGAAAAAAGAGGAATTACTCTTCCAACAAAAAAAGAAGATTCTTATAGCCGTGACGAAAATATTTGGCATCTTTCACATGAAGGCCTTGAACTAGAAGAAACTAAAAATGAGCCAGATTATGACAGAATGCTAAAACTTACTACACCACCTGAAAAAGCACTTGAAACTGGTGAATATGTAGAAATGGAATTTGTAAAGGGTGTGCCTGTATCAGTGAATGGTAAAAAAATGGGTGGACTTGAACTTATGACAGAACTAAATAAAATTGGTGGCAGAAACGGTGTTGGTTTGGTTGACCTTGTAGAAAACCGTGTAGTTGGTATGAAAAGCCGTGGTGTGTATGAAACTCCTGGTGGATCAATTCTATACTATGCACACGAACAACTAGATCATCTTTGCTTGGATAGGGACACATACTACTTTAAGCAACAAATTGCCCTTAAAATGGCAGAGCTTATTTATAATGGTAGATGGTTTACGCCTCTTATGGAAAGCCTAATGGCATTTGTTGATAAGGCTGAAGAAAATGTAACTGGTTGGGTTAGATTAAAGCTTTATAAAGGTTCTATTCGTGGCGCTGGGACTGAATCAAAGTATTCACTATACAATGAAAGTTTAGCAAGTTTTACTACTGGTAAGCTTTTTGACCATACCGATGCCGAAGGTTTTATCACATTGTTTGGACTACCTTTAAAGGTTAGGGCAATGATGGAACAAGAAAATGGTGAAGGTCAAGCAGTTGTTGATAACAAGAGTTTGAAAAAAAGACCTACAAATTAA
>CAYJKA010000005.1:0-29864 GCA_964370655.1 uncultured Treponemataceae bacterium | reverse complement strand
GAAGGAAAAGAATACATCGTACAAGATGGCGACGTTATTTTCTTTAAGTTTAACGTATAAGATTTTTTAAAAAAACTAAAATTAAATAATATACCGAAAAAGCCTTTTTTTGTTGAAAAAAAGGCTTTTTTAGTATATAATTCTAGGTATGATTTATGAAGTAATGCTAACACTTTTTCCAGGTCAAGAGGAGGATAAGGAGTTAGTAAAAAAACGAGCGTTACGAATGTTAAGTGATAGTGGAACCTATGTTAGTTCATCAGAGGTTTCTGCTATTGTTTGCAAAAAAAAATCGGTTGATGCGCGTCGAAAAGACGTAAAAATTCACATACGATGTGCTGTATATGTTGGTGAAACACCAGAGGACAGCTTTACTCCAGAATGGAAAAAAGCAGATCCAACAAAGAAAGTTCTCATTATTGGAGGTGGCCCTGCTGGTCTTTTTGCAGCCCTTACCCTTCTAGAAAAGGGAATTACTCCAGTTATTATTGAAAGAGGCTGTGAAACATCACAGCGCAAAAGAGATATTGCGGAAATTAGTAGAACAGGCGCCGTTGAAGAAAACTCCAATTATTGTTTTGGTGAAGGCGGGGCTGGAACGTTTTCTGATGGGAAACTTTATTCTCGTTCAAACAAACGTGGCGATATTTCAAAAATTTTATCAATATTACATCATCATGGTGCAGATAAGGATATTTTATCAGATGCACATCCTCATGTAGGCACAGAAAAACTTCCAGAAATTATAAATGCAATTAGTGCAACAATACGCTCTTTTGGAGGAGAAATTCATTTTAACACAAAATGTGTTGATTTTTCCTTTGATGATGAGCATCATATTACTGCTGTTCATGTTGAAAATACCCAAACAAAGAAAGAAGAAGTATTAGAAGCTACAACTGTTTTACTTGCAACAGGTCATTCAGCCGATGATATATATAAGCTAATAGCTAAATCAGCCCTTGCTCATGCAAGTGTAACAAGTGATAATAGATTGTATATTCTTCAGCAAGCAATGGAAGCAAAAACTTTTGCTATAGGGGTTCGAGTAGAGCATCCAAGAGAGTTAATTGATACAATTCAATATGGCCCTGCAAAAGAAGGATCTAATCTTCCTGCAGCAGAATATAAACTTACGGCTCAAATAGCTGGTCGTGGGGTATATTCATTTTGCATGTGTCCAGGAGGTTTTGTTGTTCCTTCTTCTAGCGCCCCAAGCCATGTTGTAGTAAATGGTATGTCGGCATCCCAAAGAAATTCTGTGTGGTCTAACGCGGCTTTTGTGGTAGAAACACGACCAGAAGACATTCCTTCAGAGTTTGGAAATGATGTTCTAGCAGGATTAAATTTTAGAAGCAGCATAGAAGAAGAATGCTTTAATCATGCAAAAGAAGGTAAATCTAAGAATCCTCAGGCTGCTCCAGCCCAAAAACTCATTGATTTCCTAGAAGGTAGACAATCAAAAACACTTCCAGCAACATCCTATGTACCAGGATTAATTTCTTCACGTTTAGATTTGTGGCTACCAGAACATATATCTCTTCGATTACAAGAAGCTTTTCATGAGTTTGATAAAAAAATGAAAGGTTTTATATGTGAAGAAGCTGTTCTTATTGCTCCTGAAACGAGAACATCTACCCCAGTAAGAATACTAAGGCATTCAATTTCATGCGAAAATCCTGTTCTAAAAGGCGTTTTTCCAGCAGGAGAAGGTGCGGGCTATTCAGGTGGTATAGTTTCCTCAGCAATGGACGGAGAAAATGTGGCAAAAGCAATAATTGAAAATGTATTTGAGGAAAAAAATAATGAAAGTAGCGACGGACATTGAAATTGCGCAAAAAAATAAAATGCAATCAGTTACAGAAATTGCAAAAAATATTTCTTTGTTAGATGAAGATATTGACCTCTATGGAACATATAAAGCAAAGATAACATTAAAAAAGTTAAAAGAGCTACAGAACATTGATTCTTCTAAAAGAGGAAAGCTAATACTTGTTACAGCAATAACACCAACACCAGCTGGAGAAGGAAAATCAACAGTATCTATTGGATTGGGAGATGGTTTAAAAAAAATTGGTAAAAATGTTGTAATAGCATTAAGAGAGCCTTCTCTTGGCCCTTGCTTTGGTATAAAAGGTGGGGCATGCGGCGGAGGATATTCACAAATAGTTCCAATGGAAGACATAAACCTCCACTTCACAGGTGACATTCATGCAATATCAATTGCAAATAATCTTATAGCAGCACTTATTGATAACCATATTCATCATGGAAATGAACTTTCTATAAATCCAAAAACGGTAACTTGGAAAAGATGCGTTGACTTAAATGACAGGTCTTTACGAAATATTGTAGTAGGACTCGGTGCTCAAGCCGATGGAATAACAAGGGAAGACCACTTTTCAATAGCTGTAGCAAGTGAAATTATGGCTATAATCTGCCTATCAAAAACAATTACAGATTTAAAAGAACGATTAAAAAACATAGTAATTGGTAAAAATTATAAAAAAGAATTTGTAACACTTGGTTCTCTAGGGGTAACAGGTGCAATAGCTGCGGTATTAAAAGATGCTATACGCCCAAATTTAGTTCAAACACTAGAAAAAACACCCGCCTTTGTTCATGGGGGACCTTTTGCAAATATAGCCCATGGATGTAATAGTGTAAATGCTACGCTGTGTGCGTTGGCTCTTGGCGACTATGTTGTAACAGAAGCAGGCTTTGCAGCAGACCTAGGTGCAGAAAAATTTTTAGATATAAAGTGCAGAAGTGCAGGAATAGAACCAAGTGCAATCGTTATTGTTGCAACAATAAGAGCTCTTAAAATGCATGGCGGTGTAAAAAAAGAAGACTTATCAAATGAAAACGTGGAAGCCCTTACAATAGGTTTTGAAAATTTAAAAACACACATTGAAAATATATCGCAGTTTGGAGTTCCTTCTGTTGTTGCACTTAATAAATTTTATCTCGATTCTCAAACAGAAGTAGATTGTTTGATGAAACTCTGTGATGATATTGGTGTAGAATGCGTTTTAAGTGAAGGTTGGGAAAAAGGCGGGAATGGTACTATAGATCTTGCAAAAACAATTGTAAACTCTATTGAGACAAAAAAAGCCCATTTTAAGCCTATATATGAGCTTTCAGAGCCATTTACAACCAAAATTGAGACAGTAGCACAAAAAATATATAGAGCAAAAAGTGTTGACTTCTCCCCTCTTTCTTTACGGAAAATTAAAGAATATACAGAGGCAGGATACGGAAACCTCCCTATATGCATTGCAAAAACGCAAAATTCCATAAGCCATGATAAGTCACTTATTGGTGCTCCAAAAGATTATGTGTTTCCTGTTAGGGATGTGCAGCTATATTCTGGGGCAGGCTTTCTTGTCGTGCTTGCAGGAGATATAATGACAATGCCTGGCTTACCAAAAGTGCCAGCAGCCTGTTCAATAGATGTAGATGATGAAGGAAATATTTCAGGTTTGTTTTAATATAATGGGCATTTCCCAAGCCGCGTGGTTTTGCTTTGAGCAAAACACAGCGCCTTGGGCCGCGCTTTTCGGGGTTTTATTCTAACAAAAAAAATAGAGAGGCAAACTTGTCTCTCTATTTTTTTTGTTAGAACCACTTCGTGGCCCCTACAATCGCTAATGCAAGTTACACCAACTAAGAAAGAGACTTTACATAAAATTCAAAGGTTTCTGAATACCAATCAGCTAATTTTTTAATATTTTCTAAATCGCGTTCCGCTGCCAAATCATAAAGAGCTGCAACAGGGTACCCTGCTTCGTGAGCTGTTTTCATTGCAAAGTAAGAATCTTCAAAAATAACAGTTTTATCAACGGTAGTTCCTATTGCTTGCAGAGCCATATCAAAAATTGCAGGAGATTCAGCTTTTGCGCTTCCAGCTTCTGTAGAGGTTATTATTCCCTTAAAATATTCTGCTATTCCATGCCCTTCAAGTGCTATTTCAACAAGATGTCTATCAGTAGCTGTTGCTACGTACATTGGGATATTTTTTGCCTTTAAGAGATCTAAAAATTCTTTTACGTATGGCTTTAAAGGAATGGTAGTGTTATATTCATGTTCCATAACGCCATTACATTCTTTGACAATTTCTTCTTTTGTAAGTTCTATGTTATATGTTTCTTTTAAGTATTGGGCTGTTTGGATTATGGTAAGTGGATATAATTTTTCATTTAATTTATCTTCTGGCTCAAGATTTTTTAGTTTAAGGTATGTGCTTCCCATATTCTGCCATTTTTGCATAGAGTCAAGCAAAGTCCCATCAAGGTCAAATATTGCACCCTTTATGCTGTCCCAAGTAAAATTTTTCATACTATTTCCTTATATTTTTTTTAAGTGCCAAATAAGGCCTTTGTTTTTTAACTGCACAAGACCACGTTTTTCTGCATCATGGGCAAGTTTTTTAAACCTTGTATAGCCGTACTTTTTGTAGTCAATATTTTTTGCTGCATCAGCAAAAGGCTTCCATTCATCTGTGTGAAGTATAGAAAGAAGTTCTGTAAACTCTTTTGGCAGGCTTTTGTTTGCTTGTGATTTAAGCTGAAGTTTATTGTGCTCTTCTTCTGAAAATTTTATTGATGAAACTTTTATTGCTGCATTTACAAAAGCTTTCCATGTTCTAAATCCAAAGTGTTTTTCATTAAAATTTGAGTTTAAAAGCTTCATCCGTATTTTTACAGCACCTAAGAAGGGTTCTTTTCCCTCTTTTATCATTGCGGAAACAGCATCTTCTAATAATTCAAAGCTTTGTTCTTTTGTTAGTTTTTTACCGTTTGCTATATCTTCTTCATTGTTATCAGCAGAATCAGTAGCATCAATAATATCTCTATAGTCTTTAAAATCATCAGCCATACGCAATAGGTCTTCAGAGGCATTTCTTGTAACGTCACAAATAACAAGAGTTCTTTTTCCATACTTTCTTAAACTTTGTAAAAGAGGCCTAAAATCTGCATCACCTGTAATAAGTACAAATTTTTCTATATGAGGATATTGAAAAATAAGCTCTACTCCTCTTGCAACCATTGCCATGTCAGAGCTATCTTTGCCAGAGGGTGGAATATGCAAAAGTTCAAAACTATTGTCGGCAAGTTCTTTTGCTATTTCTGTAATATTTTTTTCATTCCAATTTCCAAAGGCCATAGCATAATTTATGTTTCCTTCTTCAGAAATTGAATCTTTTATCATTTGAACGTAATTCATTCCTAAAGGAGGTGTTACGTTTTCTATGTCCCATAATATTGCTGTGTTCATAGTGCGTCTCCTTAACTGTAGACTATCTTCCTGCTGTTTTTATCTTATTTGTTTTCATTCTTAAAATCCAATTTTCTTCAAGTTTTTCACTTGTGTATAAAAGGCAATCATGGCCAAAACTTACCCACTTCATAACAGTTCCATCTATTGGATTAACAAAACAATACTTATCATTAGTCATTGGAACGCGTACTGTATCTGGCCCAATAAACTCAAAAGGAAGGCCTTCTTCTATTTTGTTCATGGCCTTAAATGGGTAAAAATACCATTCTTCGTTTTCCTGTGGTGCAGTAGGAACTTTTTCAGGATGGTCAGAATAATCTTTTTCTTTTGCAGTTTTTGCGTCTGGATGTAGGGATTCCAACATAGCATTAAAATTAGAAACAGTGTTTTTTCCTGCTTCTAGAACTTTTTTTGATTCTTCTGCATCTAATGGCTTTTCTATTGTTCCAGACATTTCATATTCGCCAGAAGATTCCCCAGATGTTGTTTCGTTTGCATCATCTGGACCAAAATAAAAGCCTGTACCAAAAGCTCTGTGTTGAAGGTTAAACAATTCAGCCACAAAAGGTTTTGCGCTTTCTTCTGTAATTAATCCTTCTTTTGCATCAATGGCTTTTCTATAAGCTCGTGCAGTTAGAGCAACGTAATAAAGGCTTTTCATTCTACCTTCTACTTTTAGAGAGTCAACACCAGCATTTTTAAACTCGGTTAAATAGTCAATCATGCAAAGGTCTTTTGATGATAAAACTGCTGTAAAATTCTCCCCTTCAAATACAGGGAAATATTCTCCTGGACGTTTTTTTTCTTCTAAAATTAAGTCGCCACTTTGTGCAAGTTCCTTTGCCGTTTTAATGTCAAAGTCCCATCTGCAAGAATGAGAACAAGCACCCGCATTTGCACTTCGTCCATTCATATAAGCACTCATTAAACATCTTCCTGAGTAAGCAATGCACATTGCACCATGTCCAAAGGCTTCAATTTCCATGTCAGGCACAGCGTCTTTAATTTCTCTAATTTCAGCAAGAGAGGCTTCTCTTCCAACTACAACACGTTCAAAACCAAGGGACTTATACATTTTTACGGCTTCTCTGTTTATACAATTAGCCTGTGTGCTTAAGTGTAGTTTTGCTTGTGGAAAATGTTTTTGAATAAGATTTACCATTCCAATGTCTTGAACAATAAAGGCATCAAATGGATATTGCTTAAAGTAATCAATTTCACCTAAAAAAGCATCAAGGTCTTTATTGTGAAAAGTAATATTCATTGCACAAAAAAGGCGCTTGTTTGGATGATTATTTTTTAAATTTCTAATTGCAATGTATTCTTCATCGTGAAAATTATCTGCTTTTACGCGTAGAGAAAAGTTTTTTAGTCCAATATAAGCGGCATCGGCTCCATATTCATACGCGTATCGTAGCTTTTCTATGTTTCCTGCTGGGCATACTAGTTCCATTTATTTGTCCTCTTTTTCTCGAATATAATTGCCTGCTTTTTCAATGGCAATGTGTGCTTCTTCTATATACTCATCAGCTCTTTGAAACATGTGAACAAGGTTTGGCCATTTGTCCACTTCGCATTCAATGCCAAATTTACGCAGTCTCCCTTGAAAATAAAGTATATCTGGCTCAATTAGTTCTCCTTGAGCTACTTGTATGTATAATGAAGGGAAGTTTTCAAGCATGGATTGATCTGCAAAAACAGGAGATATAAAAGGGCTTTTTAAGTTCTCTGAATATGAATACATTTCTGAGCTCCATTTTAAAGCTTCTGTTGTAAGTATTTTATCTTTTTGGGGTTTTTGTGCAGTTGGTTTTTCTAAGTCTTCTGAAACATTAAGCCATGGTGAAAAAAGAACAATTCCTTTTATTTTTTTCCTAAAGGCGGCTTTAATTTTTAGTAGCATACCTAATGCAATACTGGCGCCTGAGCCATCTGCAACAAGTATAATATCTTGCTTTTCGGAGTATAGTTTTTTTATTACAGCTTTTATATCATCAAGTCCAGCTGGAAAAGGATTCTGAGGTGCAAGACGGTATTTTGGTAAGATTAGTCTTGCACAAGAACTATGAGCCAAGGAAGCACAAAAACCTCTCCATGCCGCAGGAGATCCTCCAATAAAAGATCCTCCGTGAACATATAAAATAATCTGAGTCGTTGAGCAAACTTCAGGAGAAAGGATATCGCATTCAATATTATTAATAAGAACCTTTTCTCTTTCAACTCTGTTGGGTAGAATTGGAGAAGCAAAGGTATCTTCAATGTCCTTGCGAAATTTATCAACATCAGAATATGGTGTTGCAACCAAAGTTTTGAGTTTTTTTATAGCTTTTGATGTTTGCTGCATTTTCATAAAAAGAGTATAGCAAAAAAGAGCAAAATGTGCTATAGTTTTCTTAGTATGCCTATAAAAATTCAATCAGACTTGCCTGCTAGAGAAATACTAGAGGCGGAGAATATCTTTGTTATGACTAATGAAAGAGCAACGCACCAAGATATTCGTCCATTAAAAATTGCAATAGTAAATCTCATGCCCACAAAAATAGCTACAGAAACACAGCTACTGCGTTTGTTGGGAAACACACCTCTGCAAATAGAAATATCTCTTGTGCACATGGAATCTCATAATGCAAAGAACGTAGGAGAAGAACATCTTCAAAAATTTTATATTAGTTCAAAAGATATATTAAGTCAGCGTTTTGATGGAATGATTATTACAGGTGCTCCGGTAGAACAAATTCCATTTGAACAAGTTGATTATTGGAATGAATTGAAAACAATAATGGATTATGCGAAAGAAAAAGTTTTTTCAACATTGTATATTTGTTGGGGAGCACAAGCAGGCTTATATCACAACTATGGTATTCAAAAATACAATTTAGAGAAAAAAATGTTTGGTATTTATAAGCATAAAAAATGTATTGAAAATGAACCATTGCTTCGTGGCTTTGATGATATTTTTCTTGCTCCTCAGTCTAGGCATACTGAAATTAAACGATGCGATATTGAAAAAAATGATGAGTTATGCATATTGGCAGACTCTGATGAAGCTGGCGTATTATTAGTAAAATCAAAAAATGGAAGAAAATTTTTTATTACAGGTCATCTTGAATATGACGTGGATACCCTAGCGGTTGAATACTGGAGAGACATTGAAAAAGGATTGCCTATTGATGTGCCTGTAAATTATTTTACAAATGATGACCCTTCTTTAAAACCTCTTTCAACTTGGAAAAGCTATGCAAATCTTTTTTATTATAATTGGATAAACTATGTTTACCAAGAAACACCGTATCACTTTGTTTGGGATTAAAAATGGAAAAAACACACACTACGTATACAGGTTATTACGATTCTTTTGATGTTGCTGTAGTTGGAGCTGGCCATGCAGGTCTTGAAGCAGCTCTAGCAAGTGCTCGTATGGGAAATAAAACAATAGTTATTACTCAATCAATAGATGCAATATGCCGTCTTTCTTGTAATCCCTCAATTGGTGGAATAGCAAAAGGAAACATTGTTCGCGAAATAGATGCACTTGGTGGAGAAATGGGAAAAATAATTGACCAATCAATGTTGCAATTTCGTTTGCTTAATAAAAGCAAGGGCCCAGCTGTTCAAGCACCGAGAAGTCAAGCCGATAAAATACTATATGCAGATATAGCAAGAAAAACATTAGAATCTCAAGAAAATATTTATATGCTTCAAGACACCGTAATTGATATAGAAACAGTTGATGTTGATAGTGATGGTGTTAGAGAAAAAAAAATAACAGCCCTTCTTACACAGCGCGGGCGAAGAATACCTGTTAGGGCAGCAGTTCTCACAACTGGAACTTTTTTAGGTGGGAAAATATTTATTGGTCCTTATGATGAAAACTGTGGCCGCTTAGGTGAACAAGCTGCCTTTGGTTTAACTGAAGCTCTTAATAGATTAGGCTTTGAAACAGGACGATTAAAAACAGGCACACCTCCTAGAATTTTACGTTCAAGTATAGATTTTGCAACACTAGAAATACAAGAGGGAGATGAAAAAATAATCCCTTTTTCTTTTGATACAGAGAAAGTTGAACGCCCTATGGTTCCTTGTTATCTAGCATATACAAATATTGATACCCATGAAATAATTAGAAAAAATATAGATGCGTCCCCTCTTTTTTCAGGAAAAATAAGCGGTGCAGGGCCTCGATATTGTCCATCAATCGAAGATAAGGTTGTGCGATTTGCTGAAAGAGAAAGACATCAATTATTTTTGGAACCTGAAAGTTTGTTTACAGAAGAAATGTACTTAAATGGTTTTTCTTCTTCTTTGCCAGAAGATATTCAAGATAGCTTTTTACGTTCAATGGAACCATTTAAAAATGCAATTATTTCAAGGCCAGGATATGCTGTAGAGTATGATTACATTGATCCAACACAACTTTTTCCAAGCCTTGAAACTAAAAAGGTGTCAGGCCTTTTTACAGCAGGACAAATAAACGGTACTTCTGGTTATGAAGAGGCAGCTGGACAAGGCCTTGTTGCAGGAATAAATGCAGGATTATATTCTGCAGAACATAAAGCATTGTGCGGAGATCATTCAAAAATTGAAAAAGATGATGGAACCTTTGAATGTATTTCTGGGCATAAAGATAGGCTATATGATGTTCCACAGTATGAACCATTAATCTTAGGAAGAGATGAAGCTTATATTGGAGTTTTAATTGACGACTTAGTAACATTGGGTACAAAAGAGCCTTATAGAATGTTTACTGCACGTGCCGAGTATAGATTAAAACTTCGCCATGATAGTGCCGATGAAAGACTTTTTCCAAAAGCCTACAAAGTTGGTTTAAAAAATAATATTCAAATGGAACGCCTCCATAGCAAGTTAGAGAAAAAGAAAGAAATTATTTCTTTGTTTGAAAAAGATTTTAATCTTGCTAATGAAGAAACGGTTTACGAAAGTGACTTGTCTCATAAATATGCAATGGACATTTTAGAGAGTGCTGTTATAGATTTCAAATATAAACATTATGTTGAAAAGCAAGACAAACGAGTTGAAAAAATGAGAAAAATGGAAAATGCAAAAATTCCTGAAGACTTTGATTATTCAGCTATTGCAAGTCTTTCAAATGAATCGAGACAAAAGCTTGAAAAAATTCGACCACAAACGCTTGGACAGGCTAGTAGAATTTCTGGAATTAGAAATTCTGATGTTATGCTTCTAATGGTATATTTACGATAAGAAAGTTATTTTTTCTTTTGTTGTTTCTTTCTTACTAAAAATTCTTTTGCAGTTTTTTTGCTTTCTTTTTGAGATACTTGCATATACTCATTGTATAATACTTCCTGAGCTCTAATAGGAACGGTATTTTTTTCCGTTTTTGCACTCCAAGTTCCATCGGGATTAAGCGAGTGTGCTTTTTGGTTGTCTGAAAAATAAATTTTTAGAGTTTCTTTTATTTCTGCAAAAATGCTTTTTTGCAATATAGGGAACATAAGTTCTATGCGGCGGTCTAGATTTCTTGGCATCCAGTCGGCACTTGCAAGATACATTTCTTCTGAACCACCATTTTGAAAATAGAAAATTCTAGTATGTTCTAAAAATCTATCTACAATACTGATAACAGAAATATTTTCACTTTGGTCTTTTACTCCAGGAACAAGCATACATATTCCTCGCACATTGAGAAGCACACTAACGTGAGCACAACTTGCCTTGTACAATGCTTCAATAATTTCTGGGTGTGCAAGACTATTCATTTTTGCAATAATTAATCCAGGCTTTTCCTTTGAAGAGCATTGTATTTCTCTTTCAATCATGGTTAACAATTGTGACTTTAAATTTACTGGAGCCATAAAAATACGGCTCATGTTTTGAACGGCAGAATAACCTGAAATCATGTTAAAAAGGAGCGTTACATCATTTGCAATTTCTGAATTTGTTGTAAAAAGAGACATATCTACATAAAGTCGCGCAGTTTTTTCATTGTAGTTACCAGTTCCAACATGAACATATCTAATAATCCCAGAGCTTTCTTTTCGTACTACATAAAGAATTTTAGCGTGTACTTTTAAATGGGCTATTCCATAAATAACAATAACCCCTGCTTCTTGTAATGTATGTGCCCATGTAATATTTCTCTCTTCATCAAAGCGTGCTTTTAATTCAACAAAAACAGTTACTTGTTTTCCTTTTTGAGCCGCTCTAATTAAGCTTTTAATTAGGGGAGAATTTCCACTTGTTCTATAAAGAGTCATTTTAATTGCAAGAACATTTTCATCTTCAGCTGCATCATTTACAAATTGCAAAACTGGTTCATAAGACTCGTAAGGAACATGCAATAAAATATCTTTTTGTTTAAGAATGTCCCACATAGGTTGCTTTTGCTCCAATGCTTCAGGATAAAAGTTTTTCCATGTAGGATAGCGCAAATGAGAGAACCCATCAATTGAATCAAGAGAAATAAAGTTTTTTAAATCAATAAAGTGTGTTTCTGTACTGTATACATCTTGTTCTGCTAGATTTGCTTTTTTTATAAACATTTTAGCAATATCACTGCTGTCAGAAGTACACGTTAAACGAATAGGAACAGCGTGTTTTCTTTCATGTATAATATCTTCCATTGCTTCAATAAAATTGTCTTCAACTTCTTCGTTTACGGCAAAAGCAGCATCACAAACTACTTTAAAAACCAAGGTTTGTTCAACAGTAAAACCTGAAAAAAGTGCCGTACCAAATAGAATAATAATATCCTCTATGAGTGTGAACCGCCTTTCTTTTGTTTCAGTTGGAAGCCATACAATTCTATCCATAACAGAAGGAACTTGAACAAAGGCCAAAGGCTTTTCTTCGCATGAATTAAGGGCTGTATACAGAGTTTCATTTGAGCTCATTGGTTTTAACAAAAAGGCTACATGAACTTTTAAATTGGAAAATAAAGGAAGATCACCGTTTTCTTCTGTTCTTAAAGGTGTTAGCAAAGGGAAAATCTGGTCATTAAATAGATTTTCTGCGAACATTTTTTCTTCTACGCTAAAATCTGTTGGGGGAACATATACAATGCCCTCTTTTTTTAGTTCTTTAAGAACATCGTTACTAAAAACTTTGTGTTGAGTTTCAAAAATTTCATGAGCTCGTTTTGAAATTCCATTTAATTGTTCTTTTGCACTTAAGCCAGAAATATCAACCCAGCTAGGATCTATCCGTGCTTGATTTTTTAACCCAGCAACACGAACCATAAAAAATTCATCAAAATTTGAAGAAACTATGGAAAGAAATTTAATTCGTTCAAAAAGAGGAATATTTTTGTTTTGAGCTTCTTTTAAAACACGGGCATTAAACTCTATCCAGGAAAGCTCTCTATTAAAAAACTTTTTAGCTTTAGACATATTTTTTTCTCCAAAATTTATAGTGTTCATAGTTAGGTAAGTAGAACGGTGTATCCAAATACAGATTCAAATAAATCACCTTTTTCTTCAATTGCTTGTTTTTCAAGCTTTGTATCGCGAATATCTTTGAGATTTATTATTAACATTGTTTCGCTTAGGGTTATTTTAACGTTTGAAAGGCGCTGAGAGTGGCCTCTATCTAAAGCGTCGGCCACACGTAATATCGCTGAAAGTTTTAAAACCTTCATTCTATCTTTTCTTGGAAGAGATAAAAAGTCGTCATCTTGTGGTATTGAAACACTGCCCCTATGATAACGTGAAATTAAGGCAATAATGTTTAGAGTTGGCTTTTCTAGACCAAAAATATTTGAATGGGAAATAATATAATGACTATGTAATTCATGGTTTGCATCTCCTATAAATGTTCCTATGTCATGGAGTAAAGAAGAAATTTCTAAAAGGCGGCGAGAGTCATCTTGTAATCCAATTTCTGAGCCCATGGAGTCATAAATTTTTAGAGCCATTTTTTTTACATACTGAGCATGGTCTTCGTCAATTCTATATTTTTTTCCAATTCTAAGTGCCGATGCAAGAATTTGTGAAGAGAAGTGTTTTTCAAGGAGTGCTGTTTCAGTAAATTTGCCTACAAAAAGACCTTCTCTAATGGTGGTATCAAGTACAATTATTTCTTCTGCTTTTGTTAAATCTAAAAATAATTTATATACCAAAAGGGAAAGTGGAAGTAATCTTATGTCATTATATTCAATTTGAAATTTTGAAACCAGTTCATTAAGGGAAAGCAGCTCTACTTCTTCAACAAAGGTGTAGTAACTTTCTCTTGAAATAGACCATGTTCTTTTTCCTAGGGATTTTCCAATTTGTTTTGCAATTATCTGAGCATCTGAACCAATAGTAATAAAGTGGTGAATTTTTTTTAACCCACTTCCTATATTTATGTTTACCCCAGAGTTATTAATAAAAGATTCAAGATAGCGTTTTGTATCACTTCTAGAACCTCCCATTGAGCGAATATATTGGTCTACAAGTACTGTTCCTAACCGAAGGCTGTGCACAGTAACAATTTTTCCTCTGCTAAGGAACATTATTTCTGTGGAACCGCCTCCTATTTCTAAAATAACTGAGTTTTTGTTTTGATATCGGGGTAATTCTTTTTGTAGGACATCTGAAACTGCTAAGTATACTAAACGGCTTTCTTCTATGCCATCAATAAGCTTAATTGGAAATCCTGTTTTAACTAGCATTCTATCCAAAAAAGAATCACGATTTTTTGCTTCTCTCAAAGCACTGCTTGCTATTGTACGCACTTGGAAGGGCTTTATATTCCATCCATTTAATTGTTCTCTAAAACTATTAAAGATTTGAATACACTGAATTACACTGTCTCTACTTATGGTGCCGGTTGTAAAAACATCCCAACCTAAAGAAACAGGAAGTTCTGATCTGTCTATTATTTTCCAATGACCTTTTGCATCAACTTCGCAAACCATAAGGCGAATCCCAGTAGATCCTAACTCAATGACCGCTTCAAGTGTTTTCATTTTTTTTCCTCAAAGACGAATATAAAGAATAATTATAGTTTATCTATAAGCATAGAACATTTGCCTGATGGAATAGGTAGTGTTTTTTTCTTTTCTCCCAAAATATTTATTGTGAAGTAATATAATTTTTCACTTTCCATTTGTATTTCCCAACCACGAGAACTTTTATTAGAAAGTATTGTAATCATATTTCGTGTTAAAGATAAATTTTCTATCCCCATCATTTCAAGATTTGGAATGGTCCAGTCAACTGTTTTCCGCGGTAAGCTTATGTTAAGGCCGATGATATTTTCTATCATAATAGCAATTGTTGAAAGCCCTGTAAAAATTAAGTGCCTTCTACGTGGAAAAGACTCGTTGTTTGCCATTTTAGCAAAACCTTCATCTAAAGGAAGGTATGCTTCCCATAAATCACCATTTTTGTTTGAACCTTCTGGGAAAAGAGCGTCAAGCATATGATAAAGGTGTCTAATAGAAGCTTCTCTTGCTAAGTCATAGCGTTGATATTTTTCGAGTCCTTTAATTATCATAAAATTAAAGGCAGGGAAAACACTTCCTCTATATCCTTCTCCATCTCTACTAAAGTCTTTGTGGTCAACAGAGAGACTTGGAAATGGATGGTCGGTTCCAAAAGCATTAGGATCAGATAAATAGGAAATAAGTTTTTCAGCTTTATCTTCATTAGGAATTTCAGCTAAAAGAGGCCAAAAGTTCGCAACTGTTTTGTGCATCAGTTTATTACCATCTTTATCTAGGTCATAATAAAAACCTGTTTCATTATCCCACATTTGCGCATTTATTTGAGTTTTCAAAGAAAAATATAATTTCTTGTATTGAAAATTTAAATCTTTGTCATTTATAATATCACCTAGTGCTGCCATGTATAATGCATGAGCTGCCATAGCTGCGTTAAAATCAATAGGGTATGCTGTATTTTCGCGAGGAGAATTAAACATTGTGCTTGCTTCAAAGGGCACAGAATATAATTTATTCTCTTTTTGAAAAGTTGTTTCAAGCCAAGTAGAGTAATTCTGTAATAAAGGCATAACTTCTTTTATGCGCTTTTTATTTGCAGTTTTATGATAGAGATTAAACTCCGCCCAAGCAAAAAGAGGGAGCCCTACTCCTTCTGGGTTAGTGCTATCTACAATAGGTGTTTTTTTTGTTAAATTATATTTCCACCTAATTGCACCATTTTTTTCTTGTCTTGCATACAAGTAATCTAAGTTTTGATGTGCGGGAAAATTTCTATTAGAATATACTAGGAAAAAAGAAGAAAAAATTGCCTCTAGTTGGTCTACTACAGCACCAGATTCATTTGGGTATACAAAATATCCATCAGGAGAAGGCTTTTCATTTTTTCCATCAAGCCAAAAATCTTGTACCCAAGCCCAAGTTTTATCATATATATCTACAAAGTCTTGATCATAAAAATGTATTTTTGGAAAATCGCGTTTACTCACCAGTACTCCTTGTTTAATGTAACGTTCTTATCTTTTGCTTTACGTCTTGTAGTTGAATACATCTTTGTAATAACGTATAAAAATGATGAAACGCCTCAATTACAGTATATCATAATTTTAAAAAAAATGGAATATTTTTTTTAAAAAAAAGTGTTTTTTTGTTTGTTTTTATTAACTTATATTCATATTAAACACTTTTATAAAAAAATACTTTTTCGAATTTATCCCTTGTACATATGCATAAAAAGGAGTATAATTATAAGGTGTCAGAATTATATATAGTAGCAACGCCAATTGGCAATTTAAAAGACATAACGTATCGCGCTGTTGAAACCTTTGAAGCTGTTGATTATATCGCGGCCGAGGATACTAGGCGAACATTACAATTGTTGACACATTTTAATATTCGAAAACCTTTGCTGTCTTGTCGTGCACAAAATGAAGAGAAGGCATCGGAAAAAATTATTGAGCTATTAGATAGTGGAAAAAAAGTAGCATACGCTAGTGATGCTGGAACGCCTGGTATAAGTGATCCTGGTGCAATTTTAGTTAGTCGTGTGCGTTCTGCTGGGCACACCATTGTACCTCTGCCCGGGGCCAGTGCTTTTGCTACTCTTGTTAGTGTTGCTGGCGAAGGTGGTAAAACAATAATTTTTGAAGGTTTTTTACCTGTAAAAAGTGGGAAGAGGCGAAATAGGGTTTCTGAACTTTTAGAAACAGGAAATGCATTCGTTTTGTACGAATCTCCGTTCAGAATAGTTAAGCTTTTGGCAGAACTTGCCGATATTGATAATGAGCGAAAAATCTTAGTTGGAAGAGAGCTAACTAAGTTGCATGAAGAGATTTTAGAGGGGACTGCAGAAGAAATATATAGTGAGTTTGCCGGTAGAACAAAAATACTTGGTGAGTTTGCAGTATTCGTAGCAGGAGTGAAAAAGCTCAAGCAGAGAAAAGAAATGCCAAAGAAAGAGAGGCGAAAGAAAGATGATTATTGACAAACTAGGGAGATTAGATCCCCTAAACAATGTACAAAAAACTCAACGCAGTGCAGGAAGCGAAAGAATGTCTTCTGGGCATGATAGTATTGAGATTTCAAGTGAAGCTCGTGCTATGGCAGAAGATATGTACTTATCAGAAATAGCTGCAGAAACTCCTGATGTACGCTTGGATAGAATTGCACAAGTAAAAGAAAAGATCCAAGACCCTTCTTATTTAAGCGCATCTGTTATTTCTTCTACAGCTGATAAGATAATGGAAAGCTTCGGCATTTAATAATTATGGCAGATTTTGTTTTTAAGTTATCGCCGAATATTGTCTTAGGTTCATATTCCTCAAGTAGGCTTGGCCAATTTGCCAAAGAATGGGGTTCACGATTTATGCTTTTAATAGATCCTGTGCTCACCGAATTTGGTATAACAGAAAAAATTACGTCTGCATTGCAAGAAAGAAGCATTGACTTCTTTGTTTACGATGAAATACCTCCTGCACCAGATGCGGGAGTAATACAACAAATTTACACTCTCGGAAGAGAGGCCCACATTCATGGAATAATTGCTGTAGGTGGCACGAAGGTTAGTAATATAGCTAGGAGTGCAGCTGCATTATTTCATGAATTACACGACGTTTACGACTTTGTTGATGGAATGTCGCCTACAACAGGTGCTCTTCCTGTTATTTGTGTTCCGACAACGTTGTGTGATCCTTTTATTTTTGCAGATAAAACTCCTATGATAGACGGAAGAAGTCGACAGGTTAAAATGTTGAAAATGCAGCCAGGTCTTTGTAGGCTTGCTGTTTATGACCCTACCCTAACCGTTTCTTTTACAGAAAGTCAACGAACTGCAATGATTTTACATTCATTATGTATAGCCATTGAATCTTATACTTCTCAGAAAGCAAACTTTTTCTCAGACAGCTTAGTTGAAAAAGCATTAGAACTTTTATCCCCGATAATTAGTGATGCAATATCAGATGCTCCAACATCTTCACGTGAGGTTCTTTCATTGCAAGCCGCAAGTATGATCTCTCTTGCAGCTGCATCTAGCTCAGTTGGTTTTTGCTCTGGGATTAGTCTTTCTCTAAATGCACGACAGAAAATTTCACGATCCCTTATTGCAACCATACTTGTTCCACACATGATTGAAGAGGTTTCACGCTATAAAACAGAGAGAATTGCGAAAATAGCAAAACTTTTAAACGTTGCCCCTCTAGAATCTTCAAATGAAGATGCAATAGCAATGTTGTCAGAAACAATCCGAAATAAAATAGCTGTTACAAATTTACCTGCACGACTTAAAGACCTTGCAATTTCAATGGAGCAGCTAGCTCTTGTTGCAGAAAATACTGAACAATTGGCAGGCGTTTTTTCTTATTCAAGATCTATGACAGCAGATGATTTATTTGTAATCATAAAGAATGCTTTTTAATTAGTATGATAGAACCAGAAAAATTATTTCATTTAAAACCCGGTTTTAGAAGGCGAAAAATTGCGCTATGCTTTAATGCTCTAGAGCGTGATATTGCTGGAATAGATAACGATTATAATACTGTTACTTCATCTGTTTTTGCAAATATGAGTAGAGTCGATTATACTAGAAAACTCATAATGTTAGTATTGGATGACCCAAAGCTTCCCAAAAATGCGTATAATGAACTTTCTTTTTTGCTAAATCAAACTCCTTTTGATGAAAGAAGAGCTTGCAATTATGCGCGTAATAGACTTTTAGAAATAATAGGAACCTTTCCTGCAGAGTGGGATTTGGTTATTGCGCCTCACGCTGATCCAACTGAGGTTCGCAGCTTTTTTCCTGGAGTTCATGTGTATGCAGAGGATATTCGCTCCCCTTTTAACTTAGGGTCAATTTACAGAACAGCAGAAGCTTTTGGGGCTGAAAGTCTTTTTCTTTCTCCATTTTGTACTGATGAAAACCATCAAAGGGCACAACGTTCTGCAATGGGCTGTTCAAAGTATATAAATACTACGCGATGTTCTTTAGAAGAATTACCGAAGGATATACCAATCTTTGCACTTGAAACTGGTGGAACGCCAATTGATGAGTTTGTTTTTCCAGAAAAAGGTATTGTGATTATAGGTTCGGAAGAGCTTGGAGTAAGTCCAGAAGCATTAAAGAGAGCCGATTACGGGCATGTAACCATTCCTTTAACAGGAATAAAGGCCTCTTTAAATGTAGGTGTTGCTTTTGGTATACTTATGCAAGCGTGGACTACTCATCTGCTTGGTCAGTCTCAAAAGCAGCTTTAAGCTTCTCAGATAACTGAATTAATTGCTCTTCATTTGAAATCATAAACATTTCTAAAATCTCAGTATCAAATTGATAGAATTCAACGCCACCATTTTGATAGTTAGCTAGCATATTTGCAAAGTATACAACAACCGAAAGCGGTTTTCCAGGTATTGGATCATGGTGACTTCGTATTGTATCTACAATCACAGTTGGGAAGTTCCATTTTTCTGCAATAAGAGCGCCTATTTCAGCGTGGTTTTGTCCAGAAAGAAGTTTTTCAAATGTATGAGGCTCAATTGATTTTTCTTCGCTTAGATTTTTCAACTTTGTCATAAAATGTGGTTGTGCAGAGTAAAATACACCCTTCCCCATATCGTGAAGAAGACCACAAACATAAGAATCTTCAATAACATCTCTGTGTTTAGAAAAGAAGTTTCGGCTTAAGTTATAAGAATAGAAAGCAACTCTATGGCTGTGCTTCCATAAGTTTTTTTGCTCTTTAGTCGCTGTTCCAACAGATTTCATAGAACCTACGGAGTAGAGAAGATTTTTTATTCCTCTTGTACCAACAAGTTTAACTGCATCTGGAATATTTCTACAAGGATTTGTTAATGAAAAAGCTGCAGAGTTTACAAGTTTTAAAAGGTCAGCAGTAAGAGATACGTCACTGCTAATACTTCTTGCAATATCAGATAGCTTAAATTCAGGGTCGTTAAGCATATTATTGATATGAATAATGTTTTCAGGAAATTGTGGTAGTTTATCAATCATGTTTACTAGTTCTGTTGAAAGAAGAGACATGTTTGCTTGAACTTCTCCAGAAAGTGGGAGTATTATTCTAGAAATAGTTTCATCATTTTCAGAGAAAACATGGAAATTATCCCCAGTTAGTCCTAGTTTTTTTAGCATTAGAATCATAATAATAATACCAAGTCCTGCACCTTCTGAGTCATCTAGAATTTGTGAAAAGGCATCATCAACAGATGAATATCTTTGAGCTCGAGCAATTTTATCATGAACACGTTTGTATTCAAAAATTGTTAATGGAGCATTATTTCTTATTTCAATTTTTATTTTTCCAGCTTTGTGTTGGAAAATGAGTTTTATGTAATACCCTTGTTCTTGTTGAATTTTTAAATAATGTTTAATATTATCTAGAGTATCTGATTTAAAGGTTTTCATACCTTCATCATAGTCATCAAGATTATTAATGTCTAAGCCACGTTCATTAAAGTATACTCTTTTTGTGTTAGCTTTTTTTGCATTTGTAGTAAGCTCATTAAGACAGTAAATGAGGTATTCAGACATTGCTTCTTGGTTTAGCTCTTTGAGAAATGCTACAAGAACTTCGGCCATATATAATTCCATTTCATGGGGAAGTGTGTGTGTGGTTATCGAAATAGGAATTCCAGCCTGTATCGCTTTTTGAATTTTTGATGTATCTAATTTTGACTCTGCCATATTCTCATTATAACATAAATGTAGAAAATGTAAAGTCTAAAAAGGGCTTCTTTTCATAAATTATATACTCTTCGGCTGTTGTTTTATTTGAGTTTTTCTATTATTATAGTGATATGTTTATTGTTAATGATGTTTTATTGGGGCAATTAGTTGTTTTTAGCTTTTTATTAATTGCTAGTATTAGACCTATCTTGAAAAAGACACAGTATACAGACTCTCTTTCTTTTTTTCCTGTAATAGCTTTATTTGTAAATATATTACTTATTTTTTCTTACGGATTAAGTATCATTTTTATTGTAAGTCTTTGTGTTTCAATTTTAAGTGTAATTATAAATGCATCCTCTCTTTATCGTTTTTTACATTCTTTATATTCAGATCGTGATAGTGCAGCGTTTAAACTTTCATCATATTTAACAGGACTTGTTGTTATTATTTGTATGATATTAGTAGTAATTTTTAAACCTATACCAATAAATACAGATGAACAGAATAATACTTTATATACAGGATCTTTTTCTAGAGGGTTTACAGAAAAAAAGAATATTACAGATAAAACGACGCTAATAATAACTGAATATATTCCATTAGAAAAAAGTCTTAACAATGAAGTTGTTGTTGTTTATCTACCTCAAAGAGGAACTACAGCACAAGATTCTGCACTACGCCTAAGTCTTTCTGCAAGTTTAGGGGTAGGCGTTATAACAGGAGATTTTTTTGCTTCAGGAGATGGAAGTTTTACTTTAAATAAAAATCCTGTTATATCACCATTCAACCAGCATTTTACGGCATCTTTAAGTCCACAACAGGAAGAATCTTTGTTATTGCAAAAAGAGCAAGAATTAGAGCATTTGCTTCTTTTAGCAGGACAAAAATTTTCATCTGTAATTATAGTAGCAGAGGGTGAAAATAAAGGTATTGCATTAAGTGCTTTAAAAAAGTATCCAGCATTTGTAAAAGATGTATTTTTTCCAGAGAATGAAAAAATATTAGAAGATTACTATGGTAAACAAATAGCCGATTTAGCGTTTATAAATCCTTTGGATTGTTATCTTTCAAAATTTGATTCTTGGGAAGATTACAGTGCTTTTAGAAGCTATGGAAAAGAAGAGTTACCACACTTGCGGTTTGCAAGAATGTTGGCACAGAAGGTTGAGAATATCTCGGAGGAAAAATAACATGACTTTAGTTGAACTTGATAAATATTTTAGGTCTTTTCTTGATTTTGATTTTTATAGCAAGGATCCTTCAAAGAATGGAATTCAGGTACAAAATGTAATGCCAACTACAACAGAAATAAAAAAAGTTGCATTTGCAGTTGATGCGTGCAATGAAACAATTGAAAAAGCAATTGAAGAAAATGCAAATGTTTTAGTTGTACATCATGGTATCTTTTGGGGGCACGAGCAAACGATAGTTGCAAATCATTATAAAAGGATTAAAGGTCTTATAGACAATGATATTGCGCTTTATGCGTGCCATATACCTTTAGACGCTAATGAAGAAGTAGGCAATAATTATGGGTTAGCGAGAAAAATGGGCTTAACAGACTTAAAGCCCTTTGGAGCATGGAATGGAATGCAAATTGGCGTGCAGGGAATTTCTGAAAGTCCGCTGAGCGTTGAAAAAGCGGCAGAGCTTCTGTTAGGAGAAGAAAAAACACCTTTATCCATTTTCCCGTTTGGCAAAAAAGAAATAAAAACAATTGCAATAGTTTCTGGAGGCGCTGAAGATTTGCTTTCAGAGGCAATTGAAAATAACATTGATTTGTATATAACTGGAGAGCTATCACACGAATCGTATCATCCAGCAAAGGAAAGCAATATTAATGTTATTGCAGGTGGTCATTATAATACAGAAGTTATGGGCGTTTCTTTATTAGCAAAGAAGCTGCATGAAGAAAAAAAAATAGAAACAATATTTTTAGATGTACCAACGCAACTGTAGGCAGACATAAGAATATTGTATATAATAATTAACACTAGGAGAAAATGTGGAAAATCAAATTTCAGAAAAAACAAACAAAAGTAGTATTTCAATGGTAAAAATATTTCCTGTTTTTTTAGCGCTTATAATAATAATTGTAGACCAAGTAACAAAATTATTCATTTTTAATAATGTCCCTTTTGGAACAATATATGCTAGTTTTTTTGATGGTTTATTAAGGATTACTCATGTATGGAATACTGGAGCCGCTTTTAGTTTTGGGCACGATTTTGCTCCTTTTTTAAGGACCATGCTATTAAAAGTACTTCCTCTTATTGTTCTCATTGTAGTAATTGTATATTATTTTAAGACTAATGAATTGAGTAGGATTCAGCAGTGGTGTATTTGGGGTGTTGTTGGTGGTGGTTTTGGAAATCTCATAGACAGATTTTTCAGACCTGGTGGCGTTGTGGATTTTATAGATGTGGATTTTTTTGACATAGACTTTTTAGGGCTATATTTAACAAGATGGCCTGTTTTCAATGTTGCAGATATGGCGGTTGTAATTAGTGGCGCCCTATTACTTGTCTCGTTTATTATAGATGCAAAACATGAAATTGCTAATTCAAAGAAAACAGAGGAAGAAAAATGACGAAAAATCAAACTACAATTCTTTTTTTAGTTTTGGGAACATTGGCAAATATTGTTATTACGATTGTTCTTATTCTTGTTTTAACTTTATTGGCAGGTTTGCTATTAAAAGATAATGCAGGCCCTGTTTTGCCATTTATTTTTGTTCTTGCCGTAATAGGAGGAATATTTATTTATCAAAAAATTATGAAAAAAGTTATGAATAAGTATAAACTAGAAGAGAAAATGAACCCAGGCTTTGGACAAAAAAAAGATATTAGAAAGTAGTTATTTTCCTACGCAAAATCGGGAAAAAATACTTTGAAGAATATCATCGGGGCTTACTTCGCCTGTAACTTCACCTAAAAAGAATAAAGCTTCTTCAAGATCTTGAGAGACAGCATCAAGAGGAAGATTTTTCTTTGTGGCTTCAATTGTGTGCGTCAAAGATTCAAGAGCATCATCTACAGCCTTTTTTTGTCTCTGGGAACCGAGACCTGCCTGTAATCTTTCTGTTCCTTTTTCTCCAAGTAATATATTTTGGATAGTTTCAACTAAAGAGTTAATTCCATAACCTGTTTTTGAGCTAATATAAACTTGAGGGAAGTCTATGTTTTCCACAGAAAAGTTGCATTTCTCTTGATCTATTTTATCACATTTGTTCCAAACTAAGATGGAAGGTGCTTTGTATGAAGAAAGAGTATTTAATTCATCATTAAGAAGACCTTGTGAGCTATCTACCAAATACAAAATTAAGTCTGCTTCTTGGGCTAATTCATAGGATCTTTCAACGCCTGCTTGCTCTATTATATCGTCTGTTATTCTTAATCCCGCTGTATCAAAGAGCCTTGCCGGAATTCCGCCAATAGAAAGCCAACTTTCAATCCAGTCCCGTGTTGTACCATGAATATCAGAAACAATAGCACGTTCTTCCTTTAAAAGTACATTAAAAAGACTGGACTTTCCTGCATTAGTTTTACCTGATAAAACTATGCGTACTCCATCTTGATACATTTTTTCGCTCTTCCAAGTGTTTGCTATTTGCCTCAATTGAGCATGAGCTTGGAAAAGCTTGTCAGGGTTATATGCGTTAGCAATGGCATTTTCGTCTTCAGGGTATTCAACTTCGGCTTCAATATCGGCAAGTGTTTCTATAAGAAGTTTTTTAACAGAATCAATTTCAGTAAAAAGATTTCCTGCTAGTCTTCCCGCTGCCCTACTTCTGCTTTCATCAGTTTTTGAATCTATAATTTCATGAACAGCTTCTGCTTTTGTTAAGTCTATTTTTCCATTTACAAAAGCGCGAAAGGTAAATTCTCCTTTTTCTGCAATTCTGAAGCCTACCTTTTGAAGAAGTGAAAAAATAGCCATAACGCTTATAGTTCCACCATGACAGTATATTTCAACCATTTCTTCACCAGTAAAACTTTTTGGAGCTTTATAAACGCCGAGCATAACTTCATCGATTTTTTTTATAGAATCTTGTGTTTTTTCTTCTATCCAACCATAGACAAGAGTGTTTCCTTTCGCTTCTAAGAGGGCTTTAGGTCGTGAAAAAGCCTTTGAAAGAAGGCTTATGGAGTCTTTTCCTGATACGCGAACAATGGCTAGAGCTGAAGGTGCTAGGGCTGTTGCAATTGCAACAATTGGTTCTTCTGGGGTGTATTTACTCATTTTCAGATTCCTTTTTAAAACCTATGCGCAGAGCAATGAAAATTTTAGGAAGAATAAAACTTGCCGTAAAACCAACTAATAGATATCGTAAAAAGCGGAATAGATGATAGTTT
Organism: uncultured Treponemataceae bacterium; assembly: GCA_964370655.1. Classification (GTDB taxonomy): domain Bacteria; phylum Spirochaetota; class Spirochaetia; order Treponematales; family Treponemataceae; genus CAYJFX01. The sequence continues at coordinate 5,149 of CAYJKA010000005.1, read as the reverse complement.
GATTCAAATTCAGAAGGAAAAACTTGTTTTAGTCCTATATAAATGAGCCCTAGAACAAAAATTCCTAGAGCTGAGCGGAGAATCTTTTGTAAAAAGGAGCCTTTTTTTGCGTTAAAGCCTCCTGTAGAAGCTAAATAAATATAGCCAATGCCAAGGCCAAAAAAGGCTGCGGACATTGAAGTATCTAGAGGTCCTAGTAAGTTTAATACAAAGGTAATACCAGCAACAATTAAAATTTTAAAAGTTCGAGGTATGCGAACTAGAATTTTTTCAATGCCTTGTGCAAAAAACATTGCGCCAAGAGAAATTATAAAACCAAGTGTCCAGCCAAGAAGTACATCAGATGGAAAGTGTACTCCAAGATATATTCTTGAAAAACCAATTAGGAGAGGAAGTCCCACAGATAAAAGAATTTTAATGCTAAACCATTTTTTGCCTTTTTTATTTTTTGCAAACAAAGATACTGCAAAAGGCCAAAAGGCTGCGGAGTTTTGAGAATGTCCTGAAGGAGTTGAATATCCATCCTCGGCAATTAGGTTTAAAGAAGAATCTTCAATAAAAGGCCTACTAACTTGTAAGTAATTTTTAAGGCTTGTGTTAAGAGAAGCAGAAAATAATACTAGAAGTGCCGCTTTTAAGCTTTTCTTTTCATCCACGCACCAAAAGACTATAGGTAGAAAGGCAATATAAGCAATAGGATCTGAAAGAAAGCTTATAAAGATCATTATGTACGTCAATAAATCGTTTTTTAATGTTTGTACAGCATAAATAACTTGAAAACCCCATTCATAAACAGAAGAATCAAAAATAGAATACATAAAAAACTCCTATAGTATATTATTTACCCGAAAAAACAGGAATTGTTTCTGTTATATCTCTTTGCGCTTTTTCCCAAGGATAAGGCGTGTTTTCTTCTGCAGTTCCTATATGTGGTCTAACTTCATCATAGCGGCCTACATTGTTCCAGTACATGTATCCTGAGTCTGTTGCGTCTCGCACACCAAAAACTTGGCGCTGGACATAATTACTACTATAATATTGTTCGTCAAAGGAATTGTGTTTTAAGAAAAATGATTGTAACCAAGGGCGAATAATTACTTGATTTCGCGCAATTACTGCATTTCTATATGTTCCATAAAAATAAATTCTGTAAGGACGTTCAATTATTGGAGTATATGCTAAAAAAATAGACTCAAAGTGACTTGGGTACGACATAGGGCTAATTACATCTACATAAGGGGCAATTAATTCTACATCTTGTCCTGTTCGAGAACCACTTCTATACCATCCATTTACTCCATAAATATCTATTCCAATTGGAGCATCTATATTTTTTCTAGCATAGGATAAAAAGGACATAAGGGCACTTTCTTTATCCATTCCATCATCTTGCCATCTAAATGAAGTATCATATAAGTTAAGACCATCGGTTGGAAAACGAATATAATCAAACTGAATTTCATCAAACCCTAGGGAAATTAACTCTTTAGCAATTGCAATATTGTATTCCCATACTTCATGAGAATAAGGATCTACCCAGTGTTCATCATAATAAGAAACAGTTCCATCTTCAGCTCTGTTTCTTATGCCTAGCCAAGAATAGTTTGTCTTATTGTCCCAAACAGCATATTCTCTTTCATTGTATTTGTAGAGATTTGCATCTTTAAAAACTACAAGTCTGGCAATTAAGTAAATATCTTCTTTCTTAAATGTATCTATAAAGCTTTCAACATCGAGAGCATACTTGCTTATGTGTGCTTTTTCACTAATAAGAGGGTCTTTTGTTTGATATCTTAAAACACCTTTGTCATCTTTCATATCAATAACAATACTATTTAAATCATTGTCTTCAAGAATGGTTAAAAATTCTTGTATGCCTTCATTTGTTCTTACTTGTCCTGAAGGAACATATAAGCTCCTCTTATCTAAGGCAGCAGAAACATATTCTCCTTCAATAGTGTCTGTTCGGGTCATCCACAGTTCACTTAAACCAAAAGCAGAACTTAAGCCTGTTACAGAGGGAGAAAGCCATGCGCTTCGAGGAGCTTTTTTTAAAGAAGAAAGACTTTCTTCAATGGACATTACTGTTTTTTCTCTAGCAATAAAATTAGCGGTTTTGGGAGAGAAGAATTTTATGCCGTCCATACTTATAAACGCTATGTCTTCTCCTACCGGCACTAAGCTATCCCAAGTGTCAGTAGGTTTACTATTGGATGCGATTAATTCAACCTTTCTATCAGCCCACTGTAGGACATATAGTCTAGGTAAAAAACTTTGTGAAAAATACACTTGATTTTTTACTGAACCATCTGCTTGTTTTTCTAATACAGAAAGAATATCTGCTGTTTCATCAGGATTTTCAAGTGTTGGCATTTTTTCAAAGCCTGTAGGAATATCTATCCATGTGGCATTAGGAGTGTCAGGTTGTTTGTATGCAACTCCATAAATAGGATGAGATAAAAAAACTGTTAGAGTTTCTCCTCCATTTTGGTTTGGAAGCATTGCTATGCCTACAGCCTTTGCCCCAGTTGTTCTTGCACTAAAACCAAGGGAATCCCAGCTTAAACCTGCATTTTTTGATATAAAAACTTCTTCTTTTGTTGTTGTAACCATAGTTCTGTTGTCACCAGGTAGGAATTCAACATCTTTTAGAGGGTGTACTTGCTGAATAAAGCTTGTATTAGTTCCGTCATATTCTTTTATAGTACTAAAAGGAAGGCCCTTATTTCTTTCTTCAAAAATTTTGAGATCTTTGCTGAAAATAATACCTTTTGAAGTTAAAAAATACCACCCTTCTGCGTACATAATCTTGTCAACTGACCCCTTGTCCCATAGAGGAATTAGGGAACCAGAAGAAAGTCGGAATAAGCCTTCCTTAGTTCCAACTAGGTTTTGGGAATATGGAGTTGCTTGTGTAGATTGCGGTGCAATTCTTTGTGCTGTTAATGGTACAAATGTTGCTACTAAAAAAAAACTCGCAACTATAGTTAAATAAAAATGTTTCATAATCAAAACATAATACCATAAAAACAACTTGCGTGGAAAGGGGGAACATGATATACTTTTAAAATACAAGAGGTAATAAAATCTTTCTAAAAAGGTAAAATAATGAAAAAATCGATTGTAAAAAAATTTGGTATACTTACATCAGGTGGGGATGCACCTGGCCTAAATGCAGCAATAAGAGGTGTAGCTCGGACCGCTATAGATGAATATGGTATGAGAGTTATAGGTATAGAAGATGGTTTTAGAGGCCTTATCAATGGAAGATGCCATGAGTTAAATTCAAAAGATTTTTCAGGTATCCTTACTGTTGGGGGTACTATACTTGGAACTTCACGCGAAAAGCCGTTTAAGAAACCTTCGCCAGATCCTATTACAGGGCTAACACCTGTAGAAAGTATAGTAAAGAACTATAAAGATATGGAATTAGATGCTCTTGTGGTTCTTGGAGGCAATGGCACAAATACAACAGGAAAGCTTTTGCATGAGGAAGGATTGAATGTTATAGGCCTTCCTAAAACAATAGATAATGATTTAGTTGAAACAGATGTTACATTTGGGTTTCATACTGCTGTTGATGTGGCAACAGAAGCTATAGATAGGCTGCATTCAACTGCACATAGCCATAACAGAGTTATGATTATTGAAGTAATGGGGCATAAAGCTGGATGGCTTGCCTTATATGCAGGTGTAGCAGGTGGTGGAGATGTAATTCTTTTGCCAGAGATACCATATAATATTGACTCAATTGCACAACACTTAAAAAAAAGAAAAGAACAAGGTAAGAATTTTTCAATAGTAGTTGTAGCAGAAGGTGCGTTAAGTAAAAAAGAGTCTTTGATGGATAAAAAAGAGTTTAAGAAAAAAAGAAAAGAAATGGATCAGTCCATAGGTTATAGAATTGCACATGAATTACAAGAAAAAACAAATCTTGAACCAAGGGTAACTGTTTTAGGTTATACACAAAGAGGGGGCACACCTTCTCCTTATGATAGAGTGCTTGCTTCACAATTTGGAGTAGAAGCCGCACACATGCTTGCCAAAGGTGACTTTGGCAAAATGGTTGTTATGAAAAATGGGATAATGGATAGTGTTCCTCTTGAAAAAGTTGCTGGAAAAATAAAGACAGTGTCATTAGATAATGGAGTATTACTAGCTGGAAAGGCTGCAGGAACCTGTTTTGGTGAATAAAAGTCTTTGTTCTAAAGAGACCCTTTTTTCTTCCCGATAATAAGAGTATGAGTATACATACATCAAAATGCCATTTTTGCAGCGAATGTAACGGAGAAGGCTGTATAGGAGAACTTCCTGGAATGGGGGGTTTTTCTAATAATGTTAACTTTAAGCTAAACTGCTCTGCATGGGAATCTCTACCTTTTACAGAAAAACAATTAGACTCAATAAGTGCGATTCCTATACGATTAGGACCCATGACAGGTGCTGTTGAAAATATTGGCTATGAAAAAGAAGAAGATTTTTATTACGATATGATCAATGCGGTTTCAGAAGCTGGGGCAAGGTTGAGTATAGGAGATGGTTGCCCTGATGTTAAGCTTTTGTCAGGAATTGATGCTGTAAAAAAAAGACAAGAAAAATTTGCAGATACACGTGCTTCCGTTTTTATAAAACCTTATACAAATGAAAATATATTAACTCGAGCCTCTTGGTGTGAAACAATAGCAGAAAGTGTAGGTGTGGACATAGATTCGTACAACATAGTAACGATGCGAAATTTGGTGAATTTAGAAAAAAAGACAGCAAAACAACTCTTGGAAATAAAGAATGAATTAAAGGTTCCTTTTTCAATAAAAGGAATTTTTAATCCTGAAGAGATAGAACTTGTAGCAGACGTTCGCCCTGACATAGTTGTAATTTCTAACCATGGGGGACGTGTTGAAAATAGAATTGGTAGTACCGCAGATTTTTTAATGAACTATGGAAAAGAGATAAAAAAATTCTGTGGAGAGCTTTGGGTTGATGGAGGAATTCGCACTCTTAGAGATGTGAAAATTGCAAGTTTTTATGGGGCAGATGAAGTGATGATTGGTCGTCCGTTTGCCTCCGCGTTGTGTTTGGGTGGAGCAAAGGAAGTAGAAGATTTTGTAAAAAGCCTTTCATAAAAAAAGCCCGTTAATTGAACACAATT
>CAYJKA010000004.1:20876-34821 GCA_964370655.1 uncultured Treponemataceae bacterium | reverse complement strand
TGGAAGAGCCTTTATTATAGTGGAGGATGTTGATGTTAAAAAGAGTGTTGCAACGTGTTGACACACAGGTAACAATACTTATTGTTATTATGGTTGCTTTATCAGGCTGTGTTATCTACACGTTAGTTTATTCAATGAGTTATAAAGAAATGATCAATATGCTTTCTCAAAATGTTAATTCTTTGGCTACTCACATTGATGAAAGTTTGAATATGGATGTTTTTTCTAAAGTTACAACTAAAGAGGATATGTCGGAAGATATTTATACTGAAGCTCATATATATTTAGATAAAATTCGTACAATTAGTGAAATTAAATATTTATATACTGCGACAAAAAATGAAAACGGCGATTTAATTTATCATATTGATGGGCTTCCCTATGATGATCCTGAATTTCGCAATGTAGGGGACTTGATTGAAAGCGATTTTATAGAACCACTTTCCAAAGCCTTACAAAATAATATAGTTATGCCTGATGATATCTTAGAGACGCCATGGGGATCTGTCTTTGTTGCATACTATCCATTACATGATGAAGAAGGAAATGTTGTTGCTGCATTAGGAATTGAGTTTCCTGCCGAGCGACAGTATAATGTATATGAAGATATACGCCTTTTTGTCACTATTGTTTTGTTTATTATTTGTTTTTTAACAGGGATAGTTTCCCGTATATTATTTCAACGAATTTCAAATCCTCATTTTCGAGACATTTATAATACCGACTCATTAACAAAACTCAAAAATAGGAGCGCGTTTGATACTGATATACATAATGGGATACATAGACAAAAGCTCAATGGAATAATATTAGTAATTACTGACTTAAATGGATTAAAGCCTGTTAACGATAAATTTGGACACAAAATGGGTGACTTTTATATAGAGTCCTGTGCTAAAGCTTTGTTAGTGGAAAGTATGGATTATTGTATTGTATATAGAATAGGTGGAGATGAATTTGCAACAATTATTCCTGCGGTGCATAGTAGTAAGGTTGAGGAATATATTGAAATTGTGCAAGAACAATTGATAAAAATTTGTGAAAGCGCTCTTCCAAGTGCTTCAGTATCAATGGGTTATGCAGAGTGCGAGGGAACTTCGCTTTCAGCTTGGGAAAAGGTTTTGAAAGATGCCGATGAAGCAATGTATAATAATAAAAGGGCTTATTACGAAAAAAATAAAGCTCTTAATGAAAGAAAAATGTAAAGCAGCCATGTAAAATATTGTAATGGGTATAGTGTGATAGTGAAAAAATAAACAATTACAAATGAATTTACAAAATTTTTCTTGGACAAGAGATCCAAATCTATGCTATGCTTATACTATATTCCCTCGAGAAGATATTTTATATAAAACCACATGGGAACTTTTAAGTGATGAGTATTTTCAACATTGCATATTTTAATCATTTGATTTTACGGAAAAAATAATGAAAGTAAGTGAATTAGATTATAACCATTCTGAGAATAAGAGATTTGTCCCTGAAAGTAAAACAATAGTGGTTTTTATTCATGGGATTTTGGGTACTCCAAGACATTTTGCAGACTTTGAAAAATTAGTTCCTCAAAACTGGTCCATTTGTAACATCCTATTAAAGGGTCATGGTGGTACCGTTAAAGATTTTTCTGACGCTACTATGCAAGAGTGGAAAAGCCAAATAAAGGCCGAAGTAGATTCTTTGTCTACCCAATTTGAAACAATGTTTTTGGTAGCTCACTCTATGGGTTGTTTATTTTCATTGTATATGAATGACATACACCCAAACTTAATTAAGGGTCTCTTTTTCTTAGCACCCCCTTTGAAAGTAACCTTAAAGATGCCAATAATTATTACTTCTATTAAAATAATTTTTGAGCTTAAGATTTCTGATGAAAGCACTCTTGCTGCTAAAAATGCATATAGTATTGGTAGGGAAAAAAACCTCCTAAAATATGTAAAATGGTTACCAAATTTTATAAGTTTACTGAAAGAATCGCGCCATTCAAGGAAGTACGCATGCAAATTAAAAGCTCCGTGCTATGTCTTTATGTCAAAAAAAGATGAGCTTGTGAAACCATCTTCTGCAGAATTTTTTAACAAACATGGAGAAGTGATGTTGCATACATTAAAAGAGTCCCAACATTTCTATTATGAAAAAAAAGATTATGAATATTTACTTACAAAATTTGAAGAGTTTTGTATTGAAATGTCTAAATAGAATAAGGTTGTACCATGAATAGTTAAAAGCTATACACGTATGCTATCTTAAAAGTTGTCATTAAAAATGCTTGATACAATTAAAATAATAGTGTACAATGTTGATGAATATCTACTAAAAGATATCGAAGGATTATAATGATTTCGTATCCATTTTTTTATATTCTTTGTGCGGTAGTTCTTTTCTTTCATTCTTTTCTTAATTTTAAACTTTGTAGCGCTATAAGTGATAAGATCAGGTTTCATAAAGTTTCAATATATTTACTATGTCTTGCAAATGCAATAGGTGCACCAATTTTATTTACTATTAATTATCCAGAACAATCCTTGCCGTACTTAATAGCAATTGTTGTGCTTACCTTAGAATTTTCTATATTGTTTGTTGGAAAGTTTTCCACTAAACTTGGTATTGCATTTGGTTCTGTTTTGCATTTATTTGTTTTACGAGCTATTCTTATGGCTAGCTTTTCTTTAGCTAATGAGATTTCGATGTATGATGTTCTTCACAATCAAAATCTATATCCCTGGGTAAACATAGGTGCGTTTTCTATTCAACTTGTAACGCTTACACTTTTTATCATTTTAGTGCCCTTAAAAACTGTGCGCGATATTACAAGTAATAAATCATTTTATAACGGACTGTTGCTTTTAACTACATTACTTACTGCCTTCATGGCTTTTAATGCTTATATGTTTACCGTAGATTACTACTCTGTAACTTTAGCTGTGCAGGAAATAGTAATTAGTTTAGTAATTTTAACTTTCTTTTATATTATGATTTTATCACTTATACAGGTTTTTAAGTTAGGAATATATAAAGAAAAGACAAAAGAGCTTAAAACGAAAATTGATAAAGATAAAACGCTCGCTTCTGCAGTTTTTAACTTTGCCTCAATTATTATGGAGCTAAACTGTACAAAAGATTCATTAGAACGAGTATTAGTCAATTCAAAAGAAATGGAAGTGTCACACTTGCCAAATATTGAAAACTTTTTCTTTGCACGGGCAGGAATATTTGCACACCCTGATGATGCAGAAATGCTTCAAAAAATTACTGCAGCATATTTAATAGATGAATTTGAAAAAGGACTCTTTGAAAAAGAATATGAATATAGAGCAAAGCAAATAACACCAAATATCCATGGTTTAGGAGTATTAGTAGTTAGTGATGAGTACCTGTGGTATAAAATGAGAATAAATACATCTTTAAATGAAAATTCTCAAGTGATATCTTTAGTGACTATAGATGAAATACATGATGAAAAAGAAGAAGAACTCCAATTACGGTTAAAAGCTGAAACAGACCCTCTTACAGGTGCATTCAATAAAAATACATTTTCTGAAAAGGTAAATAGATATTTAAATGCAGAAGGTGAAGGTGCTTTGTATATGTTCGACCTTGATAATTTCAAGGGTATAAATGACAATATGGGGCATTCAGCTGGTGATAATGTCTTAAAAGAAGTATATACGAAAATAAGCCATTTATTTAGGTCGCATGATATAATAGGAAGAATAGGTGGTGATGAGTTTGTTGTTTTTTTAGAAGGAACAACAGATAAAAATATGATTATTAAAAAAGCTCAAAGTATTGCTGAGAAAATAAACAAAACATATTACGCAGAAAATAAAGTGTCTATAGACATTTCTTGTAGTATTGGTATATCCATTGCTCCAAAAGATGGAAACGATTTTGAATCGCTGTTTAAGGTAGCTGATCTTGCAATGTATAAATCTAAGAATCGTGGGAAGAATACTTACACAATTTATGATGCATATTTAGATGGAGAGTTTGCTCCTCAAGAAAAAGCAGCATATACGCGTGCACATAGGAAAGATGAAAATAATTAATTGTAAAGCATTTATAGAGAGAGATGAGGGGACAAAGGAATTACATGAAAGATAAATTATCTAATTTTGTTATTGCATTTTTTTTAGTTATTATAGTTGCATTTAATGTTATTGCTGTATTTTGGGTTAATCAAATGGTTTCCTCAGAGCTTGAAGTCTCAGCAAAAAATACTCTCCGAGATTTAGCAGAAGATGAAAAGCGTTCTATTAATTTGATTGTAAAAGGAAAAGAAGAATCCTTATATGGCCTAGCAGAGCTTATTAGCCAAACTGGACACAATGTAGAAGATTTATATTCTCATATGGAGCGATGGCGAGAATATTACGGTATGGAAACTATTTTTATCGTATACAATAATGGTTTAGGAATTTCTTCAATGCGTGAAAATGTCGATGTTTCTAACGAACCTTATTTTAATCAAGCTCTCGATGGCAATATTCATATTTCTGGTGTATATACATCTACTTTTTCAAAAAAAGATGTTATGGTAGCAACTGCCCCTATTTATTACGATTCTATATTTCAAGGTGTTTTGGTAGCAGAATATACTGTAGAGTATTTAACAGGATTATTGATGGATTCAACAGATTCCAGAGGATCTTCTATGATTGTAAATAGTCAAGGGCATATTTTAATGCATACGTATCCCTTTCCTGTTACTTTTGATAATTTTAAAGCTGCAACATTTGAAGAAGGTAAAACACACTCAGGTGTATTAAACGATTTTTTAACTTCAACGGAAGGAAGTGTAACTTTTTCCATTGGAGGAGAGAGGAAACTAGGTGAATATATTCCATTAGGAATTGATGATTGGTCATTGTTTTTTGAAATATCAGAAATTGAGCTTACTGAAAGTGCAAATCGGATAACAAATTCAATGATTATTATTAGTATTTGTCTTGGCCTTTCTTTTGTTTTCTTCATGTATTATATATTACGAATAAGACGAAAATCATTATTAGAAGTTGAAAAAGTTGCATACTATGATAAGCTAACAGGTCTTCCAAATCTTATAAAGTTTAAAATAGATGTAGAACAGCTTCTTTTGAAAAATGGGTTCGACCCTACGGGGTATGGCGTAATAAAGTGTGACCTAGAAAACTTTAAAGCCATAAATGAAGTATTTGGCTTTGAAGTTGGGAACAAAGTAATTAGAACAATTGCAAATTACATTAAACATATAGAAGGGACAATAGTAAAATCTGCGCGAACAGGAACTGATGAATTTATCATTTTTGCAGGAAGAGAAGTTTTAAGGAAACATTTAGAGCAGCGCATTTTATTTAATTCACTTATTGAAAACGAGGTTCCAGAAATAGGCAAGCACCAATTTTTCTTTCGTTACGGCCGCTACTATTTGGAAAAAAAGGAAAAGAACATTGACGATATTGTTAACAAAGTAAGTATGGCTCATAGTTTTGCAAAGGTAGAAGGCGGATCAGTCATTTGGGACTATGACGATACATTTAAATTGCACTTAGTACGGACAACAGAATTGACAAATAAAATGCATACCTCTTTGAAAAACAAAGATTTTAAGGTTTTTTTACAACCAAAATTTAGCTTAAGTGATAATATAATTGTAGGAGCTGAATCATTAGTGCGATGGATAGAACCTGATGGAACTATGATTTTCCCTAATGATTTTATTCCACTTTTTGAAAAAAATTAGTTTATAATAGAACTTGATAAATACATGTTTGAAAATACTTGCGCGTTACTGCAAAAATGGAAAAGTAAAGGAAAACCTCTTATTCCAATTTCTGTGAACTTTTCACGAGTGCATTTACGTAATCCTTATTTTGTTCGTGAACTTAAGAAAATTGCAGATAGGTATGAAGTAGCTACAAAATATTTAGAAATTGAATTAACAGAAACTTCAATCATAGAAAATTATGATAATCTTTCTATAATTTTGCATGAATTAAAATCAGCTGGATTTGCTGTTTCAATTGATGACTTTGGGTCAGGTTATTCATCTCTTGGAATGCTAAAAGATTATAAGGTTGATATTGTAAAGCTTGATAGAAGTTTCTTAACCGGCGAAAACGAAGGTCGGCTCGCTCAAGTTGTAATAGAAGGCATTGTTACTTTAGTACATAATTTAGGAACTAAGGTTGTTGCTGAAGGTATTGAGACAACAGAGCAATTAGAATTCTTACGTGAAACAGGTTGCTATGCAGCGCAAGGTTATATTTTTGCAAAGCCTATGAGCATTGAAGATTTTGAAAAACAAAATGGTTATTTATAATTGAGGAAGATACAAGATGGAAAGAATAGTATTAAATGGAGATATTCCAGTTAATTGTTATATTATTGAGCATAATAAAAAGTGTTTTATAGTTGATCCTGGCTACGAAAAAGAAGTATTGCAAAAATATATTTCTGCAAATAATTTTGAAGTGTTAGGTATTTTACTTACTCACGGTCATATAGATCATATTGGTGCTATTGATGCCTTTGAAGTTCCAGTTTATATACACGAAAAAGAATACGAGTTACTATTAGATAATCATAAAAATGGCTTTGCAGAGTATGGTAGAGAAATACCATACAGTTTTGATTCTATTAGTATTGTGAAATTGGTTGAAGGGCAAACTCTTAATCTTGATGAAAAAACTATACATGTTATACACACCCCTGGGCACACGAGTGGAGGTGTTTGCTACAAAATAGATAATGACTTATATACAGGGGATACACTATTTAAAGATGCTGTTGGTCGCTGGGATTTTCCTACTGGTGATCTTGCTATCCTTGCACCTACCGTTCTTTCACTTATCGACTCACAAGATGATGCTGTACGTGTTTACCCTGGTCATGGACCAGAAAGCACTATAGGGCAAGAAAAAAAGAATAACTACTATTACCTTTCATGGAAAGAAGCCTATACAAATAATTAGGGATGTTTTTTAAGTAATAATTTAGTTTAATACTCATAAGAATATAAAAAGTCAGTATAATTTATGAAGTTTATTAGGTATGCTTGAAGACAAATCATTGAAAATTTTACAGAAAAAAAGCCAATATAACCTTGCCAATTCAATAAACCTATGATATAATTAAAATACAACAAGTGTTGAAATTTATATGTGGAGAATAGAAAATGACTGTATACAACTTAGATGTACAAAAGAAAGATGGATCAATGCAATCAATGGCTGATTTTAAAGGCAAGGTCTTATTAATAGTAAACTCTGCAACAAAGTGTGGCTTCACACCACAATATAATGACCTAAAAGATTTACATGAAAAATATTCATTGAAAGGTTTAGAAATACTTGATTTCCCCTGTAACCAATTTGGTGAACAAGCGCCTGGAACAAATGAAGAAATACAAGAGTTTTGTACTCTTAATTTTAACACTCCATATCAATTGTTTGCAAAAATTGATGTGAATGGAGAAAATGAATCACCATTATTTACATTTCTTAAGTCTCAAAAAGCTTTTGAAGGTTTTAAAAACGAAAAACATGAGCTAAATAGTGTTTTAAAAGATTTACTTTCAAAACAAGATCCAGACTATGAAAAGAAGCCAGATATTAAGTGGAACTTTACAAAGTTCTTAGTGGGTAAAGATGGTACCGTGCTTGAACGGTTTGAGCCGACTGCCGACATGGGTGAGATTGAGGAAAAAATTAAAAACCTACTGTAAAATAGGATATTGAGTTTATGGTACATGAAGATGTTTTGAAACAGTTTAATATTTCTGGCGAAATGGAACAGTTAGAAGGTGGACAAGGAACTTCTATTCGGGTTGGAAGTGCAGTTTTTAAGCCCATAGAAAATATTCCTGCTCACACTTTCATAGCAAGTGCGTGGAACCAACTAGAGTCAAGTAACTACCGTGTTGTTAAACACCTTGTTTCTAATAATAATTCTTTTGTAGAAATGGGGTGGGGCGCGACAGCCTTTGAACCCATGCATTCTGATGATACTGCTCTAGAAAAAAAACTAATAGCATCAAAATATCTGCATGATGATTTATCTAAACTAGGGATACTAACACTACCATTTTCAGATGACCCTTGGACTAGAGCAAATAAAACACTGTGGCACAATCTGCCATATGAACAACACAGCGATGAAGAAACTGATACTTTATGTACCATGTTACTGAAAAGTTTAAAGCCAGTTGAAGATGAATATCAGCTTATACACGCAGATCTTGCAGGAAACACCCTTTTCGGCGAAGATGAAAGTCCCATTATAATTGATTTTTCACCGGCAATAGCGCCCGTAACCTATGCTCATGCTATCTTAGTTGTTGATTCAATAGCTTGGAATAATGCTCCAATTGAATCATTGACCCTTCTTGAAGCTTTTGAAAATTATAAAGAGTTCGTAAAATATGCGATTGCCTTTAGGATTTTAACAGGAGCTTTTCATGTAACAGATGGTTTTCCTAATGCTCTAACAGAATGGGACTCATATAAGGATATATGGAACAGTGTTACGAATGCTGTTTAGTGATATTTATATAACGCTTTAGAAATATATGCTTTATGTTAACAAGAAATATAAAAAAATTATGTAACAACGTTGTTTTCTGGATATGCAAAATAGAAAAATTGTGCTAAAATGAAGTATTGGATTTTTTATAACTATGATAACAAAGCGTCGCACCATAATTATTTTTATAACATACTCTTTTTTATATTGCATTTCTGTATTACTTGCTATGATGTTTAATTACAGCCCAGAGGAAGGTTTTGAGTCAGTTCCTGTTATGGTTTTTTCAAGTTTTGTTATTTTTACTTTAGCTTTTTTTGGAGCAGGAAAATTTTCAGATTTTTGGTCCTCTCGATTACATAAAAAGGACTTGCAATCAGGTTTAACAAGCATTGTGTCTGCATTTATAGATGATCTTAGACGTTCGTATTCTATGGATGAACTTGTTGGTTCAATTCAAGATAAGCTAGAAAAGAGGGGCGATAGCTCAATATTATTAGTAGATAATAAAAAAGACTATGTAATATATAACAGTGTTTCTCTAGTTGCACAAGATGAAAAAATACTTACAAAAATGCGACGACAGTTTTCACAGTCTCTTTGTGATGGTTATTACTTTTTCGACGAAGACTTAGGCCTTCTTTCTGAGAGTGAGCAAGCAAGAGGGTTTATAGTAATTTGTGATGACTTACACCTTATTGTATTTTGTACTTCAGCTCGAATTTTTGCTCCAGTGATATTTGAAATATTATTTGAAGAATTAAAAAAATTTTACAAAAGATATAAGACTATTGCAAATCTTACACAAATAGATGAGTTATCGCAAGAGTGGGCAATGGTTGCTGATACACAAAAGTCATTTTTACCACTGAATATGCCTACGATAGACCATTTAGAAATTGCTGAATACTTTAAACCACTTATAAATGTATCGGGCGATTATTATACAGTCATTGAACTGTCAAAGACAAAAACATTAGTTTTGCTTGGTGATGTATCTGGTAAGGGGTTTAGCGCAGCTCTAATTATGGGAATTGTTATTAATATTGTCAAAACTGTAGGAAAGAATACTGATTTGCAAACGCTTGTACTAACTATAGACAAAACTATAAAAGACATGCACTTTGAAGATAAGTATACGGTTCTTTTTGTAGGCATTATTGATACCGAAAATATGAATCTATCATATATAAATGCTTCTATGGCTGATATATGTGTTTTAACAAAGACCCCACTTGGTTATAATTCAAAACACTTACTACCAAATTGTAGTATTGTTGGTCTAGTAGAATTAGAAAAGCCTGAAGTTATAACGATTCCACTTTTTTGGGATGATGTTATTTTCTTAGCAACTGATGGAATATCAGAAACCACTGACAACTCTGGCATAGAGTTAGGTGAAACAGACTTGTATGCAAAAACAATTAAACTGAGCGCAGAAAAATCTCCTAGAGAATTTATTCAAAACATAGAAAACCTTTTGTACTCTTATAGTGAGGGTCGAAAATTTAAAGATGATATAACCATGCTAGTTATAAAGGTAGAGCGGTAGATGGCATATTTTATTTTGAATATTTTAGTTCTCATCGGACTGTCATGCTTTCATAACCTTTGTCTAAAGAATCAGAAGGAAAGTATAATACTTGACTTGTCTCCAATACTTTCAGTTTGCGCTTTTCAATCTATTATTGTTATTATATTATTTATATTTGATCAACTTGATTTGCATTTTCATGTATTAGATAGAGCATATATTTTTTCAGTTTATTATTGTTTTTTTGTTTTATTTAGATTTGCTTGTAATTTTGAATCTCAAAAAAAACATAAGGTAGTTAATTATATAGTATATTGTGGAGCAATTTTATGCTTACACTATAGTTTCTTTTACATAGATATAGATGTAGCGAGTAACGTTAGTGCCAACATTTTAAATACTGGAAATACTTTTTTACACTTAATTAACTTAAAACAATATTCGTACACACCTTATGCTATTGTTGTTCCAGCTTGCAGTATTTCAATTCTTATTATTCGATCTTTTCTTGTAAGTAACACAGTCCTTCGCTATAAATGTGCTGCAATTGTGTGTGTATATATATCAGTGTTTTTCTTTTATGCCATTTTAGTTTTTGGAGGAATTTCAAAACAGCCTCTTAATTATTTATTTTCATTTGTAACTTTATATTTACTCCTTGTTCTCTATAGAGTTTATTTGATAAATCATGTAATAAGTTTGAAAAAAGGTATTAAGGCTATAAAAAAATTTGGCATTGAGTATATGGCTTTTGCTCTTGTTGTAGCAATTGTTTTTACAATGTTTTATCTTTTACTAAGTGTAAATTTGGGGCTTTTTGGCGCAATTGGGGCTCTTCTTATTTTTCTTTTGTTTTATGCTCAAGCTATTGCAAGGAAAAAAAATAAAGATACCTTTATTCGAGACATAGCCGATGTAGCTCTTGGGAATTATTTTAAACAAATAGATTATATGGTGGAAAAAGAAACTTTAATTCAATCCTTTCAAAATATGCTACAAAATGTATTTGATGCTACAAATACTGAGTTTTATGTGCTTGAGGGTGAAGAACTTCATGCAGTATATTCTAGCCGTAATTTTCTTGATTCTAAAATAAATGTGCAAAACGATTTTTTTCTAAAACTGTATGAAAAACAGATTACTGTAATAACCCCAGATATTATATGGGAAAACGATGAACTCCAAAAAGATGCAGATACACTTTTCAAATATTGCGATTCACACGCTATTATTTTAATGCATGGTGATAGAAATATTATTGCTATGATTTCTTTTGCAGAAAAGGCTCGCTCAATTGATTATAGTAGCCATGATATTTATCTTATGAAATATTTCTATTCAAATTTCTTTGTCTTTGGGTACTATTTACAAACAACAATGAAAGAATCTCTTATGAATGTTATTGCACGAGAAATTGAATATTCTGGACAAGTTACCGCATCAATATATAAAAATATTGATGCAATTCAGCATAAAACCATAGACTCTGGGTATCTTTCAAAGTCACTTAGAAATGTGGGAGGGGATTTTATTGATTTAATTCGCCTAACAGAAAATAGACATATGTTTGTTGTAGGTGATGTAAGTGGAAGAGGGTTAAATGCAAGTATGTGTATGATAATCTTAAAATCATTTATTAGAACATTTTTGGCAGAATCAAGTGATTTTAGTGAACTCATTCATACTTTAAATGCATTTATAAAGCATAACCTGCCCAGAGGAACATTCTTTGCAGGTACATTTATGATTTTTGACAAAACTGATAACATGGTTTATTATATAAATTGTGGTGTGCCAGGTATTTTTTTATATTCAAAATCTTACAATAATGTTATTGAAATACAAGGCGAAGGTAAGGTTTTAGGTTTTATTGATAACATAAAGGATTTGATTTCTATAAAAAAAATCCAACTAAATGCTGGTGATGTGATATTAACTTGTAGTGATGGAATAACAGAGTCCTTGTCTCTTCGCGGTGAAGAATACGGTAAAAGGCGCATTGAAAACTTGTTGCTTGAAAATAGGCTTTTTCCTGCTCAAAATATTTGTACATTTTTGTATGATGATGTACAAGCTTTTACTGCAAAGGGAATCACTGATGATGTAAGTATATTAATATTAAAAATATTGGAGTAAATTAAGAGTGGAACAATTAACAATTAATGAGAAGAAGGGTGCAAATTATATGATTTTAGAGGTGATAGGAAATCTAAACTCTTATACATATACAGATTTGCAATCAAAAATAGTTGCGTATATTAAATCTGCAGAATTAATTCTAGACCTTTCTCAAGTACGCACAATATCATCTTCTGGGTTGGGATCCCTTATGGTAGGGTATGAAGACGGCGAAACGTACGGACACAAGCTATATCTTATGAATCCTTCTAATATTGTTAAACTTGCCATTAAATCAACGGGGTTTGCTGACTATTTTCCAACAATACATTCAGTTACTGAAGTATTGTGATATTATATAAATTTTAAGATCTTTTTAACCCAAGATAATTTATTTTTGTACGGGGGATAGCGAATGGGGATATCGAGCCAATTTGCTTTTTTTAGCACCCCTTTTTCATGCGAAAATGTTTCAAAGCTTTTTTTCCCATGATAGGTACCCATTCCTGAATTTCCAACTCCACCAAATCCTAGGTTAATGTTTGCAATGTGTACTATAGTATCATTTACGCAGCCACCACCATAGGAAATATACTTAATAACTTTCTTTTCAACATCTTTACTTTGTGTAAATAGGTAACAAGCTAATGGTTTTGGACGTTCATTTATTTTAAGTATAATTTCTTCAAGTGTTTCAAAAGTAATAATAGGTAAAATAGGACCAAAAATTTCGTCTTGCATGATTTCATCTTCCCATTGTACATTGTCAAGAATTGCAAGGCTTATTTGATGAGTTTCTTTGTTGACATTTCCTCCCCATATAGGTTTTGTGCGGTGCAATAATCCTGAAATTCTATCAAAGTGTTTTTCATTTATCATTTTTGGGTAATCATAGTTTGTTTCTGGATTTTCTCCATAGAATACACCAACATATTTTTTTATCCCTTCAATAAGTTCTTGTTTTATACTGCTATGTGCAAGAATGTAATCTGGTGCAATACATGTTTGTGATGAATTAAGCATTTTACCCCAAACGATTCGCTTTGCTGCAAGGTCAATATTTGCAGTTTTTTCTACAATACATGGGCTTTTTCCACCAAGTTCAAGAGTTACTGGTGTAAGATATTTTGCAGCTTTTTCCATTACTGTTTTTGCTATTTCGGGGCTTCCAGTAAAAAAGATATGGTCGAAATGTTGGTCAAGAAGTTCTTTGTTTACATTTCTATCTCCTTCAACAGTTGTAACGTAGTGTGGTTCAAATGCAGTTGAAATTATTTTTGAAATAATTTTAGTGGTATTAGATGCGTAGTTGGCAGGTTTTAGAACTACACAGTTTCCTGTAGCTATTGCACCTACAACAGGAACAAGTGAAAGCTGGAAAGGATAATTCCAAGGTGCCATAGCTAACACTACTCCATAGGGATCTCTATATGTTTTACTTACAGATGGAAAATGTAAAAGAGGCGTTGGTTTTATTGTTGGTTTTGAAAGTTTTTTAATGTTTTTGAGCATATAGTTTATTTCGTCTAATACAATATTTATTTCTGCAACATAGCTCTCAAAGGGAGCTTTATTTAGATCTTTTTTCAGCGCATCAAAAATCTCACTTTCAAATTCTAATATAGTCTTTTTTAATAATTTTAACTTATCTATTCTGTATGCAATATCATACGTAACGCGAGTACTAAAAAAATCTCTTTGTGCTTGAACAATATTTGTAATTTGAACCATAATATCCTCTCTAAGTCCATTATACTTTTCTAATAAAAAATATGCAATATAAAAAACGCTACT
>CAYJKA010000004.1:3201-20776 GCA_964370655.1 uncultured Treponemataceae bacterium | reverse complement strand
CTCTAAGTCCATTATACTTTTCTAATAAAAAATATGCAATATAAAAAACGCTACTTTGCACGCTACTGTAAGATTTTTTAACTTTAAACTTACTTTATTGAATGCAGAAACTGTTCTAAAATTTATTGTTTAAGAGAAATGCATTATTTTTTTATATAGCCCACTGAATAGATTTTAATTTGCGTTTTTTGTTGCGATAGAAAGTCTTCATGATATTAGTGTACACAGTTTATATAAAAGTGATTTCTAGTTTTTTTGTGGTTTTTTTTGCTAAAACAAAACATATTCTACTTGTAGATATTTGTTTCGTGCACTATACTTTATATATGAAACTAACACGATCTAGCGGTATATTACTGCATCCAACATCACTTCCTGAAACACATGGAATAGGTACTATTGGTAAACAAGCATATAAATTTGTTGACTGGCTAAAATCTGCACGGCAAACACTTTGGCAAATACTGCCTTTGGGCCCAACCGGTTATGGCGATTCGCCTTATGCTTCTTTTTCAACTTTTGCAGGAAACCCCCTATTGATAGATTTAGATATGCTTGTCGAACAAGACATTGTAACCGAAGAACAAGTAAGTCCACCTGAATATATCCACTCTTCTGGCTATGTTGATTTTGGCTCTGTCGTTTGGTGGAAAATACCAGTACTACGTTTTGCAGCAGGACAATTTTTAGCTTCAAAGGGAAATTTAGAATTAAAAAAACGATATGAAACATTTAAGGATAATAATTTATTTTGGCTTGACAATTATGCACTCTTTATGAGTATCAAGCAACACTATGATGCAAAAGCTCAAAAAGAAAAAAAAGAAAATGCTATGTGGTCAAATTATTGGCCAATTGAACTACGGAGCCGAGAAAAAAATGCATTAGATGCATGGTTAACTGAGCACTCTCATGATGTAGAAGTGCAAAAAGTTATACAGTTTTTCTTTTTTGACCAATGGCAGAAATTAAAGCATTATGCAAACAAAAATGGCGTATCAATAATTGGTGATATACCTATCTTTGTAGCATCCGACTCTGCCGATGTGTGGGCAAATCAAGATCTATTTCAGCTCGATAAAAATAGTCAACCAAAGGCAGTTGCAGGTGTGCCACCTGATTACTTTAGTGAAACAGGCCAATTATGGGGGAATCCTTTGTATGATTGGGATGAAATGAAAAAAGACGGCTTTAGTTGGTGGCTACAGCGCATTCGTTCTTGTTTGCAATTAGTAGATTATGTAAGAATTGACCATTTTAGAGGTTTTGAAGCGTACTGGTCTGTTCCTGCAAAGGAAACCACAGCAATAAACGGAAAATGGGTAGATTGCCCAGGGCGAGAACTGTTTGAAGTTATACAAAAAGAGCTTGGTGATATTCCAATTATTGCAGAAGATTTAGGTGTAATTACTGACGGCGTGCAAAAATTACGCGATGACTTTGGACTTCCTGGAATGAGGGTTTTACAATTTGCCTTTGATATAAATGAAGCTGGACAAGATGGTTTTGTAAATTCATTTTTGCCTCACATGTATTGTCAAAAAACAATAGTGTATACTGGTACCCATGACAATGACACTATGCAAGGCTGGTTGAACTCCGCAAGCGATGAAGAAATACAGTTATTACAAGATTATCTTAGTGGCGGTTTAAGTGAAAAGAGGCCAAGTAGAGAGCAGCTTTGCGCTAGTCTTATAAGTTTGGCTATGTTTTCTTGTGCAGACTTTGCAATTATTCCATTTCAAGATCTTTTTGCGCTTGATTCACAAGCTCGTATGAATACGCCTTCTACAAGCGGCGGGATAAACTGGCAGTGGCGAATGGATAAAGATAATTTTTCAGAAGAAAAAGCTGCATGGATGAAACATATGGGGAAATTATCTGGTAGGAATATAGATTAGCACAATATTTATAGCGTATTTTATTATAAGTGCACTAATATAAAAAAGAGTCTCGCCAGAGACTCTTTTTGCGTTATATACTATATGTTTGCTCTATAGTGCGAATTTGTAAGTAGGCTGTATCGTTTACAGGGGTTGGCACTCCAAACTTTTTACCTAAATCTGAAATTGTTTTAGAAAAAAGCTCTACTTCAGTCTTTCTACCTGCCATTACATCTTGGCTCATAGAGGTTCTACTTGAAGGCGTTAAACTATTGAGCGTTTCAAACCATTTATCTAAATCTGCTTCTTCAAGATTGGCTCCTACATGCTTTGAAATTGCTATTACTTCTTTTTGTAATGCAACCATAAAATCAAAGGCTTCTTGTACAAAATTTTTGTTTCCATTGTTTTGGAACGGTGCATAGGTTAGCCGTAAAATAGCAGACGATTGGTTTATTCCTACATTTACCATAAACTTAAACCATAGCATTCGAAGCATATTTTCTGGAACAGTATATGCAATTTTAGAACGCTCAAAGAAGTTTGCAATGCTTTGTATTTCTTTTGAGCATTCTGCAGTTG
This sequence comes from uncultured Treponemataceae bacterium, assembly GCA_964370655.1. Classification (GTDB taxonomy): domain Bacteria; phylum Spirochaetota; class Spirochaetia; order Treponematales; family Treponemataceae; genus CAYJFX01. The sequence continues at coordinate 18,311 of CAYJKA010000004.1, read as the reverse complement.
GCTTTCCATCAATACTCTTATTAGTGTTCTGTCCAAAATAAATAGAACCTGTAGGACCGTAATAGCAGTGTTCATTCCCGTGCTGAGCATCGGTTCCTAAAATCATTGCAAGTGGTGGGGTAATATGCGGATAACGTTGCTCAATTGTTTTTTCACTTGAAATACCATTTAATAGCGAAATAATTTTTGTTTCTTGGCCAATGTAGTTTTCTAAATCTGTGAGAATTGTTTCTAAGTGTTGATTTTTGCATGCAATAATAACTAAGTCTGGATATCCGCTTTGTGTCGGGATTCCTGATTCTGAAGCTTTTTGTTCTGCATCTACAAGATGAAAATCAACTTTATTATCATTTACCCATAATCCTTTTTTATATCTTTCAAGACGTTCTCCACGTGCAAGGATACTTACGGCTTTTGGATTATACTTGTATATTTGATCTGCAACCATTAATCCAATGGCGCCAGCTCCCGCAATTAAAACATGTTCAATAGTGTCCATTGTATACTTTCCTTTTTTTTCTTTTTAGTATAGTATACTTTTATGGATATTTTGACAATAGTACATTTTACTAGTTATGCACTTGCTTTACTTTTATTACTTTCTCTTCCTGTACGCAGTGCAATGTTTTCAAAAAAAACAGGTTCATGCCTGTTACCACTTCATAAGCCGAAAAAAAAGCTTTATATCATTGTAATTACATTAGCAATCGTTATGCTTGTGGTACTTTATTTTAGAGAATTTTCGTTGTTTGTTGCAATTGTCCTTCATGGAACAGCATTGCTTGCAGTAGAAATGGGCGTACGAGAATACTTAAATCGCTCTAAATCTGGCATTTATGAGAACGCACTTGTTGTAGATGGTAGGGTAGTAAAAAAAGCTGAAATTGTAGTTTTGCCTACATTGGAATATGAAACTGATTTTAATAATACTCTTGATATTGTAACCGAAAACCGTGGAACAATTACAGTATATTTTCATAATGCAAAAGAAAGAGAAGACGCAGTTGTAGTTCTAAAACTTTGGCAAAAAAAATAATTTTATTGCAATGTAACTACAGAGGCAACTCTACCATCATTTGTGTAAGCTTTGTTAGGATTACTTTCATCTAAAAATGATTGTATACCTGAGTAATATGTATAGTAGTAGGTTCCTTTAGGAAGAGCCAATTCTAGCTCATATAATCCGTAGGACACTTCTTTTAACTCATATATATAGGGGTCCCAGTTTGAAAAAGTTCCAGAAAGTCGAATTTTTTGTCCTGTTTCGCCCTTGTAAACAAAGCGTATTTTAGATTGTGTTGAAATTGTTTCATTAATCATCGGCTGTTGTAGTGCTATATTAGAAACAAGTAAGTTTGCATTTGGATCGTATACTTTTGTATTATTTAATGGGTCAGTTGTCCACAATCCATCCATTACTAATCTATATGATATATTTTGAACATTTTGTGGTATCTCTAATATATAAAATGAAACATTACTCTCAGAATTTTCGCCATTTTCATTTTGCCTAACAAGTCGTTTAAATGTATGTATCTTTTGATATTGTTCAAAATTAAAGGCTATACCAGTATAGCGAATACTTGGTTCAGCTGTAAATATTATATAATCATCATGTACAACTGGAGCTGTAGGGCGATGTATGGTTTGCAATAGATTATCTAAAATATATTGCTTGCCTTCAAATTGCTTTAAATCGAGAGCTGCTAGAGGAGCAATAATAAGACATAAGAATGTTAAAAGTATAAATTGTTTCATAGTGTTATATTAAATATCGGAATTTAGAAAAAAATGTTAAGAAAAAATAAAGCCTTTTCAAAAAAAACCGATGATAATAAAGTAAGGAAAATAAAAAGCGTTTTTTAGCATCAAAGTGCTTGTTATAATCTGTATTGTGGGGTAAAATTAGTAGATAATGCCGGGGATAGATAATCTTAAAGAATTTAGTAATGATATTACTCAAGTAGGTGATGAAGTTGCCATTCGCCAAAAGAATGGGACAACCATGCCCGAGGTATCGATTCCCGATAATGTTCCACAACAAGATGACTCCTTAGATTTTGAATTTGGTCTTCCTGAGCCTGATAGGGATTATGAAATTGAGAACGATGATAGTTCTGGCGAAGAAGATTATGGTTCTACAGAGGACATTTTAGCTAGCATTGCAGCAGAAAGTGCGCCAAAAGTTGAAGAACCGTTAGATATGTCAACTTTAGATCCTGAAGTAGCAGCTTTATTAAATAATGTAATACCACCTACTATTCCTATTCAAGATGTGGATTCAATAACCTTTCCTGAGGAAACACTTTCTTTTAGTGATGAAGTTCCTGACTTAGATAATATGCTTGCTGCAGCGAATCAGGCTGCAAATGATCAAACGATAGATGATTTGATAGATGGAGCAAAACCAGAGCTTGTTGATGATTTGTCAGGGCTAGATGATTTGTCGTCATTAACAGATTTAGGCTTAGATTTAAATCCTACTGAACCATCCCTTGATGACTTATCCTCATTAGATGGCTTTGAAAATTTTGGCTCATCAGCATCCCCAGTTGCCGATTCTAATAACAATGGCTCTCAAGAAAATGATGGAATTGGTGATGCTTTTTCTGGTATGAGTTTGGATGATGGTTTTGGAGACTCTTCTACAGATTTAAGTTTAAATGACGATTTTGGAGATTCTTCTGCAGGTTTAAGTTTAGATGACGGTTTTGGAGACTCTTCTGCAGGCTTAAGTTTAGATGACGGTTTTGGAGACTCTTCTGCAGGTTTAAGTTTAGATGACGATTTTGGAGATTCTTCTGAAAGCCTCAGTTTAGATGATGACTTTTCAAACTCTGGTGAAGCTTTTTCAATGTCACCAGGAGATGGATTTGATGATCTAGGTGGCGACACCTCTGATTTTGCGCTCGATTTAGATGACGGTTTTGACACAAGTGGCATGGAAGACTTTGATGCAGATGACACTTCTTTTACTGCAGATTTCGATGATACAAACTTTGAAATACCAGGGTTCTCTGATGCTGATGCTGCAGATTCACGAAAATCACCATTAGGGCTTTTACAAAAAAAAGAAGAACAAGATAATAGCGATAGAACACACTTAACTGATAATGAATATAAACTGTTTCAAGCGAATTTACAAACTTATCCATTAAATCTTCGATTAGCTGTTGATAAAGTAATAGTAAACAATGAGTTTACAGATACTGCAATAATGGAAGTGTTGTTTAAGGTAGTAAAAAAGGTTTCTGCTCGAAAACTTGCGACTCATTTAGAAAAAATGCTTGATATAACTATTAATGTGCCATTAAACTATGAGCGCCGAACAGCAGACCAATATGAAGCCTATAAGTTATCAATTGAGTATCAACTTAAGAATAGAATCATTCCAGGTGCAATAGCCGGCTTAATTCTTAGCACTGTTTTATATATATTATTCTACTTAAGTGCTACATTTATTTATAAACCAATCAGGGCAGAAATGCTATATAACGATGGGTATGCTTTAATTGAAAATGATCTGTATGCGCAATCTGAAATTAAGTTTAATGAAGCCTTGTCATACAAGGTTAAAAAACGTTGGTTTTTTAAATATGCACAAGCGTATCGCGATGAAAATCAGTATGAGCGTGCTCGAAATATGTATAACCAACTTGTATTACGCTTTGATTATGACAAACAAGCAGCTCTTGAATATGCACGAATGGAATTGGACGATTTAGCTAATTATGAAAGAGCTGCCGAAATTACTAGAAGGTATATCTTAGACCATTATATAAATGATAGAGATGCAATGTTATTGCTCGGAGATATTTATTTAGATTGGGCAACCGCATCCCCTCAAGGGCAAGAAAAAGAAGAATACTTTGAAAGAGCTCGATTAGAATATGCGACATTAATGGATTTATATGGACAAACAGATTTATATTTATCTCGTATGTTGCGCTACTTTATTCGAACTGACAATTTAAGAGAAGTATTAACCTTGGAATCATATTTTTTAAGTACTCCAAAAGTTACGCTTGAAGCAAATGACTTAGTAGAATTAGGTGGCTATCTTTTAGAAAAGCGTTATGGATACCTTTCTCCTTCTGATGAGTACCTTCGAAGCAGTATAGAAAACTTACGAAAAGTACTAGAACTTGCAGTTAAAGCCGATGAGACAATTCCAGAAGCTCATTATAATTTTGCACAATTCTTTGTTCATACAGATAACTCGGCTCAAGCTATTGTTGCATTAAATAATGCAATTACAAATTTTGAAGCAGCCGAAAAGCAAACTCATGAGCGTACCCTAAAGCATGTTGACTCATATCGTTTATTGGGCGAAATATATACATCAAAAGAAGAATACTTGTTGGCAGAAGAAGATTTTGGTAAAGGTATTCAAGTTTTTGAGCGAGCTCAGCAAACAACAGGACTAATTGGAAACGAAAATGTTGGTAAGTTGTATGGGAATATGGCAGACTTAGATTATTTTATCTCAGGTGATTTAGATATTGCGCTAGAAAATTATTTGCATGCGGTAGATAATTTTTATGACACTTCGTCAGTGCGTTATAAAATTGGTTATATACAATATGATAAAGAACGTTTTTCAGAAGCTCTAAATTCTTTTATAAAAACAGCTAGTGATGATCCATCAGATCGAAATCTATTGTTGTCTTTGGGAAATGTTCTTTCAATACGAGATGATGACTCTGCTGCAGTCTCTCATTATGAGCGTTTATTATCGATTCTAAATGCAGATAGAGATAGATATGGAATATTATTTCCACAAGTTAGATCAGATCATGCTGTAATTGTTGATTTATATTTAAAAGCTTCAAATAATCTTGGTGTAACACTTGCAAAACTAGCTGACAGAACAGGAAATACAGCTTTACAAACGGAAGCTCTTGGTCATTTTTCAGAATCACTTAGAGCATGGGACAGTTTAACTCGAAACCAAGACACTATGGTTCGTTTGGAGGGTAGTAACCTTGCTGAACAAAATATTAGTTACTTATTATATCCTATCAGTGAGTTTGATCCTGCTATTTACGCCTCTATTCCAAGGACTTTGTATGGAGAAGAGGGGCTTAAGCAATCATCTCTTAATTAGAGGAATTATGAATAAAAATCCTTATTCTGGTAGAACTGGTATCCTCATTCAAAAAGAAGCTAATATTATCCGCAAAGAATTAGTTCGTAAATCTATACATCTTGCAACAGCATTTGTTCCCTTGCTTCTAAAATACTTTTATTATTATGTGATACTTGCGCTTACAACGGTATTGGTGTGTTATGTCATCGCAGAATTTTTCCGCTACAAAGGGAAAAAGATAGTATTTTTTTCTTTCTTTACTGAAGTTGCAGCACGCAAAAGGGATGAAAATAGGTTTGTATTAGGTCCTGTTACCCTTGCCATAGGTGTTATACTAAGTGCATTACTATTTGACGAAAAGTCTGCTGCTATTGCTATATATGCTCTGGCTTTTGGGGATGGGTTAGCAAGTTTAGCTGGGAAATTATTTGGAAAACATGAAATTCCTTTTTGCCATGGAAAAACACTTGAAGGAAGTTTTACGTGTTTTGCCGCTATATGTATTTCTACGTATGCAGTTACACAAAAAGCACTTGTATCACTTATTATTGCCTTTTTTGGAACTGTGATAGAAGTTTTACCTATTAAAGATTTTGATAATTTGATTATTCCACTTATTCTAGGCTTTATAGCTCAAGTTTACTTCCACATATAATAACTGTGCAGTTTTGTTAAAAAGAAAACAGTTCCACTTATTAAGAATATAACGCCAAATGTAAGAGAAATTAATGTAGTGGTATATAGCAAAAATATGTAGCCAATGCACATTATCAAAAAAGCAATGGAGGCTTTTCTGTAATCTGGAAATTTGGCACTTGTTGGTGATAAAAACATAGCCCCAAAGGTAATAAGCACAAATATAATTCTAATAACTGAAAAAACTGATTCAAGCCCGTACTCAGGTGAATAATTAACAGCAACTTGCGTTGTGTTAATTGGAATAATAACAGAAAAGCCCATTGCAATAATTGAAAAAATACCCAAGAACTTATCAGAGTCTCTTAATTCTTCTTGTGCAACTAATGCACCTTGAAACATAATTGAAAGTATTACTTGCATTTGCCCAAAAAAAGCAATGCTACTTATAGAACGTAAAAAAATTGTGTATCCTGTTTCTAAAGAAAATATAGGTATGCATAGTAGTAAGCTTTCTGCAAAAAATCCGATTAACATTCCAAAGTAGTAAAGCATTTCAGGAGACTTTGTTTTTTCAAAAGTAGAGTAAATGGTAAAACCCACTATGGGAACATAAAAAAGAAATGTTACATATGAAAGTATAGTATATAGTGTGTGCTCTTCTGTAAAAAGTGTTTTGAGTGAAAAATTTTCCATTGGAAAAATAGGAGTTTGCTCAATGGAATAACTATTTATAAAATACAGTACTAGTCCTATAATTAGACTAAGACCTATAATGCTACTAAGTGTTGAAAAAGATAAAAGTAGTTTGTTTTGGTTTGATAAAGTCATACTATAAGCATACTCTTATAATAAATTTATGTAAAGACGTTTAAGCAAAAAACCGATACTTTATGTAGAATTATTTTCGTTAATTCTCATTGGGGGATTTATGTTAAAACGTATTATATTGAGTTGTTTTCTTATTGCACTTGCAAGTACAATTGTAGCTGGTGATGTTTCGGCCTATGTAGATGAAGGATTTTCCGCAGATGGCAAAATATATGTTTTTGGTCAATATGGAAGCATAGATAAGACATGGCAAGGATATGCAAGTATTTATACTGTAGATATAGAAAAAAACGATTATGTTGATGGGGCAGTATTTTCCACACCAGCTAGTAGCAAGACGGCAGGAAAGAATGGACATACCTTATACACCGACTTAAGAAATAAAAATGCATCATATTTATCTTCTCTTGGATTAACAACTGTTGGGATAGATAATGTCTTATATTTAGCAAGTGATTCAAACGTAGCAACAGACAAAATTGTTATTACTGATTTTGAACAGTCAAATAAAGATGATTCAAATACATACAATATTAAGCTTACTCCATGGTATTCAGGAAATACATCTTTAGCAAAATCTTCATTTTTTATCACTGTTGAAAAACAAGATGACAAAGGTGAAGTTATCGCAAAACAAGTAATTGGAAACCCTGACATTAAAAGAAATGGCGTAATTGGCTATAGCATTGAAAAAATTATTAAATCTCCAGATGAAAAGAGTTTTATATTCTTAATTGAAAAGACACATGCTACATCTAACGGAATATCTAAACGTTATATGGTTGAAACATTGGAAGTTTCTAACTTTTAAGAATAAATAGTCTTTTAGTAAAGAAAAACCGTTAATTGAAATAACAATTAACGGTTTTTTTTAGTTAGGCTCAACTTCTCTAAATATTTGAAAAACATTCTTCCCATCTTCTTCAAGAAATCGTATATAGACTTTATCATCTATAATCGTTCTTGGTAGCCATAAGCTTTCTAAATACAGTTCTTCAGATGCTTGCAAAAACAAATCTATATTATCTTTTGTTGTGTCATGTATTATGCCTTGTAAAAATAAATACGTACCTGTTTTTATGGCAGAATAGCTTTCTTGGATTCCACTTTGACTTGGTTTAATAGCATATCCTAAAAATGTGCCATCTACTAAAAACAAGTCTTTAATTGGGTTTAGGTCGTTGTTCTTATTTTTACTTTTATACTCCCATAAATACTCTGTTGGAATAGTATTATCACTTTCATTAGTGGTATAGCAAAGGTCACGATATAGGGTGAGTGTTTTTGTAATAAATTTCATATCGTTAGTATACAAAAAAAATAAAAAAAAGTCATCTTTTTATTTTAAAAATCGTGGCGAAGGCTATAATATGTATATAAGAAAAAAATTGGTATACGGAGGTTAAAATGTTTAATAAATGTGGAGTTTTCATGCCGTGGATAGCGTATGTTTGTATAGTCCTTACCGTTTGCTTTTTTATCTCTGCTGGGTCTTGTACTTTTACTACACAAGGTTTAATAATGCTTTCTGGGGATTATACCTCTCCAACCTTGGAAGACTTTGTTGTTACTTCTGAAGAGCAGGCTTTATTAAGTGTTTCGAGGGAAGTTACATTTTCAGAATTACGATACTACGAATTATCTAGCGATGTAAGTCTTGAAAAGACAATTATTGATAATGAAAGCATGACTAATGAGCAATTAGGTGCAAAGCTTGTGGGTGAAATAAGCATAGAAAAAATTGATAAAGACTACACAAGAGAAGATGAGACAGGCACAATAGAGTACTCGCTTACATTTCCAGAAAAAACACAGATACAACTACAGTACATTGTTTCTGGCATTATAAAAGATACTATAGGGAATACTTTATCCTTTTCACTTGGGTTTTCTGGCTACAATGCAAGAGTTCCTCATGTAATTTTTTCTGAAGTTAGCACTGAGTATTCTAAGCCAAGAACTGAGTTTATAGAGTTTTTTGTTCTTGAAGATGGGAACCTTGCAGGAATGGTGCTCCAAAGTGCAACCGATGGTTATGAAAAAGATTATGTGTTTCCATTTGTAGAGGTAAAAAGAGGGGACTATGTTGTTTTGCATATGCGAACCGTAGAAGAAGGTGCTGTAAATGAACTTGGCGATGATATAACACTTTCTCAAACAAAACAGTCTAGCCTTGAAGGTAGAGATTTATGGATAAGTGGTACCGACACTAGACTATCAAAAAATGATGTCCTTATATTGCGTGAAAGAGAAAGTGGGGCCATTCTAGATGCTATAGCATACACTGATGGTATTAAGACACAGTGGCCTAAGCCCATTCAGTTTACCTTTGCTCAACTCGCCTCAAATGAAACTACTTGGAAAGGTGGAGTAGATGTTGGTCAAGCTATAAACATAGAGTACATTACTGGAACAAGAACCTTGTGCAGACAAAATATTTCAGAAACTCTTTTAGAATTTACACAATATAATACAATAGCAGAAAATTCAAAGGCAAACTGGATTATAGTTGCTACGAGTAATGCTAGTCCAGGAAGGGAAAATTCCACTATTCAATATTCAAAATAGCATATTTTATACACAGTTTATAAAATATAAGTAAATTAATATTGCTCAATGAAGAAGAATGGCGTATACTAAGAGTATGAAAAAGATATTTTTAATTCCAGTTTTTTTTACTCTATGTATAGGTGTATTTTCACAAAGTAATAACAACGAGCTTTATACAGCTGATGATTCTCTTGGGCGCCCTAGCGTAGCTCTAGTGCTCTCTGGGGCAGGGCCAAAAGGTTTTGGTCATATTGCAATCATAGAGCTAATGGAAGAATTAGGGATACCTATTGATTTAATAATTGGCACTAGTTCAGGGGCTATTGTAGGAGGGCTTTATAGCGCAGGGTATTCTGGCTCTGAAATTGCAAACGAAGTGGTTAATATTGATTGGCCAATGCTTATTCAGGACTTTACAAGCTATCCTCTAGAAGGAGCATTAGGCAGTCATAGTGCTCAAGCTAATTTAATAAATCTTCAACTAAATAGCGACTTATCGCTTAATTTAGGGCGAGGTTTGCTATCTGGTCAGTATGTTTATAATAAGCTTAAGTCGCTAACTTTAAAAATACCCTCATATATAAGTTTTGACGAATTACCTACAGCTTTTAGGGCAACCGCAGTAGATCTTTTAACTGGGGAACTTGTTTTAATGGAAGAAGGTGATATTGTAGAGGCGATGCGTTCTAGTATGAGTTTGCCAGGAGCCTTTGAACCATTTCCTGTAGACGGCCGATATTACCTTGATGGATTTATTCGAAACACACTTCCTATTAGTGTTGCAAAAGATTTAGGATATGATATTATTATTGCTGTAGAAATTGCTGATGAAATGGCATTAGATGTAGATAAGTTTAATTCCAATCCTGTTACGGTTATTAATCAGGTAATGGCCTTACAACAAGCTGTTGTAACTGAGCAAGAATACCAATATGCAGATCTTGTTCTATTTCCAGACTTAAATGATTTTACTTCTATGGATTATGGATTAGCCAAAGAAATCTATGAAGCGGGAAAAATTGAGGCAGAAAGATTCCGTGGCGATTTAACTGAGCTTCGTGACAAAGTTTTCCCTGAAATTAGTAATGGTAGCGTAGGTACAGGCGAGGGGCAAAAAGCAAATCAAATTTATATGAGAGATGTTTCGTATAGTGAAATGCCTTCAATTGTTATTGATGAAATTGCTATAAATAATGCTTATTCAACCGATGAGCGATTTGTTCGTAAAGAAACCTCTGCAATGCTTGGGAAAGCACTTGCTGCAAACGATGTAGAGTTACTTTTACAAGAAGTTTATGACACAGGTAACTATGCTATGATAACTTCACGAATAGACACAGCAGGTAATACTAATGTGTTAGAATTAAATTTTTATAAAAAAGATCAAAATGCAATACAATTTGGAGTGATTCAAACTTTTGAAGGAACCGTTTCAAATAGTTCAAGCTGGGAGATAAATCTTGGTGCAACCATGCAATTTAGAGATATATGGGATTTAGGAGGCATTCTTTCACTTAGAAGTACCTTTTTAAGTACTTCTGGAATTGATATAATGTATTTGCAGCCTCTGAACGAAAGAGAATTCTTAAAAGTCCAAGCGGATGTATATAGTCTCTTTGACTTTGAAACATCAGGATTTAGACAAAAGTATATACAAGATTCTTTCTTTCGCCAAGGTAATTTAACATTTTCCTATGGTAATTTTTTCTCGCCAAAACATAAATTGTTGAGTGAAGTTGGTATTCATTGGATTGATTCCACGCAGGCAAATACAAATGTATCAGCTGTAGAAAACACTACTGATTCTTTGCAAATAGCTTTTACATTAGACGCACTTGCTCGTTATACGTTTAGTACCTTAGATTATCCAATATTTCCTACCAAAGGTTTTTCAGCCGATACAACAATTATGGGTGTTTTCCCTATACAGAAAGTACGTGAGCCAATGGTTTTTGATGTAGTACGTACAGATATTACCGCTGCTATACCGGTAAATAAAAACTTTAGCATGATTATTAATGGTTATCTAGGTACAAATATTTCAGGAGGATTGATAAACAATCCAGGGGTAATTACTAAATATGGTTATTCAACGTATGATAGAACGTACTTTCCTCATGTAATGCAGCGCTATGTTTATGGAATTCATAAGCTCGCACTAAAAACTGATTTTCAAATTCAACCAAATAGGCAAATAACTGTGTTAGGTGGTCAATTCTTTGTTGGATTGGGTGGTGCAGTTGGAGGTGTATGGAATGATTACCAATCTATAACTAAAATTGAAAACTTAGAATGGCAATCGTCAGTACTTGCGGGAATTAGAATTCAAGATAGCATAGGAGTTAATGTACGTGTTGGTGCGGGGCGATATGATGATGGAATAAACCCTTTTATCTCGTTAGATTTTGCATCTAAGTTCTATTAGACTAGTTATGGAAATCAATTAAAATTCATATTAGGTCTCTTTGTCTATAAAATCTTTCAGCTGTGATTTTTGTGTTCAATAGTAGGCAGTACTTGCTCATTTTAATCTTTTTACGTATACTGTTTAAATGCGAAAAATTTTATTATCAGTTATATTGCTCTTTACTATCAGTTTTTTTACTGGTGCCCAAGATGCTAATAATATATCACAAGAACTCAAATCAGATGCAAAGGAGAGGCCTTCTGTTGCCTTAGTACTAGCTGGTGGTGGGGCGCGAGGATTTTCTCATATTGCTGTAATTGAAATTTTCGAAGAACTTGGAATTCCAATTGATATGGTAATAGGAACAAGTGCAGGTGCTTTAGTTGGTGGCTTATATAGTGCAGGTTATTCTTCTAGCGAGATTGGAGATATCTTACTTTATCAAGATTGGCCGCGGTTGTTTCAAGACTCTGCTCCTCGCCCTTTAGAAAATGGGTTAGGAAGCCATAGTGCAGATGCGAATATATTGAATGTTCAGTTAAAAGGAGATTTTTCCCTAGATATTGGGCGAGGGCTTTTATCAGGGCAGTATATTTATGATGAACTAAAGGCAGCTACAGTAAAAATTCCTTCATACATACATTTTGATAGTCTCATTACCCCTTTTAGGGCAACATCGGTAGATTTGCTGACCGGCGAATTAGTCGTAATGGAAAAAGGTGATTTGATAGAAGCAATCCGTTCAAGCATGAGCATTCCTGCAGTATTTGAACCTTTTCCTGTAGATGGGCGATTATACATGGATGGATTTACTAGGAATAATCTTCCCATTCAGGTTGCAGCAGATTTGGGATATGACATAATAATTGCTGTTGAAATTACTGATAGACTAACCGATGATGCTGAGGAATTTAACTCAAATCCTTTAACGGCTTTAAATCAAGTAATTGCTTTACAGCAAAATGTAGTTGTAGCTAAGGAATATGAGCTGGCAGATTTAATTTTGTATCCAGATATCTATGAATTTGGCCAAATGGACTATAATCTTGCCCCAAAAATATATGAAAAGGGCAAAAAAGAAGTAGAACGCTACAGAGATGAGTTATTAGAAATAAGAAGTCAAATTTACCCAGATTTTGAAGAAAAAACAGAGCATATTCTTACTGAAAATATTGGAGAATCTACTAGTAGTGCCTATTCCTTTATGTTTGTAAGTGAAGAAAAAATACTCCCTTACAAACGAGAGCGCTCATATCATGACCTTCCTGATATGACTATTTCAAATATTGTATTAAAAAATGTTCTATCAGCTGATGAATTAATGCTAACTGAAGCCTTTGATAGAATTAAAGATAAACCACTTGGGCAAGAAGAAATTGATTTTCTTTTGAAAAAAGCGTATACCACGGGTAATTATATTATTGTTCAAGCTCGTACAGATAAGAGGAATGGAAAAAATGTTTTAGAGCTTGAGTTTTTTCAAAAAGAGCGCAAAGTTGTTCACATAGGTGCAATAGGAACATTTGAAGGGAGTCTTTCAGACTCAGTTACATGGGGATTGAATCTAGCAACTTCTGTACAATTCAGAGATTTAAATGAAATGGGTGGAATAATCTCCTTGCAAGGATCCTTTTTTAATACAACAGGTTTTGAATTTCTGTATATGCAACCTGTATCACAAAAGGTGTTTTTGCAAACAAAGGCAAATATTTTTAACACAACTGATATAGTAAGTTCTGGTTTTACACCAGTGGAAGTTTCTGGTTCTCAATTTCAAAATGCTATGGTTGGATTTGGAACTGGTATTTTCTTTTCGAAAGAACATAAAATGTTAAATGAACTTGCATTAAATTGGGTAAATGCAACTCAAAGTCATACTGATAAAATAGACAATGCTTCACAATTTCGTGATTTAAAACCTATGTATACATTTGATATTGCATCTCGTTATGTATTTGATACTTTGAATTATTCTATGTTTCCAACTAGTGGGTTTTATAACGATTTAAATGTAAAAGGTGTAATGCCGTTGGCTAGCACTAGTTCACCTATTATTTTTGATGTTCTAAGTACAAATTACGTAATTGCTCTTCCTTTTAGCTCAAACGTGAGTATGGTTATTAATGGCTTTATTGGAACAAACGTTTCAGAAGGTTTAGCTCATGAAGCCGAATTAATGAGGAATTATGGATTTTCAATGTATGATAGAGTTTTTTTTCCTCATGTTATGCAGCGTTACAATTACGGGATACATAAAATAGCTCTACGCTTTGACTTTCAGTTCCAACCACAGAGCCAATTGACCATATTGGGTGGACAACTCTTTGCTGGCTTTGGAGCGGCGGTAGGAGATGTTTGGGACGATTATATAGCACTTTCTACTCTAACCACGCTAGATTGGCAAGCCTCAGCCTTTACAGGACTTCGAATAACCGATTCTATAGGTTTTATACTAAGGGCAGGTGCAGGAAGTATTGAGACAAAAATTACACCATACGTTTCTTTAGACTTTATGGTAAAACACTTTTAAGGATAAATTATGAGTATTGATAATTTTATACACTTTGACCAAATATCATTTGCATACCCTTGTGAGAGCGATGAGGAAAAAAAGAACATTTTTCAAAATTTTAGTGCAAATTTACCAGGTGGAGTAGTATGTTTAATTGGTCCCAATGGCAGTGGTAAATCTACATTTATGCTTTTGGCTTCAGGGCGACTTGTTCCTCAATGTGGAACTATTACACTGTTTGGTGAAAGTATTGCATCAAAAGATGAAGAAGAGAGAAATAAAATCGCTTCTGTTATATATCAAAACATGGAGTTTGAAACTACAGATGTTACAGGAAATGTGCTGGATGAAGTTTGGCAAAAAGGGCTATGTGCACAAAAAGACAATAGTGATATTCTAGGAGAGGTTAAGAATGTCTTTGAGTTAGAAAACATTTTAACGAGGCCTCTTAATGCATTGTCAAAAGGGGAAATGCAGAGAACTTTACTTGCATTTTCAGTTTTGTATGGTTCACGCTCTCTTTTTATGGATGAGCCATTGTTTGCAATGGAATCGTATCAAAAAGAAAGAGCTTTAGAGTATTTAAAAGATTATAGTAAAAAAGCAAATGTTCCTATTTATGTTTCATTGCACGAATTAGAGCTAAGTAGAAAATACGCAGATAATATTTTGCTGTTCTATCCAAACAGAGATATCGATTTTGGAAGTCCAAATGAAATACTTGAAAAAGAATCACTTGAAAAAGCGTATGGAATACCAGCTACAATGCTTAAAGATGCAGAAAGCTTAAATAGAAAGATACTTTTGGAGCAAGAAGAAGCGAAAACAATTAATAATTAATAATGCATAATTAATAATTCTTTATACTCACAAAATTGATAAACGGTTACGTGTACATTAGAGATTGTTACAGCTTTTTTAGCTACAAGAATTATGCAGCTTTATCTGCTAATTATTAATTGGATATATCTCGTCTTGAACGTACTTCTCGTACATTTCTTGTGTAACACCTTGGTTTTTTATTATTTCTGAATAAAAATTGCCACTTTTTTTAATGGTACGTTTTTGTGTTTCATAATCAATAT
>CAYJKA010000004.1:0-3101 GCA_964370655.1 uncultured Treponemataceae bacterium | reverse complement strand
GAATAAAAATTGCCACTTTTTTTAATGGTACGTTTTTGTGTTTCATAATCAATATGTACAATACCAAAACGTGGCTCTTCACCTTCTGACCATTCAAAGTTGTCCATAAAGGACCAGTGATAATATCTTTCAAATGGAAGGTTTGATTCACTTATTACTTTTAAGTGGTCATAAATATATTTGCTTCGATACGCATCTGTATTATCACAGGTACCATTTTCTGTAACCCAAATAGGTGCTACATACTTTTTATATAGTTCTTTACTTATTTCAACAAGCCCTTGTGGATATATTTCCCAACCTAAATCATTTATAGGTGCATTTTCAAATACCGATTGTTTACCAATAGTAATTGCATCGCGTGTGTAGTAGTTAAGTCCAATAAAATCATAATAACGCCCTTCATTTATATGAACGTCAGAAACTTTTAGTGGTAATTTATTTACAGGCCATGCAGCATTCCCTGTCATCATAGCATGCGTGAGCGCATCTTGAAAACCATATTTCATAAAAGCGTTTGATGCAAGATGTAAAGGATTCCATGTTTTGCTCGGAGCAAAAACCCTCATGTGATTTGCAAAACTTACCTTGGTTGAATTTACATCAAAGCCACTAGCTTGCCTAAGCCTATGTATTTCTTTATAAGAAGCTATATGGCACGCACAAAGATTTGTGTATACCTTAGAAAGATTTTTGAAATCTGCCTTTTTACCTGGGGGCCATGATCCAAATATATATCCGTTAACGGCATAGACATTAGGCTCATTTATAGTAATCCAATCTGATACCAAATCGCATAGATTTTCTACAGTGTATCGGATAAAATCTAGAAAAATTTCTGGAGAATCAACATGAGCAAAAGCACCCATGCTTTCAAACCATGTCGGGTTAGTAAAATGGTGTAGAGTTACTAATGGTTTTATTCCTTTATCAAGGAGCATTTGTATTTCATTTCGATAATGCTCGATTGCTTTTTTATCGAACTTACCTTGTTCTGGCTCAATCCTACTCCATTCTAAGCCCAGTCTGTATATCTGCATCCCCATTTTTGCCATGAGTTCTGTATCAGCTTTTACTTTTTTGTAGTGAGCCGCAGCTCTATAAGGACTTGTTCCGTCTGCTATTTTACCTGGGATCTTTGCCCAATCATACCAACTATTATTTTCATCGCCACCCTCAATTTGAGTGGCTGCAGTTGCTGTTCCTAAAAGTAAATTTTGTTTTAGTTCAAAGCTCATGGTTCCTCCTTAAAAACACATGTTCTAAAGTGTTATTCCGTTAGTGCTTTTTCTTTATCCTCTATATGCTTTTCTAAAAGTACTGCACATATTAAAATTATACCACGAAGTATCAAGGATGTATATTGATTTATGCCTATAAATGTTATACAGTATACTAAACTAGTGTAAATAAATGCTGCAATAATTGCTGAGCGGTACTTTCCTTTTTTCCCTCTTAGAGAAAAGCTTGCAATAAGACAGATGGCAATTGCATCACTTGTTAATCCAAATCCGATAGATGGTGTTGCAATTCCATTTCTTGCTGTTATCATAATGCCCGCTAAAGAAAATAGTGCTGTTGAACAAGCGAATAGCTTAGCGACATTAGCTTTTGTATTGCGTTTTTCAAGACTTGTAGTTAATGTTTTAAAATCGAGTTTATAGTGTTTTAAATATATCCAAAGTCCAATTAAAACAATAACCGAAATGATTATTGAATATGGAACAGAGTGTGTAGGCCCAGAACCTATGTATCCTATGCCAAACTGTAAAAATTGATTTGAAAACCCTGAAATTTGATAAATGCTAGAATCAGGGCTGCTTAAATAAATGTATCCTATACCCATAAAAATTGATGATACAGCTAAAGTGATAAACCATGAAGGAAGCTTTGTTTTATAAAGGAAAAGACCATAAAAATACCCAAGTGCATAAAACAAAGCAACTATAAGTGGTATAACTACAAATGCAGGTATTGTTGGTAAAAAAGATAATACTTTGCCAGCAGTGTCGACTCTTTGCACTAGTGAACCTGCTAAAATACCTGACAGCGTCGCTATTGAACCTGCAGATAAATCAATAAAGCCTGAATAGAGGCAAATAGCCATTCCTATTACCATAAGTGTAATAGGAGCAGCATCTGAAACTATATTTCTAATATTTCTAACAGATACAAGTGTTGAGTCTATTAAGCAAAGGGTTATTATTATTACTATAAGAACTGTAGCAATAGAATATTGCAAAAAAAACTTTTTAAGTTTTGATGAAATGTCACCTTTCATGAGTACCTTCTTTTTCAATGCATAGCTTAAAGCGATACATGCAATTTAGCAAATACTTGCTTATTATATTATTGCACTATTTTGAAACGTTTTCAAGTACTGTTTTGAAAATTTCTAATCCTTTTTTAATTTCTTCATTTTTAATAACAAGTGGGGGTAAAAAACGTATAGTGTTTGCACCTGCAGTCGATACACACAGCCCGTTGGCAAGACATTCTTTTTGTACAAGTCCTGCACTTTGTTCTATATCTAGGCCTATCATCAATCCTTTGCCACGGATATTTTGCACGCATGAAAGGTTCCAGCTTTTTATTTCTTCTCGTATCAATTCACCATTTTTTATAACTTGGTCTAAAAATATTGCAGTATTCACTTCTTCTAATACGGTAATGGCAGCAGCACAAGCAAGTGGATTTCCTCCAAAAGTAGATTGATGGTCTCCTGCAACAAAGGTGTCACTGACAACACCTCTATATATACAAGCCCCCATTGGAACGCCTCCTGCAATACCTTTTGCAAGAGTAACAATTTCTGCGTCTATTTCAAGGTCATCACTTGCTAAAAAGATGCCTGTTCTTCCAATCCCTGTTTGCACTTCATCTGCAATTACTATAGCTCCTACTGAACGAGCAAGCTTAACAGCTTCTTTTGCCCATTTTTTATCAACTAAATTTACACCACCTTCACCTTGTACGCATTCAATCATAAGTGCGCAAACATTCTCATCAAAGGCAGTTTTTAATGCATTAAAATCATTTGCTTTTATGACTTTAAAACCATCAACATAAGGTGCAAAGCAATCGGGGTGAAACTTGTCTTG
>CAYJKA010000003.1:0-35997 GCA_964370655.1 uncultured Treponemataceae bacterium | reverse complement strand
ATTAGTAAATGGTGCATCGATCTTAAGACACGATTGGTAGTATTGTTGATAGAACTTCAAAATGAAAAGCTAAATATTAATTGTTAATTATTACTTATTAATTATAAAAGCAACCAATAGTTGCAAAAATAATAACCAAAGTAATTAGACTGGGTATCACGGATAGGTGGTTGTACGTGCGTTAGTAATTGGAGCACTGAGTCATCGGTATTTCAATACCGATGGCGAATCGACCGCAGAATGCCTATGTGGCATTCGAGGACGATGAACGCGAGTGAAGTGCGAAATGAGCGCCCGCGACAGCGGGAACGCCCCAAAACTTATATCGTCAATAATTTCTCACTGTTTTGTAAAATCTCGGTTAAAGGTATTCCCATCGGTTTTACATCTATTCCGAGTTTTTCAAGGTCATCGACTACTCCAAGTTGGGTTGCGCAGGCTATGCAAGCAAAAACTTTTACACCCGCTTCTTGAGCAGTTTTTATATTCTCTTGAATAGATTCATTTTCTGCAACCAGCTTTGCTGTAGCTCCCCATATAATTAGGTCAATTTCGTCCCACCAATTTTTGAGTTTTGCATTTGTTGAATACATCAATACCATTTTTTGAGCAGTGTCTACATTGTCATTTGTCCATAAGATGTTTAATTTTTTCAATTATTGTAACCTCCAAAGTTGTTTCAATAATTATAACACATAATTTGCTAGTATGGTTTTTAAATTAGTGGTTTTGATAAAAGTTTAATTTTTTTTAGAAACTCTTGAGTTGAAGTAGCATTGTATTCATTAGTAGCCATCATAAACAGCTTAGCGCACGTATGTGCATCCGCAAGCGCATTGTGTGCTTCGTACTCTATCTGATAATAATCGGCTAAATAAGGTAGGCTATGCTTTGGAAGGTGTTTCCATACTCGTCTTGCAACCTGTACCGTGCAAATACTTTTTCTTTTTGGAATACTGAGCCCATAATGATTAAGGCAGCCTCGTAAAACACTCATGTCGAAACCGGCATTATGTGCTACAAATGGACTTACTTCATCACTGCTAGGTTCATTGTTAAGAAAGGGGACTATTTTTTCAATCCAGACGGTATCAAAGTAAGGTTCCTTTTGAGTCATGCTTGGTGTTATTCCGTGAATATCGATAAATCGGGGCACAAAGTAATTTGTTGGAGGTTTTATAAGTGTATAAAGTTCATCCGTTATCTTTCCATTTACGTAGCGGATAAGCCCTACAGAACAGGCACTGTTTTTATCAAAATTTGCTGTTTCAAAGTCTATTGCAATAAAGTTCATTAGAACCTCTTTTTTATATAGCGCATAAGCTCGCTTAAATTTTCAATTTTTCTAGATGAATTTCCTGATCGAACAAAAAAAGCTTCACCTTTGTTTTCAATGTTTATGTATACGGGTTCATCACTTTCTCTTATGGAAATGCAAGCAATTTCACAGTTATTGATTATTGTAAAGCTGCACTTAACTTGACTTGCGCAAAAGTCTTTACCGAATTCTTTGTCGATGAGATTTCTAAGGTGAAGCTCAAAGTAATCTGCTCCGCTATTTTTAAGAGTTGAGTAATCGTTTTCTAAACCGAGGATTGTGCCATTATCCTGAACACCAATTAATAGTTTGCCACCATTGGCGTTTGAAAATGCTGCTATTGATTTTATGATAACTTTTTCTAAATCTTTGTTCAATTCGTTAATTTTATAGTCCCATCGTAGACTTGATTTAAACTCCAGAGAGTCACTTTCACCCTTTGAAATTAGTTGCATCATTTTTTCTTCATCGCTTAATTTAAAATTTGTTTTACGTCCAATAAGAAGTAGTAAAAAAAGTGTAAATCCAAAAAAAGAAAATAAAATTATAACAGTAAATAACAAAAACTGACCGCTTCCGCTAATTGATGCTTCTGTAATATACAATTGAATAGTAAAAATGTTATCGCCTATTGAAAATGATATTTCTGTAGTACCGTATATTTCGTTGTTTATTGTACGTGCAATTGGATTTTCAAGCTGAGGTAAAATGCGCCCTCTTTGGTTTAGAGGTAAAAAAAGGGATGGATCAGTTAGTTTTAAATCTTTGTACCTCTCCCATTGAGATTCATTTAGAACTGATACAATGCTGTTTCCTTTTGAATCTGTAATAATTGAAAAGCCTTCAATGATGGAGTCATGTAATGTAACCTCTGTAAGTGGCAGCTCTACTTGTAAGCACGTCTCTTCATTATTATGAAGTTTATAATATATTATTAGGTGAGGAAGGGTATCAATTACTTCTATGTGTGTCCATAAAACTTGGCCTTTTTTTAAATCATGAGGAAGATTGTTTTCATCAATTATTTTAACATTATTAAAGTATCCAGTTCTTTCAAACATCTCGAAAAGGAGCTCATCTTGTATAGATTCTTCACTAGTGCTTATTATTTTTTCAATAGAAATTAATTGAGACAGGGGAGTGTATGCCATTTTAAAAGCCATTGCATAGTTTTGTGCAATTAAATTTAGAGACTCTCTGTCAATAAACCACGTTCTCATTATGTTTTGACCAATAAATAAAAACACACCTAGTGACAACAATAGTATTGCTGTTGCAAAGAGTTTTTTTAAGTGTTTGTCTATTAGGCGTTTTAGTTTATTTTTGAGTGTCATACAATTAGTTTATTTCCACATAATCGTGTTTTGCTGCTTGACCTTTTAGTACATAGTTTTTTGTGTTTTCATGAGATGACTGTAAGTCTTCATCTGTTAATGTCCTTATTGCTTTTGCAGGGCTTCCCACAATAAGAGAGTTATCAGGAAACTCTTTGCCTTGGGTTACAAGTGCGCCTGCTCCTACAATGCAATTTTTACCAATAATAGCATTATTAAGCACTATGGCTCCCATTCCTATTGTGCTACCTTCTTTTATAGTGCAAGAATGGAGTATTGCACCGTGGCCAATTGTAACATTATCCTCAACAATGCATGGAACATCGGTGTCTAGATGTATAACAGCATTGTCTTGAAGGTTTGAATTTTTACCTATTTTTACTGGTGCAATATCAGCTCGAATTGTCGCTGAAAACCATATGGAAACATTTTCTCCAATTTCAACATCACCAGCAACTTCTGCATTCCATGCAATAAAAGCTGAATTATGTATGTTTGGTACGGCATCTTTAATTCTATGTATCATGGAGAAAATTATAACTCATTATGCATGATTTGTACAGAGGTTTTTCTCTTTATATTATCGTATGCAAAGTTCTGCAATTCTACTTGCCATTTTATTTAAGGGAACTTGTTCTTGAACTCCACCCATTTCAAACGCAACGCGTGGCATTCCGTACACTACTGAGCTTTCTTCATCTTGTCCAAGGGTGTGGGCTCCCTGTTTTCTCATTTCTGCAAGTTCCCTTGCCCCATCTTTTCCCATGCCTGTCATAATGACTCCAAGGGCCTTATTAGTAAATTCTTTTGCAACTGACTTAAACAACACATCTGCAGATGGTCTATGCCCATTGCATGGTTCTTCATCAGATAAATGAATAACAGTGGCTAATGCCTTTCTTTCAACAGTTATATGTTTATTTCCTGGTGCTATAAATACTCTACCTGGTTTTAAAATATCACCTTCTTGTGCTTCTTTTACTTCTAAAGGACATATATTGTTAAGACTCAATGCAAATTCGCGTGTAAATCCTTCAGGCATATGCTGTACAACTACTATAGGTTGTGTTAAATTAGGGTCTATTTCGGCAAACACCTCGCGAAGGGCATTTGGGCCGCCTGTAGAGATACCTATGGCAATTATGTCTATTTTTCCTTCGGTCCTCATTGGTACCACATTCTCCTTCTCTCTTAAATGCGTAATTGGTGCAGCTGTTTTTGTCTCGCTTGCTGTTCTTAGTAATGATGAAATTTTGCTTTTATTAGCATAGGCGCCCCCATAAGCTAATATCAATTTCTCGAGCTTTTCTGCTAGTTCATTAACTCCTGTTGTTCCGTTCGGTTTAAGCAAGAACTCGCAAGCTCCTAGTTCTAAACATTCCATTGTCCATGTAGCTCCGCTATGGGCGACACTTGAAAAAATTACAGTTGGAATATCTATTCTTGCCTTTTTTCTTTCCTTCATAAATTCTAGACCATTCATTACAGGCATATTTAGGTCTAATGTTATAAAGTGATAGTCCTTCTTTGCTATCATTTCAAGACCTACTTTTCCATTTTCTGCAGTGTCTACAGAAACTTCAGGTAGTGCTTCTGTAATAATTCTAGAAAAAAGTTCTCTCATGAGTTTTGAATCATCAATTATTAGTACATTTATTTTGCGCATTTTTTTTAGCTTGTCCTTCTTAGAATTATACTTTTTGGTAAATACACGCCCAATCTGTCTTTAGAAATTGAAACTTAGTATCCATGCCAAATAGCGATTCTGAGTGCCCAATAAACAAAAATGAATTATTTGACATTGAGTCATAGAAAGTCTTTACTGTAGCCGTTTGTGCTGGCATATCAAAGTATATCAAAACGTTTCTACAAAAAACTGCATCATTATCAGTTGTACTAGAATTATGCTTTAAATTGTGATAATCAAATCTTATTGTACTTTTTAAAGAGTCAATAATTTGATATCCACCATCTGTTTTTGTAAAGTATTTTGCTAAATAATTGGGTGGAATTCCTTCACATTTGCTTTCTGGATAGAAACCTTGTTTTGCTGTAAGAATACATTTAAGCGATATATCAGAGGCCAAAATCTCGAACTTCATTGTTGGAGGCAAGTGCTCTTTTAATACCATTGCAAGGGTATATGGTTCTTCTCCTGTTGAGCATCCAGCACTCCAAATCTTTATAACATTTTTCCCTGTGGCTTTTTTCTTTTCCACAAGCTTAGGTATTACATAGTTTATTAATGTATCAAAGTGTGGTTGATTTCTAAAAAACCTAGTAAGATTTGTTGTAACAGAGTCGAGCATCCACTTCATTTCATCAGAGTTACTCGTTATTAGTTTATGCAATTCTTCAAGCGACGAAAGTTTTTTATCTTTCACACACATCTTCAATCGTCCCTCTAAGATGGTACGATTGATATCAGAAAATGTTATTCCACTTTCTTTGTAGATTAACGCACTGAATAAGTTAAAATCTGCATCTGTTACTACTATGTCCATACATTTATTATAACTTAAGTATGAAAAAAAGTAAACCATTTGCTAAAAAGTATTGACAAAAAAGGCAAGAGATGTGAAAATCAAGGTATGAGTAAATATATAATTGTAACAGGTGGCGTGTGTTCTAGCCTCGGAAAAGGTGTGGCAGCATCAAGTATAGGAAGTCTTTTAGAATGTAGTGGCTTAAAAATAGCCATGATGAAGTGTGATCCATATATAAATGTAGATGCTGGGAACATGAGTCCTTATCAGCATGGAGAAGTGTATGTAACTGCTGATGGTGCTGAAACAGATCTTAACTTAGGTAATTACGAGCGATTTACTGATGTTTCTCTTACAGCACAAAATTCTGTTACAACGGGTCAAATATATGAATCGGTTATAAAAAATGAACGTGCAGGTAGGTACAATGGCCGTACTGTGCAAGTTATACCTCATATAACCGATGAAATAAAAAGAAGAATTTATCTTATTGGTTCGCAAACCAAGGCTGACGTTGTAATTGTAGAAATTGGTGGAACTGTCGGCGATATTGAATCAATTCCTTTTTTAGAAGCAACAAGACAGCTTGTTAGAGAGCTTGGGAAAAAAAATGCACTTTCTATCCATATAACGCTTATTCCTGCAATTACTGGTGGTGAATTAAAAACGAAACCTACTCAGCATTCAGTAAAAAAGATGCAAGAATTGGGAATTCAGCCAGATGTTCTATTATGTAGAACTGAAAAACTTCTTGATGAAGATTTGAAACGAAAAATTGCACTTTTTTGCAATGTTGAAAAAAATAGTGTATTTACAGCTGGAGATGTGAAAAAAACAATTTATGAACTACCTCGTGAATTGCATAAGCAAGGCTTTGATGAAACTATTCTAAAAAAATTAGAATTTACTGAGCATAAAGCTGATATAAAAATCTGGAATGATTTTATTTCCCATTTAAATAATCCAAAGGGTACTGTGCGTATAGGTATGCTTTGTAAGAAAAAATACATTGACGATTGGTTTAAGTCAGTTAGAGAATCATTGTTTCATGCTGCTGTAACAGCACATTCCTTTGCATTAGAAGTTATTAAAATTGATGCAGAAAGCGTAGAAACAGCTACAGAAATAGATTCATTTTTCTGCGATGTTGATGCTATTATAATACCAGGAAATTATGGACAACGTGGCTTTCTTGGACTTTTAAAAACGGTTCAATTTGCCAGAGAAAATAAAGTTCCATATTTAGGTATTGATCTTGGAATGCAACTTATGGCAATTGAAGCTGGTAGAAATCTCTTAGGATGGGATGATGCTGATTCAACTGAGTTTGTGGAAAATACAAGTTATCCTGTAATAAGCTTACCAGAGGAACAAACAGGATTTGTGCCGGCAGGAGTAATGAGACTTGGAAATGAAGATATTGCAATTGAGCAAAGTTCAAAGCTTTTTGAAATTTATGGTACAACCGAGATTACTGAACGACATCGAAATAAGTATTCCTTTGACAAAAAATATGCAGATGAATTAAAAACAACTGGCTTACATATTTCAGCTAAAGCAAAAGCCGATGATCATGTAGAATCGTTTGAATGGGATAATCATCCTTGGGGAATTGGAGTTCAATATCACCCAGAGTTTATTTCATGCCCTAAAAAGCCTCATCCATTGTTTATAGATTTTATTCGTGCTGGTTATGAATTTTCGTTAAGAAAATAAGGATGTTATATGGGGTTCTATAAAAAAGTTAGTAGAGCTATTTGTTTTATTATCTTATTATCATCTTGTTCTCTTGATTATTTTGAACAAGATGATTTAACATCTACTTCCCCAGAGTTTGTTTTTTTTGATGCTGAATTTACACGAGTTGAAAATAAAAAGAAAAGCATTACAATGAATGTTGGTCAACTAGAGCAATACAGTGAAAATGGGTTAAGCTTTGCCCTGAACCCAAGCTTTACACTTTACGATTCAGATGAAAATACCTCGGTGCTAGGGTCTTGTGATTTACTGGCAGTAGACACTAAAAATAATGAATATACTTTTTTAGGTAATGTTTCAATTGTCAGCCATGAGCATAATGCTATAATAGAGGCAGAAAATCTACGCTGGTTGGGTGATGATGAGCTATTTTTGGGTGCCCTAAATGAAACTGTGTCAATCTCAATTGGTAAATCTACTCTTGAGAACGATTCTAATACTGCAAATGAAACAGAGATGATAATTGAAGGAACCGGTTTTTCAGCAAAAGGAATTGATTTTTCGTATGCCTTTGAAGGTCCTGTTACAGGGAGGATAATTGAAAACTAAACATATAAATCACAAAATAGTTGTGAAAAAAATATTAGCGTTCTATGTTGTTTTATCCTGCTTTATGATTTCAGCATTTTCAGAGACAATCACATTTTCTGCAAATGCAATGAGCGGTACTGTAAATGATAACGTCGATTACACACGTCTTAGTGGAAATGCTTTTGTACAGACAGAAAGCATGGAGTTAAAAGCAAGCGAAATTGAGCTTAATGGAGAAGATTATCGGTATATAGAGGCTTCTGGTTCTATTAGTGGAACGTACTCCGAGGCTGGATTTACTTTTACTTGCGATTCTATTCGTTATGACCGAGAAGAAAAAATTGCCATACTAGAAGGCAATGTAACTATGGTTGATACAGAAAATGATGTAGACTTAAAAGCTCATTTTATCGAATATAATCAAAATACAGAAGTAGCCCTAATTCAAATAGATGTTGAAATTGTGCAAGGCGAGTCTGTGTGCACATCCGCATTTGCTTTATATCGCAAAGAAATTCAAATACTAGAATTAAGTGGTAGTCCAAAAATTATGCAAGGCGATGATATCTTTCAAGCTCATGAAATAATTTTCAATCTAAATACTGATGAAATATCTCTTATTGGAAGCGTTCAAGGAACCGTAAGCGATTCTAGTAACAGCGATACAGAAGACACGAAAGAAAATTAAAGGGATACAATAGTGAGTGAATTACGAGTAACAAGTTTATATAAGAACTTTGGAAAAAAAGAGGTTGTGCGGGGCGTAGATTTCTCTATGGAAAGAGGGAAGGTTGTAGGTCTGTTAGGTCCAAATGGGGCAGGGAAAACAACTATTTTTTACATGATTGTGGGCTTCTATGCGCCAACTAGGGGAGATGTTTTTATAGATGATACTTGTATTACAAAGCTCCCCATGTATAAACGTTCTCGTTTAGGTATTTCTTATCTTCCTCAAGAAGCTTCAGTTTTTAGAAAGCTTACGGTTGAACAAAATATTTGGTCTATAATTGAAAATAGGAAAGATATCACCATAGAAGAAAAAAAAGAGCTTTTAGAGAGGCTATTAGACGATTTTTCAATTGCTCGCTTGCGAAAACAAATGGCATATACATTATCTGGTGGAGAACGTAGAAGAACTGAAATCGCTCGCGCCTTGGCAACAGACCCTAAGTTTTTACTTTTGGACGAGCCCTTTGCTGGTATTGATCCTATTGCAGTGTCGGATATAAAAGAGGTTGTACGTTTTTTATCTGCAAAAGGGATTGGAGTTTTAATTACCGACCATAATGTTCGTGCAACGCTAGATATAACTGATGAAGCCTACATTATTAACCAAGGTGAAATTCTTGTTTCTGGATCCCAAGAGGATATTTTAGATTCAGAAATGGCTCGGAAAATTTATCTTGGTGATGAGTTCGAAATGTAAAAAAAGCGACAAAGGTAATACCCCTTGTCGCTTTTTACTATAAAGTTATGCTTACTTATCTATAGCACCTTCACTAACATATTTTTTTAATTGCATTGTAGCAACTTTTACATTAGAAATTACAGATGGCCCACCAACACATCCACCTTCACACGCCATAACTTCAACGAGGTTTGGCGTATCGGCTGTTGCCGGTGTTGTTCCACTTTGTATTTTTCCATAACTTGCTAATAGTTTCATTCCGGCCTTATCCAATCCATTGATAACGGCTGGCTTTAGTTTTTCTGGTTGTTTTAGCCGTATTCGAACTGCTTCTGCAACACCTCCGGTTATAGCAAAGTTTCGCCCTGATGCTGTTGGGATAATTGAATCAGGAGCTGCTTCAACGGTTCCTATTTCAATGCCTTTTGCAATAAAGAAAGCTCCCATTTCTTCTACTGAAAGTACGTAATCAACTAAGTCATCATCCATACCTTCTCGTCGCTTTGCTAAGCATGGGCCAATAAACACAGTGATACAATTAGGATCAGCTTTTTTTGCAAGTTCTGCTGTATAGTGCATTGGGGTATGAGTATCAGATACGCATGGGTTTAATTCTGGAACGTGCAGTTGAACTGCTCTAACATAAGCAGGACAGCATGAAGTTGTCATAAGCTTATGACCATGTTCCATTCTTTCTTCAAACTCAGCAGCTTCTTTGTCGGCAGTGATATCTGCCCCGATTGCAACTTCCCAAATGCGACTAAATCCTGCATTAATTAATGCCGACTCTAATTGTCCTGGAGCCGCTCTAAATTGAGCCGCAACAGCAGGGGCATACATCGCTACTACATTTTTGCCTTGCATTATGTGTTTTATAACATCTACTAGTTGTCCTTTGTCCATCATGGCACCAAAAGGGCATTCTCTCATACAGTTTCCGCAAAAAATACATTTATCGTAATCTATAACTTCTTTCCCTTGTTCGTTTTTTGCAATGGCACCAACGGGGCATGATTCTTCACACGGTACAGGAATCTTTATTATTGCATGATAGGGACAGTTTGATAGACACATACCGCAGTTGATACATTTTTCATCATCGATTATTGCTCTGCCGCTTTTAATACTAATACATTTTTTGGGACAGTTTATCATACAAGGACGCGCAATACATGCTTGGCATGCATTTGTAACTAAAAACTGACTTTTAACACAAGCATTGCAAGCTTCGTCTAAAACGGTTAATATTGGCCAGGTTGGCTTTTCTCTATTAAGAGCTTCCTTTGCATATTCCTCTAAAGGTTTTTCCTCATCATAATCTTCTAGAGAACATCCTAGGCGAGCAATTACTCGCTGACGTACTATTTCTCTATCATGATAAATACAACAACGCAATGGTTCACTATTTCTAGGTACCATTTTCCGAGGTATGTAATGTAAGCCTTTTTCTAGATCTTTTTCTAACTGTAGTTTAGCTATATGTACTAGAATCTCACGCTTTAAATGAGCTGCATTGTTGTTTATATTTAACATACTTTTTCCTTGATTTTGTCAATTACACTTTGTAAAGTTGCTTCTTCCTGTATTTCACCATCAATTAAAACATAAGGAGCCTTGGAATTTCTTCCACCTTTACAGAGTTCGAGGCATGTTACCCCTTCAATTTCCACTTTGTCTTTGATTTCGATTGGTAACTCTTCTTCTAAAAGTAATAGCTCTGAAGCTCCCATCACATAACAAGTAGTTCCTGTACAAATTGATACTTTGATTTTTGCCATAATTTTCCTCCTAAGTGAATGGATTGGCAGTTTTGCCACGACATTCTTTTTTTATCTTTTGATATTTTAACATATTTTTTGTCTTAAAAATAGTCTATTTTAACTTCCTTTAGATACTTTTCTTCAAGCAACTGGGCTATCTTTTTTATTACATTTCGCCTGATTTCTAATTCTACAGGCATGTTAGGATCTTGGTGGGCTTCATTGATTTTTGTGCCGACAAAAAACCTAATTCTATCTGAATTCAAGAAAAATTCAACTATTTTAGTTGCAGGGTTTGGTTTTATGTTTTCCAACTGAGCCCCTTTTTCTAATAATTCTGATACAGCTCCCATTGTTATTATTCCCTCCGTAACTAAATCTACTCCATCCATCTGAGATGCAGGGGGAATAACAGGGTCAAAATTCTTTAGGGAAACAGTTACCTTTCTTCCAAGTTCTCTTGAAAGAATATTTGCACTTGTCCCACCACATACAATTTTTGTTCCATTAAAAATATCAAAGCGGCTAGCAAGTTCTGAGTCGCTTTCTTTGTTAATTGGAGGCCCTGTAAAAACCAGCATATCTCTTGGTTTTCTAAAGTATACTACACCACATGTAATATCATCTTTTGGCTTATAGCTATCATGGGCTATAGCTTTTTTTACAACTGTTCTTGCAAGATCTCTTGCACTTATATCGGTATGATTGTTTACTGTGTCAAGAATAAAATCTTGTACTTTTATGTTGCCCCACCCAAAAGGGAGTGCCTGGGATCCCATCCCTGCTTGGGTAACTCCATCTGAAAAAAAGATTAGCCTATCACCAGGTTTTGCTTGATAATACGAATAGTGTAGCAATGCTTCAATCTTAGGTGCGGTAGTCATTTTTTTTCTTTCGATTTGCGAAATCTCTTTAATTGGCTCTATAAGAGTGTTCTCACGGATTAGTACATACGGAGGGTTATCATACTCCATTATTCTAACACGTGCACTTGGTTCTATATCAACGAGTGTAAAGGTTGCGTAACTAATGCCTCTCTCTTTACAAACAGGTAATGTGTCCATAATAATATTTGCGGCCTTTCTCATTGGGATATCGGAGGCGATGAATTTGCTTGCCATTGTTGCAGTTAGTGTTGCTAATACCCCTGCTTTGATACCAGATCCAAGTCCATCAGATAAGGTTGTAATAACGCGCCCGTCAGATGGATTTTTTTGAGATAAAAAAACATCTCCCTCTGCAATATTTTTATGTTTGCATGTTTGATAGTATCCTACTTCTATAAATGTTTCGGTTTTTTCTTCAGAGAGGGTTTCTTTTTGTGTGGATGTTTCCATCAATCCTCCTCATCAGAAAAAGACTCAATAATTGAATTAAGCATTGATTCCGTTTCCGCAGCATTTTCACCCAACAAAAATGCAATTTTTTGAACAACAGAAAGATTTTTTGTTATTACTTTTTGGGCCTGTTTTACAATTCGTGTTTTTTGTATTTGTGGTGCTGTAATATCTTCTATGACGCCACCTACAAATTCTTCTTTTTCTATTGAAAAAACAGATACATGGAAAATTTTCTTTCCTGTTCGCACTTCTCTTTCAATGACATCTAGTCCATTCTTTGTTAATACATCTTCAAAGAACCTATGGAAGTCGACAACTTTTGTAAAGTCTGCCCCTTCAAGGCCAGGTTTTGCTTCATACATTTCAAGTACATCACTTCCCATAAGTCGTGCAAAGTTTTGGTTGCATTCTATTATTTCTAAATTTTTATTTACAATTACTACACCACTTGGAATAGCTTGTACTAACCCGTTTGCTTTTTTTTGGGCGAGTTTTTTCATATATGATACACACATTGTTTTTTCGGCTGTGTTTTCACTTATAGCTTTTGCAAATTCTCTACAAGTATCGTAACCGCAACCTGCACAATTGAGTTCATCTGACTTAGATGTTTTACCTACAGATCTAAGTGCAGCTTGTATTTTGTCTTCTCCAATTTCTTTTGTGTTTTGCTTTTTTATTTGGATTACGCCACTAAGATTTTTTGTAACATCCAATGCTTCTTTGTCAAGTGTATCAGGTGCTGTTTGAGCGTAATCTACAAGGTTAACTCGCTTTATTGCTATAGATCTATTTGCAGTACAGGAGGGACCGTTTATGCATCCACCTGGGCACGCAAGCATTTCAATAAATATAGGGTCTGGTAATACTTCTTTATGTAAACCTGCAAGTGTTAAAGGAAAGCTGTCAACTCCTGTAACAGACATAACTCTTACGCCATCTAGATTACTATAGCGTTTTATTGACGCAATCATTCCTCCATCAATTGGGTAGAGCGTGCCTTTCGCAGCTCTGTAAGGAATAAAGTCTGCATTTTCTTGAGAAGGGTTTTTGCTTGGTGTAATTCCTTTGTCGGAAAACCATTTACGTAAATCGTTAAAAGTTATGCTTACATCTATTTCATCAAAATCATCTGCTTCTCTTTTTTTTGAAAAACAAGGTCCGATAAATATAACTGTAGTATTTTCGCCATAATATTCTTTTAAAAATCTTGAATGTGCTAGTAATGGTGATGATCTATCCGTAATAAATTGAGAAAAATCTGGCATTACATGCTTAATATATTCAACTGTTGTTGGGCACGCAGATGATAAAAAAAGTCTTTGTCCATCTTTATCTTGCATTGCCTTTTCTATATCTTCTGCTATTTGAGATGATACCAAGTCTGCGCCAATTGCTGTTTCTGAAACTCCATAAAAGCCAAGCTCCTTTATGGCAGTTATCATCTGTTGAGCGGTGTATTCTGGAAACTCAGATACAAAGGATGGTGCTAGAGATGCTATTACGTTTTCTTTTGTCTCTACTAAGTGTATAGCTTTTGGTAAATCATCGCGTATTTTTTTTGCATGAGCAGGGCAATTTGTAACACAACGACCACAGCTAATGCACATATCAGGCATAATGAGAGCATGGCTTTGCTCAACTCTAATTGCTTTTACTGGGCATTGTCTGATGCACTTATAACAATCTTGACATTCCGTTGGCTCTGTGTATATAGGTTGTAGTTGATTCATAATTTACTCTCCTTTTTCTAATAAGAGTTCATTATTTATTATATCTTCTAAGGCTTCTGGAAAAACACTTGTGTATAAAGTATCATTTATTTTAACGTTAGGTCCTTTTTTGCATTGACCTTCGCATAAACAACCCCTTACTTCTGTTGTAGCTTCAATTCCCATTTTTTCAATGAGGGATTGTATTGTTTCTGCATTAGTTGCATTCCCTCTACTAAAGCATGAGCTTCCCATACATACCGTAATTGTCATAATTTTTTGTCTCCTGTTTTAATTATATAAAAAAATATCGATATATGTCAAGTTAATTATTCTTGTTTAGTCGGAAATTTGTTTAGTTTCTACCTTGTCTCTTTCTTTTCTACGACGTAAGTGTTCTTTTATCACTATGATTTGGGGTTCAAAGAAAAAAGAAACTATATAAAAAAAGATTATACCTAAAAGTACACCAGCTACCTTTAAATTCATTATTATTTTGTCCATTTTCGACTCTTTTTATTTTTTTTAGGCCCAAGTTTTAAGCGATACAGGATTTGCCAGTTTGCAATGCAAAAGTAGACTTGCAGTGAAAATACTCCCATTGTATATGAAGTTATAAGTCTTGCTGCCAATTTTTGAGGTGTATCATTGTAATAATTATTCATATTAATAAACGATGCTATGGATTGTAAGCTGTTATGTACTTCTGGATAAGTAAAGACAGGGGTAAAATAGGTGCATATGTATAGAATACATATTAGAGTGTGTAATAGCGTGAGCGCCCATAATATCGCTAAGAATTTTTTTGAAAAAGATTTATATAAAACATGCTTTAATTTCAAAAGATAAAAACCAGAGTATAGCTCAAGGAGAGAGAAATGTTTAATGATATTTGGAAGCTCTTTTTTTCCGTATTCATTTGTTGCAAATAAATATACATTTAACCATAAAAGGCACGTTCCTAAAAACAATAAAGCAATCATTTTTCCCTCTCGCTGTGCTATAATACCAGCTATTGTCTATGCTTTTTTACTTTCCATTTATTACCATCTTGAAAAAAGTCGGAAGTATTCATTTCTAAAACTCGACCATCTTCCCCAGTCATCTTTATGGTTCCTCTAACTTGATTAGTTTCAGTAATGGTAAAACTTATTCCATCGTAGTAAACGCGAATCCCTTCAGATGGCATGCTTTTTCTAGCTTCGTTATACCAGTCCGCTTCGTATGCTAAACAACATAAAAGTCTTCCACATTGCCCTGAAATTTTTACAGAATTAAGAGAAAGGTTTTGGTTTTTTGCCATTTTAATTGATACTGGGCGTAATTTATCTGAAACACCATTGCAACAAAATCTTCGACCGCAAACTCCAAGTCCTCCGATAATTCTTGCTTCGTCTCTAACGCCAATTTGTCGTAGCTCTATTCTCATCTTAAATATACTTACGAGATCTTTAACAAGTTCTCTAAAGTCAACACGATTGTCTGCACTAAAAAAGAAAACAACCTTTTGCTCTTCTAATAGAAAGTGAACTCCAAGGGCTTTCATATCTAGTTTTCGGGCAATTGTTTTATCTTTAAATGTTCTAAGGGCTTCTTTTTCACGGTGTTTTAAATCGTTTGCTCTTTTTATGTCTTCTTTTATAGCCTTTCGTTCAACAGTGACAACATCTGATGGTTGAATGCCCATGGGTTTTTTTGCATTACCAAGAACAAGAGCCATATCTTTGCCATAGCGTGTGTTTACAATGGCATAATCACCTGCTACAAGTTTCATGCTCTCATTGGCAGTTGCATATAATGTTTCTGATGAGTATTCAAGTTTTAATTGAAAAAGGGGAGAAGGGAACACATAATTTGAATTATCTTGTCTAATATGCTCATCTGCACCTTCGTCTTCTAAAGATAAAAGATCGTTAGGATTTATATCATCTATATTTCCTGTTATTATATCACTCATAATTCCTCCAAGCTACGTTTCTTTTTTTAGCAGTATTAACCGTAGCGTGTAATACTGTTCAGGTCCTTTTTAGTGGCTAGGAAAAAAAATCCACCAATATACCATTTATTTCTTCAACTCGAGCAAGTATTCTGAGTTGGTCTGCTTGATTAAATAATATATCACTCGCTAATTTGTCAAGTTTTTCATTTGTAAGAGTGACCAATGTGTATACGACATGCTTTTTGCCCCTTCGTCGTTGGTATGTTTCTATTTCATAAGTGTTTTTTACAACAAAGTTTAAAAAATATGACAGTGACTTTCTGTACTCTTTAAACTCTTCAGTTGAAGGGTTTTTCTTTAGTCTGTCACCTGCAGTATACACCGAATCAACCAATAATTGCAAGGTTTCATCAAATGATTTTCCTTCAATATCTGGGGTATTGTTAGCATTATGTATCGGTGTAGATGTTTGCTCTTGAGATGTTTCCAGTAAAGATGAAAAAGACTTTGTTTTTATGTTTTCGGTTTCTTTTTTCTTGTCTTTCTTTTTTGCAATTTCGCCTGCTTGAGAGAATGCAGGGGCTAGTCCAATAGGATCTAGGGGTAGCATTATTTTACACTCCGGTTTACCAGTAGTGTTTTTTCACGGATTGCTTTTGCATCTTGCCATGCAATTTTTGCATCTTCAAACTCTTGGTTGTTTTCTAATATAATGCATTGTCCTTGAACAAAGGCTGTCTCTTCTACAAAGATTTTTTTAGAAATAATATCTCCTACCACTGCTGATGTAGAAAAAAGGCGAACGCCTTCAGGAGCAACAATATCTCCTTCAATGAGCCCGTGTATAATAATGGATGAAGCACTTACATTTCCTCGAATGCGTGCTTGCTCTCCAATTATGAGTCTTCCTGTTGTTTCTAGGTTTCCGTCAATATCACCATCAAAGCGGACAAAACCTTTTACGCTAAGGTTTCCTTTTATGAATGACCCTTGACCTATAAGGGTGTTAATTGAAATGTCGTCGTTTTGAAAAGCCATAGTTACTCTCGGACTTCTATTTTATAGATTTTATATTTACATATGGAGCTGGGTCAATTAAACTTGAACCAATAAAAATTTCATAGTGAAGGTGGGGACCTGTTGAAAGACCAGTGTTTCCAATTACGCCAATTACTTCACCTTGTTCTACTTCTTGTCCCAAGGTAACATAACTTGCATTCATGTGTGCATAACGTGTGATGTATCCGTACTTATGCTGTATTGCAACGTGAATACCTAGTGCATCACTATACGTGTTTGTTATTACTTTTCCATTGGCCGTTGCGACAATGGGATCCCCTGTTCTACCTGTAGCTACATCGTAGCCTGTGTGGATGTACCATTGGCCGGTTATAGGATGCATTTGATGCCCAAATTGAGAAGTTGTATAACCTACTCCCCCTTTTAGAGGCCAGATATTAGGTGTGTCTGAGAAAATAGCTTGTTGGGATTTAATAACTTCACCTATTTGTTCTATTGGTGCAATTGTACCTTCAATATAGGATGTAAGCTGCTGCACATCGGCAATTTCTTTTGATGAACCACTTGATAGTGATTGGCTATCCATAAGTGAGGATAAATCACTGTCTCTTAAAGAATTTGTTGTGGAACTTGAAATATCAATACCAATAAGCGCGAGTGATTCATTAAGAGCTGTTTTGAATTTTTCTGCTGCTTGAAGTAGGTTGTTGTTCTCATCTTTTAGAATGTCAAAACTTGCAAGACTTTGTCTGTTTTCTGTTTCTAGTCGAGCAATCTCAGAAGATGAAATTGAGTTTTGTCTGTTAAAGTAAAAGAAAGAAAAAACCATGCCAATAGCAATAACAGTACCTAGGACTATAGAAAAAATATTTGTTCGAAAATTAATGACATTTGTTTGAGAATGAGGAACAATCATTATTGTTAACTTGCTGTCACATATCTTTATAAAGCTACGAATAGCACGGGCAAGCACACGTACGCCGTTAAGCATATTCTTGCCTATATGGTGAACAACGTTCTTTTCTAATTTTTCATACACGCGAGTTCTTGCCACTCAAATCTCCATATTTTGAACCGTTATACCACGGCGTATTATATCTATTATCGGTACATTATAGCACTTTTAATAGAATCTGTCAAATAAACTTTATAAAAAAGAAGTTAAACTTAGCATTTGCAAGTTTAAAAGCCTTAAATTCGCAAAAAGAGCATTAAAAAAATCAAAAAAATATTGACGATATGGAATTAGTGTGGTATTCTTAAAGGGTAGACAGTATTATTTCCATCAGGAAAGCAAGTCGTTAGTATTGATACTACAAACGGATAGCTTTTTTGCTTCCGCATTATCGTTTTTTTGGATAGATTAGCCATGAAAGTTTTTGATACTCACGCCCATATCGGGCTTATTTATGATGATCCCATAGAGCAATTACGTGTTGTTCAAGAAGCAAAGCAAGTAGGCGTTACTCGAATAGTAAGCATTTGCAATAGCTTGCATGATTTTACAAATGTTTATAATAATTTAAAATCATTGCCGAGCGTATATTACGCTGTAGGGGTTGCCCCTTCTGAAGTTATTCACCCAGGTAAGGATTGGCTTAAAACTATTGAAGAAAGTTTAAAGCTTCCAAACGTTGTTGCTTTAGGTGAAACTGGATTAGATTATTTTAGAAAATTTGGGGACAAGCGTTCTCAAATTGAGCTTTTTATAAATCAATTAGATCTTGCTCAAAGAATGGATGTTCCTGTAATTATTCACAATAGAGATGCAGGTAAAGATGTTCTCGATATTTTATCAGAAAGACTTCCTTCTGCTGGTGGTGTGTTACATTGTTATTCTGAGGATGCAGAATATGCAAAGAAAGCATTAGACTTAAACCTCTATTTTTCTTTTGCTGGTAATCTTACGTATCGCAATGCTAGAAATTTGCATGAAACAGTTCTTAATGTTCCATTAGATAGAATTTTAGTTGAATCTGAAAGTCCATTTATGGTGCCAGCTGAATTTAGAGGGAAGCGTAATATGCCTTCATATACTCCTTCTACAGTTCGTTTTTTGGCAGATATGCTTGATATGGAACTTGATACTGTTGCAGACCAGTTATGGCAAAACAGTTGTAAGTTTTTCAGGCTCGATCCATAAAATTTACACAGAATTATTGTATTAGTAGATGGAATCACTGTATAAGCCGGTTTCTATTCAATGTCCTCTCTCTAAGGAAAAATATTCCCTAACACTGGATGGAAATTTGTTTTTAGCTCCAGTGGCAGGGTATTCTGATAGGGCCTTTCGTACACTTTGTGCGGACGGTGGCGCAAATTTTTCATACACAGAAATGGTTTCTGCAGAGGCCTTGGTTCGAGGTTCTGGAAAAACAGAGCAAATTATGAGCCGAGCAGAAAATGAAAAATATTATTCTGTGCAAATATTTGGCAGTAATCCAAATACGATGAAGGATTCTATCCCAATTGTTCTTGAAAAGTCTAATCCCGATGTAATAGACATTAACTCTGGTTGTCCTGTTCATAAAATAACAAAAACAGGTTCAGGGTCTGCTCTTATGAGGGATGCCGATATGTTTTTTAAGGTTGTGAGTGCTGTTGTGCAAGCAGCATTAGATGCCCCTAATATAAATAATCGCTATACTCATCCTATTCCAGTAACAGTAAAGTTTCGTACAGGATGGGATGCACGTTCTATTTCATGGAAAGAAATTGCTCTTGCTGCAAAAGAAGCTGGAGTAGGTGCTGTTACCTTGCATCCAAGAACTCGTGCTCAAGGGTATGAAGGCTTTTCTGATTGGCAAGCACTGAGCGATTTAGTTTCTCTTATGAAAGCACAAGATAATCCTATTCCCGTATTTGGTTCTGGGGATGTATTTACTCCTGAAGCTGCAAAAGATATGCTGTCTCAAACTAAATGTGATGCAGTAATGTTTGCACGTGGCGCAATGGGTGCTCCTTTTATTTTTTCTCAAACACGAGACCTCCTTGTTAACGGTTCGTACAATGAAATATCCTTTGATGAGTATATCAAAGCTGGTCTAAAGGAGTTGAGAATTTTGTGCGAAGATAAGGGTGAGTTTTTAGCCTGCAAAGAAATGCGCAAGCGGTTTTGTGCATATACAAAGGGTACAGAGGGTGGCGCTGCTTTGCGGAAAAATATAGTTCAAGCTGAAACTATAAAAGATTATGAAAATATTTTTCAGCCGCTCTTGCCAAATTTATAAAATGGAATTACAATATAGAATATGCCAATGCTGTCACGTATAATTGATTTTTTAAAGTTATTATTTTCTCCTAAAAACCCTGAGATTCAAAAAAATCAACAGCTAAAGGTAATTGATGCTCGTCTTTCAAAAATTACTCCATCAATTTATAATAACGGGCAAGTGCAAGTGGCTTTTGCTGAGGCTTTGTTTTCTGTTTATACTAACATTGGGATTTTTTCTTCTTTGCTATCTTTTGTGCAATTGCCAGAACAAAAGCTTGTAAAAAACAGGGTGTATGATACACTCATTAAATCAGGATATAATGACGCATCTCTAAAAAAGGTAGAATCTTTAACGTATGAAATGAGAAAAAAAGTATTAGATTCTTCTTTGTCTCGTGATAAAGATATTGCTGAACAAGCACAAGTTTTTTTGGCTGTTCAAAAAGATTTGCATACAACAGGTTTTGCTCAAATTGAAAAAACACTACAGGATTTAGAGCTTTTTTATGATTTAAGTAACTTTAATTTTGTTAATATCTTAAAAAGTTTTGATCCATCATTTTCTCCACTAGATTCAAAGCCAAACTTTACGTCATTGGATTGCGAAACCATTAGTGATGAGCTGTTAAATCTTTATTATGTTAGTGCTAAGTTAAAACTTACTGGTTCATTGGGAAGAGCGATAACTGCTGTTGCAACAATTATTCCAGGTCAGCTTAATAATATGTCGCAAGATCAACTTATGGTACGCCTAAAAAAAATTGCAACAGCATTAAATCGTGCGCTTGCTCCTGATGTGTTAAAAGATATTATCGCCATTGGAAAGAGAAAAGCTGAAATTGAGCCAGAATATGCTACTAGTACAGCAAATCCTCTTGAAGAATATAGTCTTCGACAAAAGGCGCGCTTTGCAGCCGATACAGAACGTTTAAATGTTGAGTTTCAAGACCAAGAGAGGAGTAGGGAGATACAAGATATATTTGGCGACAAACAACTTTTGTCGTTAGAATGCTACAATTCTCAAGTAAATGAAGTATTGCAAAGTGACTCATCTTGTTCTTTTTTATGGATTACTCCTATGCAAGTTATTAAAACATTTTTGTTTTCATACTTAGGGTTAGAAATACAATCTTTGTTAAACGATATTGTTGTGGAAGGTTTTTTTGCAACAAATGAAGCTAAAACCGATTTTTCATCATCTGTGTTTGATTGTTTAGAGTCTTTTTCAGATATAAAAGGATTTGAGAATTCTTTTGCAAGAAACGAAAAGTATGATAGCGCGCTTTTACAGGGGTACATTAAAGATAGCAAAAAAGATCCTGAGTTTGCGCGGACATTAGGAAAAATGGTAAGTGAAATTAATGAGAATGCAAAAAGGCTAACTCAAAAGCAAAGCACAAGTATTTATGAATTATATAAATTATTGTTAACGACGCTAGAAGATTCAAGAAGGAGCAATCCTGAACTTATTACAAATATTAAATTTTTATTTACTTCTTCAAGAAACAAAGAAGCTGTAGATTTATTAGAAAAATCACTCCCTAAATGGGGAGCCTTCTTAAATTTAATGAAACACTATGCTCAACTTGGAAATATAGAAGTTTCTAGGGAAGAAAAACGTCAAAATCTAAATGATGATGAAAGTATTAAGTAATTGTTCTTTTTCTTCGATATAAGTAGAGTACCTCGTTTTATAAGGAATCATAATGATAAAAAATAGTATCAGAAGACCATTTCGCTATACATTTCATAATGTGGCTTTAATTATTATTGCAATAAATATTGGTGTATTTATGCTAATTCAAGTGAATTATCAGTTGGCAGGGTATTTATCACTTAATGTTGCCCTAGTTCTGCAGCGAAATATGTATTATCAGTTTTTCACCTATATGTTTACACATGCCAATTTTTACCATTTGCTAGGAAACATGCTAGGTATTCTGTTCTTTGGTGTTGCAGTTGAACGTGCGATAGGTTCAAAAGAGTTTACTCTTATGTATCTTCTAACTGGTTTTTTATGTGGTATAGTTTCATTTATAAGCTATTATTTTACAGGAATGTACTACACTTTTTTACTAGGAGCATCTGGTTCAGTGTACGCAATTTTGTTAATTTATGCTGTGCTTTTCCCTAATTCCCGAATATATATTTGGGGTATTATTCCTATACAGGCACCTTTGCTTGTGTGCATTTATGCAGGAATTTCTGTTTGGAATCAATTCTTTTCTGCAGGCTCAGGGATAGCACATTTGGCGCACCTAGCAGGATTTGTTTTTGCATGGTTGTATTTACGAATTAGAATGGGAATTAAACCTTGGAGCGCATGGAAAGATCTTTTTCGTTAAAGGGAAGCACTGTGCGTGCATTGTTCCTTTTACTCTTTTTTTTATTATTTCAAAGTTTCGGTTTTTCACAAAATCTTGTGCAAGATCCTTTATTAAGATTTCCTGTGTGGTATGTGATAGAAGAATCTCCGGATAAGGCCGATACAATAGAGCTTTCTGATTCGCAGTTTGCAACAGCAAGAGAAGGTATTCAGCACTTGGCTCCCTATTTTATTGAGGGACTTGTGTATGGCTGGGAATTTTCATATACACCTTCTGATAGGGTGCGTGGTGTGAGCGAGTTTTTTGAGATGAAAAGGATACTTACTATTTCTGAAAATGATGCAAATATACGCTTAACTAACCCCGTTGTAATGTCAAATCTATCGGTAGTTGAAGCTTGGGTGGAGTATGATTTATCTAATCGTATGATGCATGAAAGATTAAGGTGGCATAGTGGCTCTTTTCCGAGTATAGGAGGGCGTGGCGAAGCCCTTGTTTTTGACGGTGTTGAAAGTGTAAAGACCGCTTGTGAAAATGCAGCAAAAAGTGCTATCCGTCAGTATTCTCAAAATATAATCAAAAATAAGCCAAAAGAAATAAACGGAAAAATATTGCTAACAGATTTCCCAAGATATTATATTGATGCAGGAAAATACGTTGCAGACCTTGATTTTTTTCTAAATGTGAGTACAATAGTAGAGTACACAAAATTTTAATTTGTGTAACATATATCATAATGAATACTGTAGCAAAGATGATTTCATCTTAAGGAGGCTTTTATGAAAAAAACGATTTTAGCATTGGTAGTATTGATGCTTGTTACAACAGTGGGATTTGCTCAAATTCCTCAAAACTTAAATGTTGAAACAATTTCAGAAGAAGGTAAAACAGATGAAGGTTTACCATATCTTATGACAATTCAACTTTTGCCTGCAACGGGTGAATCTTTCTTTACTTTTTCAATGAATACTGATTTATTTGAACAAAGTACAGCTATGATTACTATTAGAAACCGAGTTGAACAGTTTTTACAAGAAAGAAAAATTTCTGATACAGCTGGTGAAGGCGAAAGAACTGATCAACAATACTATGGGTATAACTATCGTGGCGCAGATACCACAAAATATGATAATGTAAATAATATGACTCACTATACTTCAAGAATTCGCTTTACTGAAGTTAGAGAGCTAAACTACGCAGATAACTAAAATCCCTAAGGCAACTACATAGTTGCCTTAAAAAACAAATAAATTCTCGGAGAATATAATGGACGTTCAATCCCTTGTAAAAAATTTGCATCCACTTGAAGTACGTGTGTTGCTTACCTATAAAAAAGGTGAAGAATTAACTTCACAGAAACTTCAAAAGGATCTTGACTATAAAGAAGGTCATGCTAATCAAGCCTTTTCATGGTTAGTTGGTAAAGAACTAGCAACTATTGTAAGGAGAGAAGAACATACTTTTTTTGAATTAACAGAATTAGGTCAAGTACACGCAAAAGAGGGAGTTCCTGCTGAGCGTATTTTTAATTTTGTAAAAGAAAACGGTGAGAAATCACTTCCAGAAATTGCATCTTCATTAAATATGGAAAATAAGGATGTTGGTTCTGCTTTTGGTCTGTTAAGCAAAGAAGGTGCTCTTCGTATGAGTCCTGAAAAAAAGGCTATGTACGAAGGGAAAGATTTACCAAACAGCATTGTAGTTGCTCGTTCTATCTTAGAAAAGGCACTTGCAGCAGAAGATACTACGCTTGATATTCAATCATTAAGCAAAGAAGAGCTTGATGTGATGAATACTATGGCAAAAAAACGTGGTGCCTCTGACAGTGCCTTTAGAATTGTAGAAAGAGAAACTGTTGTTCATACCCTTGTAGATGTTGCTACTAAAGTTACAGAAGCATTGAAAAGTGCAGGAGTAACAGGTAATGAAATTGGTAGTTTAACTCCTGCAATGCTAGAAAAGGGCGAGTGGAAAAATGCTACATTTCGGGGCTATAACATTGCAGTTCCTCCAGCACGTATAATTCCTGGTAGAACAAATGCCTATGTTTCCTTTTTAGAAAGTGTAAAAGACAAGCTTGGTTCTTTAGGTTTTGAAGAATTTGATGGGCCTCTTGTTGAAACAGAGTTTTGGAATTCAGATGCATTATTTATGCCTCAATTCCACGCTGCACGCGATATTCACGATGCATATTATGTAAAAAATCCGACTCATGCTAAAAAAATTGATGAACCATTTTTAACAAATGTAAAAAATGTCCATGAAAATGGTGGTAATTCAGGTAGTAGGGGTTGGCATTATAAGTTTGATGAAAACTTCACAAAACGATTGATACTCCGAAGTCAAGGAACTGCATTATCTGCTCACAAATTAGCAGATGCAAAAATTCCTGGTAAGTATTTTGGTATTGCACGTTGCTTTAGATATGATAAGGTAGATGCAACTCACCTTTCAGACTTCTATCAAACAGAAGGTATTGTACTAGGCGACGAAGTAAACTTAAAAACTCTTTTAGGGTTTTTGGAAATGTTTGCTGTTGAAATAGCAGGCGCCACAGATGTAAAATATGTTCCTGGCTATTTTCCTTTTACAGAGCCATCTATTGAAGTGCATATCAAACATCCTGTTCTTGGATGGTTTGAACTTGGCGGTTCTGGTATATTTAGGCCTGAAGTTACAAAAGCAATGGGAATTGATGTTCCTGTACTAGCTTGGGGTATTGGTATAGACAGAATGGCATTAATGGCACTAGGATTAAATGACTTAAGAGAATTATTCAGTAATGATATTGAACAAGTACGTCTAAGAAAGGCTCAGTATTAAGCATGGATTACGATGAGTTGCGTACAAGAATTAGACAATTAAATAAAAAAAAGGCTGCCTTTGCACGAAATAGAAACTTTTGTGCAATAGGGGCAACCTTTTTGGCTTATAATACGTATTCTACAATTAAAACTGAAAGCCCTCCATTGTGGTTTTATTTTGCAATGGGGGCAATTATACTTACGTGTGTAGCTGTAGGCATCAAGGGGCAATTGACAATAAAAAAACTAGATGTTGAAATTGAAAAACTTAGCGCAGAAGCACAAAATCTTCAAGAATCTGAAAGTGACACATCAAGTTAATTATTGGCTACTTTGAAATATCTGCACAGGCAATAATGTTTATTCCTGTACCTAATATATCTTGAATAAGAATATCGCCTCTTTTTATAGGGGCGCTAATACATACCCGTCTAATTACTTCCATACAGTCAATGAGTCTTCCTTTTGGAACCTCTCCATCTGTTTTTACCGGCACTAGTACCGCTTCGCCACCAGAAACCGCAATTGTAGTAGTTAGAGTTCTAGTAG
This sequence comes from uncultured Treponemataceae bacterium, assembly GCA_964370655.1. Taxonomy (GTDB): domain Bacteria; phylum Spirochaetota; class Spirochaetia; order Treponematales; family Treponemataceae; genus CAYJFX01. Next base: position 10,497 of record CAYJKA010000003.1, on the reverse strand, counting down.
GATTTACCAATTCTTTTTTTGCATATTCTTCTCCACGTGGGCATGTGTTATCTTTTACATCGATAACAATTATTGTTTCGCCATTTTTTTCTACCGTGATTTCCATTAAACAACCAATGGGGCAAATAATGCACGTTAAGGGAATCTTTTCTAAGGTATCAGTACTTATTGGAACTACTTTTTCTTGTGTTATTTGATCTGGCATTATTCTCTATCCTCCTCTGGTATTTCTATTGCAATAGTAATATTGTCAATAACCTTTGTTAGGAGTTCTGGTTTTAATTCAACTACTTGCATTTCACCCGGACGCACAATTTTCTTTTTTTGCGATTTAATTCTCTGATTATTACTGTATACAACAATTTGTACATCTCTATAAACATCAGTTGGCCTAAACATTATTGCAATATCAGAATTCCCTTCTGTTGATTCAATATACTGTGGTACTGTGTACCGAACCCTGTTTCCTGGCCTTAGAGTAATGTGTTTAGGGTTTTGTGTTTTGTTCCCAAGTACATATAGTGCTGCATTTTGTCCTGCTCTAATACTTTCTTGCGTTACAAAGTCTACTAGATCGTGCACATGAACTGCATTTCCACAGGCAAAAATGCCTTTGATGGATGTTTCCATTCTCTCATTTACAATAGGACCAGAAGTACTGGAATCCATAGAAACTCCACATTCGATTGATATCTCATTTTCAGGAATTAGGCCTACTGAAAGTAATAGCGTGTCACATGGAATAAACTCTTCTGTTTCTTTTATTGCGCGTCTGTTTTTATCTACCTGGGCGACCGAAACGCCTTCGACTCTTTCTTTACCATGAATAGCAGTTATTGTATGGCTGAACTTTAGTGGAATGTTAAAATTTTCGACGCACTGTACTATGTTGCGAGTTAAGCCAGCTGAAAATGGCATGAGCTCGCAAACAAGTTTGACTTCTACTCCTTCAAGGGTTAAGCGACGAGCCATAATAAGACCTATGTCTCCAGATCCTAATATAACAGCTTTTTTCCCAGGCAAGTATCCGTCCATATTTACAAAGCGTTGTGCACTACCAGCAGTAAAAATTCCTGCAGGACGAGTTCCTGGTATAACAAGAGCCCCGCGAGTTCTTTCTCTGCATCCCATTGAAAGAACTACAGCCTTTGCTTCTATGTTCATCATACCGTCTACGGTATTTATTGCCGTTACAATCCTTGCTGGTGAATCAGCCTCTGAATTATCAGCACTAATGTTTAGAACCATAGTGTCTGTTTTATAGGCGATATTATACTTCTTTACTTCATCAATAAAGCGTGCAGCATATTCAGGACCAGTTAATTCTTCTCCAAAATGATGAAGCCCAAAGCCGTTGTGAATACACTGTAGTAGAATCCCCCCTAATCTCACATCTCTTTCGAGTATTAAAATACTTTCGCACCCTTGCTTTCTGGCGGCAACTGCAGCGGCTAACCCTGCAGGTCCTCCCCCAATTATTACAATATCGTATTTCATCTCTTACCACCTATGTGTGAGTTCGCTCGTGTATTTGTATTAAGAATGTAAGAGCATCCACCTTTTTTTGTCACATCAATCATTGGGATATTAAGTTCTCTACTAATAATCTCAGTTACGCGAGGAGAACAAAATCCTCCTTGGCATCTACCCATGCCTGTTCGTGTTCTGCGTTTAACGCCATCTAAATCTACTGCACCTACATTGCAATGAATTGCTTGTACAATTTCTGCTTCTGTAATCATTTCGCATCTGCAGATTATTCTTCCATACAGTTTATTTTCTTCAATAAGTTGTTTTTTCTTTTTGTCATTAGCAAGCTTAAAGTTTGGTATACCTTTGAAAATAGGAATAAAATCTTTATCTTGTATAAGTTCTAGTCCAGCATTTCTTAAAAGATCTACCACATATTCTGCTATTGCAGGAGCAGAGGCGAGTCCTGGAGAACTAATACCAGCTACGTGTATAAATTTTTTAACTTGAGAATCTTCTTCAATAATAAAATCGTTTACGGCTTTTGTTTGTGCGCCCTCGTTATCGAGATGATAAGCTATTGCTCTTGCCCCAGCAAAGGAATTGATAATATGTCGATGAGGAATATTTGGTATTGTTTTTTCACCTTTTTCAAGAACAAAATCTTGGTTTTCCTTGTAAGTTCCCATGAATGTTTTATCGGTACAGCTATCGGCAGATGGGCCAATAAGTATATTTTCATCTACAGTTGGAGATACTAGCACGCCTTTTCCAAGTTCATTTGGAGTTTGGAAAAGAACATGATGCGCTAAATCTCTGCAGCTATTGTCAAGTAAGCTATATTCTCCTCTTCTTGGGATTATTGTATACTTGTTAATATTTAGCATATTACTTATTTTATCCGCATATAAGCCTGCTGCATTTACAATATACCGTGCTTCGATTATAGACTTACCTGTTTCTATACTAAACGTACCGTCTTCTTCATTTTTTCTTATATTATGTACTTCATAATTTCTAAAAATTTTGGCACCGTTTTGTACTGCATTTTCAGCTATTGCCCATGTTGCTTGGTATGGGCTTATAATTGCAGCTGTTGGGGCATAAAGGGCGCCGGTTGCTTCTTCTGAGATATTTGGCTCAAGCTTTACGAGTGCGTCTCTGTCTATTAATTGCAGGTCTTTTACCCCATTAACTATGCCTCGTTCGTAGAGTTCTTTTATTATCGTTTCATCATTTTGGCCAAAGGCAACAACAAGGGATCCAATGGGCTTAAAATCAAAATGAAGTTCTTCTGCCCATTGTGGATAAAGCTCTGTTCCTCTTAGGTTTAATTTGGCCATCAATGTGCCAGGTTCTGGATCATATCCTGCGTGAATAATGCCTGAATTTGCTTTTGAAGTTCCACAAGAAACATCATTTTCTTTTTCGATAATACATACATTTGTGTTAAATCGAGAAAGTTCTCGGGCTATGGAAACTCCCGAAATGCCTGCGCCAATAATCGCTACATCGTATATCATTTTTGTATCCACTCCCTTGCTCTTTCAACTGCTCTTTTCCATCCAGTGTAGAGGTCGTTACGTTTTTTTTCATTCATTTTTGGATTAAAAGTTTTATCAATTATTTGGTGTTGTGCAATATCATCTTTGCTTTTCCAAAAGCCTACTGCAAGGCCTGCCAAAAATGCTGCTCCTAAGGCTGTTGTTTCAATGTTCTTAGGCCTACAGATTTCAGTATTCACTATGTCAGATTGGAATTGAAGCATTACATCGCTAACACTTGCCCCTCCATCTACATTTAGACTTGTAACATTTTGCCCCGAATCTTCAATCATGCAAGTTAATACATCTCTTACTTGATAACAAATAGCTTCTAAAACGGCTCTACAAATATGAGCTTTTTTTACGCCACGCGTTAAGCCGACAAGCGTTCCTCTAGCATACATATCCCAGTATGGGGCACCTAGCCCGGTAAATGCAGGAACAAGGTATGCTCCGTTTGTATCTTCTACCGATTCTGCAAGTGTATCAACTTCAGGCGCAGAGGATATAAGTTCTAGTTCGTCTCTAAGCCATTTTATAGTTGCCCCTCCCATGAAAATACTTCCTTCAAGGGCGTAGTATGTTTCACCATTTAAACTTAAGGCAACAGTTGTAAGAAGCTTGTTGCTTGAAATAACTGGAGTAGTTCCAGTGTTCATGAGAATAAAGCATCCCGTACCGTATGTGTTTTTTACATTTCCTTCTTCATAACAGCCTTGCCCAAATAATGCTGCTTGCTGATCTCCTATTGCTGAAGCAATTGGGATAGAAAATCCACAAATTGTTTCATCGGTGGTACAATAAATCTCACTTGATGACTGAACTGCTGGTAACATGCACCTGGGTACATCCAGTAGGTTTAATAAATCCTCATCCCAATCATCAACGTAAATATTATATAGCATGGTTCTACTTGCATTGGTAGCATCCGTTACATGGGCTTTGCCTCCACTTAGTTTCCATATAAGCCAAGTGTCAATTGTTCCTGCTAGTATTTCACCATTATTGGCCCTGTCTCGAAGCCCTTCAACTTCATCTAAAATCCACTTTATCTTAGTGCCTGAAAAATATGCATCTATCACAAGACCTGTTTTTTCTTGAATAACTTCTTCAAGACCTTTTGAAACTAGATCTTCGCACAAAGGTGCTGTTCTTCGGCATTGCCAAACGATAGCATTGTACACTGGTTTTCCTGTAGCCTTTTCCCATAGGACAACAGTTTCTCTTTGGTTTGTTATGCCTATGGCAGCTATTTCTTCATATGTAGCTTGTAAATCATTATGTGCTTTTTCTATTACATCTTTTGCTACCTGCAATTGGCATTCAAGAATTTCTTCTGCATCATGTTCAACCCAACCTGGTTGGGGGTAATATTGTGTAAACTCTTTGTTTTGTGAATATAAGACATTTGCATTTTTGTCGTAAAGAATGGCCCTTGATGAGGTAGTTCCTTGGTCAAGTGAAAGAATATATTTTTTCATAATTATATTGTATCATATATTCTATATTTCGCAAGTTTTTTTTCATAAATGTATAGTATTCAAATGTGAGATGTGTGATAAAAATATACAAATGTTGAAAAATAAGAGGCTTTCTAATTGACAATTCAATATTCAAGAGTTATTATATAAATATACGTAATATGTTTTGCATAATGTGATAGGTGTGTTAATGGGGGCGAATAATGAAAAAAAGATTTGTGTGTTTTTTAGGTGGTTTGGTTGCATTATTATGTGTGTCATGTGACTTTTTTACAACCCCGCTTGTTTCTGGAAGAGATTTAATTGTCAGTTTAGAAGGGGCCACTGCACAAGAAATTGTTGATTTACTAAACTCTGATCAAGTGCTATCAAGTGATGATTCAAAAGGTTTAACAAATGCTCTTGCAAAAAAAAGTAAAAGCGAACTAGATGCATTAAGTATTGAAGATAAGAGAACCGTTGTAAATACAGCTGCTGCTGGAATATTACCTTCACCTGATGAAATAATTGATTTAGTTGATGTGTCGTCATTTTCAAGTTTGGACGGCAATCAAATGAATGAGTTTATGGATTCTATAATTGAAGGCGCAATTGAAGCAATTGATGCCTCAGTAGATGTTAAAGCTGTGGAAACTTTTTTTAATGATGATGAAACGGTGAAGGATTTACTAAAGGAAGGTCCTGATGCGCTAATACTGGGCACATTTGCACTAACTGTATCTATTGCGAAGGATAGTGGTGTTTTAGATGCGCTTACTGGTGATGCGGCCTCTCTAGAAGGTCTTTTTAGCGATACTTTTACAGAAATTGACAAAGCATTTTCAAATAGTGAAGTTAACGGGGATGAAAAAATTACTCAAGAGGAAGAAGACGCTGCAAAGACTATTTTAGCCGAAAGCTTAAACACATCACCTGAAAAAGTTGGAGCTTTATTAAATGTTGCTGTAGTGCTTTATACCGTTAGTCAAGAAGAGGGGTTAGAATCTCTAGGCGCACTTGAAAGTGTGTTTAATGAGTTTTTAGGTGCTGAAGTATCAACCTATACACAGGGGGGATGATGAAAAAAGTAGTTATTTTTATATTAGCCTTTTTGATTGGTGCTACAGTTTTTGCACAGACATATACTCCAAGAATACCTGTATTTATCCCAACTAGATATAACTCCATGGGTGGATACCATGTAACTGATACAACAGACTATTTTACCATATTTGCAAACCCTGCAGCCATTACTCACCTTGGTGGAAAAGCAACCTGGTTTACTATGGATACAACTATTTCAAATCCGGAGTTTGTGGGTAGTGTAGTAGGTATTGCATATGATGCGCTAATGAATCCAAGTATTCTAGAAAGTACAACAGAAACTATAGCCAATAATGTGTTAGGGCTTATTGGGGAAAATGGTGTTTATGTGGGATCTGAGCATATTGGGCCTCTTGCTATGGGTTCAATTCATGATTTTCATTTTGGAACTTTTGGATGGGGCCTTTTTAGTAAGACTAGATTTTTTTCTATAATTCCAACTGTAACTCATATGGATGCGCTTGCTGGTTTTGATAATATGCTTCAGCTTACATATTCTGCCCCAATTATTGATAATGACTTGCATCATTTGTCTGTCGCTCTTAGTGCAAAAGGTATCTTTATGTTTGAAACAGGATTATCTGGGGTAGAGCCAATGACTTTGCTTACAGATTTAGAATCTGTATATGATATTCTGCCTCTCTATTCTCATTATGGGGTAAGTGTAGATGTTGGTGCATATTATAAGCTCTTTGATATATTCAGTGCTGGTGTGGTTTGGAGAGATGCATATAATAAACTTTGGACGCAATCGTATTCTCTTGTTAAGCTTCTAGAGGATACTTCTTCCTTAGAGTTTTCACCGCATTCAACTGGAAGTAATGATAGTAGAATTGATGTAGGAGTTGGCATTGATGTCCCACTTGGTTTTGCAGAAGCGGTGATAACAAATTTTGTTGTGATGGCTGATTATAAAGATATAATGCATATATTCGATGGGCATGAAGCAAGTAGAAATCCTGTATTAAATTTTAGTGCTGGTACAGAGATAACGTTATTTGATGTGTTATCACTTAGGGCAGGAATACAAGATATGTATTTAAATGCTGGCTTTGGTTTGCGCTTTGGAAATACAAATATTGATTTTGCACTTTTTGGACGCGAGCTCGGTTTAGAGCCTGGTTCTTTACCTCAATTGAATGCTTCTTTAGCTTTGAGGGTAGATACAGACAAGAATTAGTATTGTTTTGATATTTTGCGATAAAAAAAGCGATGATTTTTATAAATCATCGCTTTTTTTAGTTTTAAAAACTATTTATTAACAACGTTAACTGGACTTCCGTCAACATAAGCTTGTAAGTTAGCTACAGCGATGTCCATAAGACGACCGCGGCTTTCTTTTGGTGCCCATGCAATGTGTGGAGTGATGATACAGTTTTTAGCTTTTAGAAGTGGGTTTTCTGCTTTGATAGGTTCTGAACTTACTACGTCTAAACCTGCATAACCTACTTTTCCTGAGTTAAGTGCATCAGCCATATCTTGCTCTACAACAAGAGGACCACGGCTTGTGTTAAGGATAATTACACCATCTTTCATTTTTGCAATATTATCTTTATTGATAATTCCTTCTGTTGAAGGGAAAAGAGGGCAGTGTAATGAAATTACATCAGATTCTGCAAGAAGTTTATCTAGTGTTACATATTCACCAATTGCTTTTCCTGAATCACTTTCGTATTCATCATAAGCAATGATATTCATTCCCATTGCTTTTGCAATTTTTGCTGTGTCTTGTCCAATTCTACCAAAACCAATAACACCAAATGTTTTTCCAGCAAGTTCCATTAAAGGGTAATCCCAGTAACACCAGTCTGGGCAATTTTGCCATTTGCCTTCAAAAACAGTTTGACTGTGGTGTCCAACGTGGTGACAAATTTCTAAAAGAAGAGCCATTGCAAATTGAGCAACTGCAGCTGTTCCGTATGTAGGAATGTTAGAAACTGAAATTCCTTTTTCTTTTGCTGCTGCTACATCAACAACATTGTAACCTGTTGCTAATACACCAACAAATTTAATGCTTGGACAAGCTTCAAAAACTTCTTTTGGAAGTGGAGTTTTGTTTGTGTAAACAACTTCAGCATCTCCAATTCTTTTGATAATTTCTGCATTATCGTTTAAAGGTGTTCTGTCAAAAACAGTTACATCACCTAATTTTTCAAAACCTTCCCAGCTTAAGTCGCCAGGATTTTCTGTGTAACCGTCTAGAATTACAATTTTCATAATTTCTCCTAATAAGTTTTTTTTCTTTTCTATGATTTTATTATATACATCCTACGTATTTATTGCAATACGTAGGATGTATTTTTTTAGTCTTCTAATAATGCCCAAGCACGATTTAGAACTCGTTTTGCATTTGCAACAACGATGTCACCATCTTCATCTTTCCATGGTTTAACTTCAAAAGAAAGAACATATGGGTTTTCGGCATTAAAGAATCCTTCGTTTTTAAGTACTCGTAAAAAGTCAAGTACTTGAGGTGTGTCGTTTGATCCACCAGGGAATCCAAAACGTTGGTGTTCATCTCCATATCCTTCTACTGCTGTATCTGTACACACAGTGTTTCCAATATGGAAGTGAGTGATGTAAGGACGAAGTGTTCTTACAACAAATTCTGGTGTTTCATATGTCATTGGGATATGAGAAAGGTCAATCATTAAACCAAAGTTTGAATGTGTTTTTCTCATTTCAGCTGCAAATTCTGCTGCATAAGGAGCAGGACCAATTAAAGATGCTTTTGCAATGTCATAGTCAAAAACTTCTAGCTCTACAATCATATTTTTCTTTGCAGCATAGTCACAAAGATTACGTGTAGTTTTTAATAATTGTTGGAATTGAAGGTCTTTTGTTTCATCTGCCCATTTACCTGCTAGGAACGCAATTCCGCCTGCTCCTAATTCTTCAGCTTCATCAATAGCTTCGATAAGAGTTGCTTCTGCTTTTTTTCTGCCTTCTTCATCAGCATCGCAAGAGTTTAATCCTGTTGTTAAAAGTCTTGGTTGTGCTCCATAGCAAACTTTTAAGTGTGAAGATTTTAGAATATCTGCACATTTTTTTCTTACTTCAGGGTCTTTTACCCAGCTTACTTCAATTGCATCAAAGTAGTCATCAACAGCAACTTTTTTTATATAGTCTGCTGTGTCTGGGTTGTCACCTCTAATTGTTTGAGGATAAGCCATGAATGAAATAAGACCTACGTTAAAATACTTGTGAATTGAATCTCTCATTGTGTTTCTCCTAGTTATTTTTTTCTTGAAATTGCTTTTTCTGCTGCCTTTACAATTGCAGTAGCATCAATTTCATATTTTGCTAATAATTTTTTGTAATCCCCGCATTCTGCGTGAATGTCTTTAAGACCAACAAATTCTTGAACTGAACATGCTCCTGAAGAAGTTAAAACTTCAGCTACTGCTGATCCTAAACCACCAATAATTGAGTGTTCTTCTGCAGTAACTACAGCACCTGTTTTTGATGCGCTTTCAATAATAAGATCGCGGTCGATAGGTTTAATGCTAAACATATCAATAACTTGTGCTGAAATACCTTTTTTTGCTAGTTCTTCAGCTGCATCAACTGCTTGCCCAACCATTACACCACATGCAATGATAGTAACATCGGTACCTTCTTTTAATGTAATACCTTTTCCTGTTTGGAATACTGTTTTTTCGTTATATACAGTTTTTGTAGCATCGCGTGATAAACGGATGTACATAGGTGCATCTGTGTCTATTGCATTTTTTACCAACCAGTCAACTTGAACTTCGTCTGCTGCTACAAATACTTGGAAGTTTGGAAGTGTTCGCATAACTGCAATGTCTTCTAAAGAGTGATGACTTGGGCCGTCGTATGCATCAGAAAGACCACCGTATCCACCCATGAATTTTACATTTAATTTTGAGTATGAACCGAATGCTCTAGCACTGATTAGTCCCATAGTTGTCATAAATACTGCAAAAGTGTTAATAAATGGCACTTTGCCTACTGCTGCAAGTCCACCAGCCATAGCTGCCATGTGTGATTCAGAAATACCGCAGTTGAAAAAACGGTTTGGGTATTCTTTACCAAACATTCCAGATTTTGTTGAACTTGATACGTCGCAGTCTAATACTACAACTTTATTGTTATCTTTTCCGTATTTTAATAGTGATTCACCGTATGCGTCTCTAATAGCTTTACCCATTATTTTCCTCCCTTTAGTTCTGACATAGCTTGTGCGTATTGTTCAGCATTAATAGGACTTCCATGCCATGCATTTTTACCTTCCATGAAAGAAACTCCTTTACCTTTTACTGTTTTTGCTAAAATAACACAGGTACCCTTTGTTGCTTTTGCTTTTTCAACTGCATCTGCAATTGAAGCTACATCGTGACCATCGCATTCAACTACTTCTAATCCAAAAGCATTAAATTTAGCTGCAAGATTGCCTAAAGGCATAATTTCTTCTACAGTTCCATCCAATTGAACTCCATTGTAGTCAACAATTATTGTGAGATTATCAAGTTTGAGTTTTGCAGCATTCATACATGCTTCCCAGATAGTCCCTTCTTGAAGTTCTCCATCACCAGTAATTGCATAAACATGAGCAGGGCTATTGTCAATGCGTAAGCCTGCAGCCATACCAATTGCTGCTGAAAGACCAATTCCTAGAGGCCCTGTTGAAAGTTCAACACCCTTTGTGTCTAATGCACATGGGTGACCTTGTAAATTGGTGTTTAGCTGGCGAAGAGTTTTCATTTCTTCTACAGGGAAAAACCTTTTTTCAGCCAATACTCTATATAACATAGGGGCTGCGTGCCCTTTTGTTAGAACAATACGGTCACGGTCGTTTGAGCTAAAGTTATCTGTTGAGATATTTGCTTTTTCAAAGTAGAGCGTTGTAAGAATTTCACATACAGAAAGAGATCCTCCTGGGTGACCAGTTTGGA
>CAYJKA010000002.1:0-37244 GCA_964370655.1 uncultured Treponemataceae bacterium | reverse complement strand
CCGAGATTACAAATCACGTGCTCTGGCCAGCTGAGCTAAGTTGGCGTAACTTCAAATATATTACAATAATTTAAAAAAAAGGTCAAGTACTAATTTACATTTTTTTAAAAATTATTTAAATAAAGGTATATATTTTTCAGAAATTATGGTATTCCATGCAAATTCTTTTTTAACATACTGTGCGCTTTCTTTTATAATGTCTAAAAACATATCTTCTTCTCTCATTCGTTTGTCTAATAAATCTATTAATACATTTGAAAGCGTTAAAGCATCATTTTGGTAATATAAAAAACCTGTTTTTTCATGTATAATTTTATTAAGTCCTCCGCAAGCGTGTGCGATTGGAACGGTACCATAAATTTGGCCAATAAAATCTTCAAGTCCGCATGGTTCGAAAAAACTTGGTAGCACTAAAAAATCACTTATCGCAATGCATAATCTTGAAAGAGCTTTGTCATATCCTTGAAAAAAGAGATACTTTCCTTTGAACCGCTCTGAAAGTTCAATGTTACATTTTTCTAATTCTTTAGATCCTTGCCCCATAACTACAAAGCGTGCATTAGAGCGTTTTGTTAAAACAATTTCAGCAGCTTCAACTAGAACATCAATCCCTTTTTGATGCACTAATCTACCATGAAAAGAAAAATATACAGGTGGTTCCTCTTCTCTGGACTCTTTTAATACTATTCCATGTTGAAAAATACGATCTACTTTTTTCTCTTCAGTGCAAGTATGTATTTCTCTATATTTTTGAATAAAATCTTCTCTGCATTTGTATTTTCCTTCCAAATCTCCAATTTCTGGATTATATTCAAAAGGTAAGGTTGATATTTTTTTGTTTGTGGGATCATAATGAGCACTATCAATACCATTTGTTATACCAATAATTTTAAATTTTCGTTTTGCAAATTCCTTGCAAATATCACCACAAAATTCATTTTCTGGTTGTAGTAGCTCATCAGCATACCATGGAGAAACTGTAGTAAAGTGGGCATAATGCTGTGAAAGTAAAAAAGGCTCAACCCTATTTTGCACACAAGAGTCAACAAATTGAGATTCTGGGATATCTAATAGTTTCGATGCTAAAAAACTTGATTCAATTTGATTCCTATACGCACACCCAGCATTATGTATAGTAATAAAAAAATCTGTGTTTTTATAATGCTTTTTTGAATTTCTATCACTGTGTACAATAAAAGGTATTAGAGCCGTATGTGCATCTTGGCAGTGAAAAATTTCTGGAGCTGTTTTGTATAATTCTCCGAAAGCAATGACAGATTTTTGAAATAGAACACTAAGTTCGCTTGAGTCAAAGTGCCCTTCACCACTTTTCAATTGTGGATTCAGTGCTTCTTCTAAACGAGTGTATGTATAGACCCCCATTTTAGAAGTAAAACATGTGTTAACGATAAATACTATTTTTATCCCATGAAAATAACCTTGTGCAAACACTACTCTGTGCTTTTTTGAATTTACATTTATTTCGACAAAGCCATTTTCAATAATATCAAAATTATCAACATTGGTAATTGCAGTACATCCATACAAAGGTATGAAAACTGTTACATCCCACCCTTGTTTATTAAAGCCAGTTGCCAACGATGTGGTAACATTTTTTACACCACCAGCTTCAGATAGGCCTGCGTATTCTCTTGATACTATCCAATATTTTTTATTTTCACTCATTACCAAGTTACCCTTTTTTTGCAAAATCAGGGCGAAGTACTTCTGCCCCTCCTCCGTAAATATGAATAGGCTTTTTACATAAGTATGCTGTAATTAGCACACGAACAGTTGAACGTAATGAACCTATTATATTAGGTTCAACAGAACAAAACAGAGCAGTATTTTGGCATAATCCCTCTTTACGCAAAGCAGCCGCTGGATTAAGGACATCTAAATCTGTAGTTACCGTAAAATGAATTGAAACTATATTCTCTTCATCTAGGTCATTTTCTTTAAGAAGCTGTTTTATCATTGTTGATACATCGCTACAAATTGCCTCATGTGTGTTCTGAGTACACCAAGCACCTCTAATACCATATAACCGTGTATCCTGCATAATTAAACCTACCTTATAAACAAAAAAAATATCGTAAAGTTACATAATAACTTTTAATGTGCAATAAAATTAACAAAAATTGAAAAAACGAAAAGTGCAACTGCTATTAGAGCATAAAAAAAATATAAAACTATATACTTTACATAGTACATGGTCTTATACTTAAAACTATAGACTATGGCAGAAATTAAACCAATAAGTATAAAGCAAAATAAGAAAAAAGCTGACCCAGTTAGTATTGTTAAGAGCATGAGTTGGTTTGAGTCTAGGAAATTTTGCCAATTGCCTCCAAGATAGACTGAAAATAAAACAAGACTAAAACCGAATAAAAATAATACAAATCTATTCGTTAGAGCAAAAAGAGGCTTTTTTTTATGCACTTTTTCTTTTTTTATCACTTGCACTGTTTCCCAATTACGTTATATACTACAATGTATACGTTTCAATTGCAAGGAGCTTTTATGAAAAAGTTTATAATATCAATCATTATTTTACTTATTTTTTCTGGTGCAGGATTTATATTAGGTTGGCTTGAGTTTTTTGTACCTGTTGATAAATATGGTGTTTTAATTACTAAAACAGGTGGCGTTCATTCAGAGGTAATTAAAGCGGGAAATTTTACATGGAGCTGGGAGCGATTACTTCCAACAAATTCTACGTTGAGGGTTTTTTCAGCAACTCCTACCTTGTACTCAAAAAATATTCAAGGTAGCCTACCCTCCGCTGATATATATAAAAATATGTTAGAAGGTGCACCAAATTTTTCATATTCATTTTCTGTTGATATACTTATGAATATTAAGCCAGAAGAGTTGCCAATGTACATATACAAAACAGGCACAGAAGATCAAGCGACTCTTGACACTTCTCTTGATAGATATGCTGAGCTTATTGCACGAGAAGTAATTCAATATGTAATTGAGAACTCAGTTGAAAATAACGATTTTGTTATTGATGCATCCCTTTCTCAAACAAAACTTATTGAGGGTATTGATGCTAACAATAAGTTTTCAAATCTCGATATTATTTCTATAACGATTAATAATATTACTCTTCCAGATATTACCATGTATAATTTTGCAAAAAATAGTTATGCTGTATATCAAGAAGCCATACAAGCAACTCTTGACCATGCCGTTGAGTTCCAAGGGGCACAAGCTGCACAAGATTACTTAGAACTTGAAAGGCTTGCAAAGCTTGGCAGGGTGCTAGAAGAATATCCAAGTTTAATTGAATATAAGGCTGTTTCGAATGATATTGATTTTCTAGTTGAATAGTTTTTAATCAGTAAATAGGTTTCGTAAGGTACTAAAAGTATATTCACTTATATCTAGTCCGTAAAACAAAGATGCATTATTTGGTGCAAATATGTAAGAGTCTCCCATAGAATAAATAGGCACAGTTATTATCTTCCCTGCAAAAGAGGTTATTGCAAGTTCATACTGTGCGTGTAATTCGCTGAGTTCTTTTATGTTAACTACGTTTGCAGACTGTAATGAAAATATTGTTTTTACAGATGATTCAAAACTTGAATCTCCAGATGCAATAGTTTTTTTTATAGTACCATCAGTAAATGATACAGAAGCAATATTTTCTTCTGAGAAATTTTCTCGCAAAATGTGTGGTATTATTTTTGAATCTACCCATGCAGAAGGCGCTGGAGTTAAAAAAGAATAAAAGTTGTCTTGTATAGCTAAAATAGTTGAACTTTTTGCAGAGCGAACATATCTTCTTGTGCCAGTGAAATCTGTCTCACCAAAATATATTTGAGAATATATGTTACGGCTTGAATCATCCCCACCTATAAAAGAAACTACCTTTTGGACACTAGAGTTGTCTAATACTCCGAATGTAACATGGTCTTCAATTTCATTGCTTATTATTTCTGCTTCTATTGTAGCTGATGATAATCGCAAAAACTCGGAAACCTTTGTTGTATTAACTGGGAATTGTATATCATTATATATCCCAATATAACCGCTAGAATTTTTTATAAGTTCTAGTTTTTGCGTTGGTTTTTCAAAATGTAATGAAATATGGTTCACCAGAGGAGCGTGTTGAGGGTTTAGAAGCGCTGTTTTAGTAGTTTTGATATTTGTCCCACTTAACGCTCTAAATGTGCCTAAAATAGCCGTTATTGCGAAGACAAGCGATAATAAGTTTATGATGGCAATATATTTGTTCTTTTTCATTGTTTAATTCTTAAACCTTTGTCTTAGTTTGAGCCTGCGGTAGTGTAACAAAATAAGTGGTAAAAATCCGCAAATGCTATATGTTAAAAAGAGAAATACAACCGAATATATATTAGCTTTATAAAACTCTCCTTCATTTTCAATTTTGTTAAAACTAAAATCACTATAGCTTTTTGATTTTAGATGAATAAGATCATTGTCTCCTTGAAGGCTTAAAAGGCTATTTATTAAATAGTCAAAATTTCTCATGGTATATGCTTGATTAATATACGAAGTAACTCTCGATAAAAAATACTGATCTGAAACAACAATTAAAAAATTTGAATAGGAGGCGCTAACCGTGTATTCAGCTTGTCCATTTAGACTTGGCCTATTGTTATCTTCAAAAAAAGGATTTGTTATAAAAGAACTTAGCCCCTGATTTTCAAGTACTGTATTTTTTTCTTGTAACCATGAATTTGCTGAAGTATAAAGTAGTTCATTTGATACATTGTTTTTTGCTGTAACCAATATAGGACTCGGCCAAAACATACTTAAACCTTTAAATGATGAGCCTAAAACAGTGTCTAAGTTTGCTTGTGAAGGTGAAATATCGATAAAGAAAGGATATGAAAGTTCTGTAGTTTCCCCTGTGCTTGAAAGTAGCCTTGTAGTAAAGTTTGATTCATCGTGAATCAATTGTGTTTTTATTTCTATTCCATAACTGTTTAGCATAGAAAAAATTGAGTAAGTTTCTTTTGTTGTGTCTTCTGCTTGCCATGTGTTAAGGTTGACATTGATTGGCGAAACAGAAAGAAAAGCCTTGCCTCCTATCTGCATAAATTGATCTATAGCGTGAATATGATTTTCTTGTAATTCAGAAGACCCAATAACTATAATGGGTGTCTTTGTATCTAAATTAGATGTTTGAAGTATTTCATCCTTTGATATTTCTCTAATAGAAAACCCAGCATTTTCTAGGATAGGCACAAGCAATGGATAATCTTCATCTAAAGAAAGTCCATTTGCAATTAGGATAAATGCAGAACGTGAAAGTGTGTTTGAAAGGGATAGTAATCTTCCTGCTATATCATATTCAAGATTTGTTGTATCAAAGACAAATGGTATTACTTCGGTTTTACCATTGTAGTCAAAAACAATTGCTGAATACACTTTTGCGATGCTAACAACATCAGTATCTAAACTAGGCACATTTTGGCTATGTATACCAAGAGAGCTTAAGGTGGATTTTATGCCATCTGTATCAGGTTCAGTGATTTTTAGTGTAATATTTGATGACTCGGAAGTATATTCATACAAAAAATCCTCAACATCTCTCATGTGTGGATACATATTTCTAAGTTCGTCTGAAATGTAATAAGTAATGCTTAGAGGCGAATTAAAATTTGATATAATATTTTTTGTATATTCTGATATAGTGAAACGCCTTGATTCAGTAATATCAATTCTTTGATAAAAAATTTGACTGTTCCAAATTAGCATACATATAAGAAAGCTGCATGATAAAAAAGTATGTAGCAAATTTCGCATACTAGCGTTTGTGGTAAACGTACCATATTTTCGCTTTTCTAATATATAGCATGAAAGATGCAAGAAAAAAGCAGTTGTTAGTATGTAAAAGGCAATGCTTCTTGTGTCAATAATTCCTTTTGTAAATGCATCAAAGCTCCATGAAAATGAAAAGAGCTTAAAGAGTTGCTGAAAAAAACGTGCATTAAATATAAACGAATTTGCAATATACCCATTGAAGTAAAAAATTGCTAAAAAAAGTGCTGTGAAAAAAAATGAGCTAGACTTACCTTTAAAAGCTATAGTACAAAGCTGCCCAAATGCACATAGTGATAACAATAAGAAAAACATGCCAATTGTAGAACTTATAACAGTTGCTATTTCAATATTACCAAAAAAGGAAATTGTAACAATAAGCAGTAAATTAACAAAAAGTGTAGCCACAGTAATACTATAAGTTGCAAGTAGTTTTGAAAAAATCATTTGAAAACTTGAAACTGGTAACATTGTTTCAGAGTCTTCCTTTGGCCAAAGTCCCATAGTAAGAGATGGAATAACTAATAGTAACGATAAAGGCATTATTGTAAAAAAGAAGCGTATATCGGTACTTCCAATGTGATAATTATAAAACTTATTGACAAATAAAAATCCAATGGTATTTGTTATAAGAAAAAAGAATATACCTACATAGGTAGAAGGACTTAAAAAATATGTATGTAATTCTCGTTTTATAAGGGACACTAATAAATTGCGTTTTTTCATTTTGAGGCCTCAGTAACACTTGTAAAATGTAAAAACGACTCTTCAATAGTTTTGGTATGTGATAATGTACAAAGTTCTTTTTCAGTTCCATGTGCAACTAAACTTCCTTTGTGTATAATGGCAATTGACGAACAGAGGGCTTCAACTTCTTGCATCAAGTGAGTAGAAATGAGTATTGTTGCTTCCTTACTTAATGACTTAATTATATTTCGCATTTCAATAATTTGCTGTGGATCTAAGCCAGAGGTTGGCTCATCTAATAATAATACAGAAGGATTATGTAATAGAGCACGTGCAAAGGAAAGGCGTTGCATATAACCTTTTGATAGAGTACGAATATTTTTATACTGAACATCGTTTAGAGAACATATATCTAATACTTTAATAATATTACTTTTTGCTACATTTTTTGCAAGTGAAATTGCTGCATCAGACTGTAATATTTCATATACCGTATAATCTGGGTAAAATCCATTATTGTCTTGTACAAATCCTATTTGTTGTTTATTTTTTATTGGATGTTGAAGAATGTCTATGCCGTTTACACGTATCGTTCCTGAATCAGGGTAATGTATTCCAGCTATAGTTTTTAGTAGTGTTGTTTTACCTGCACCATTGAGACCCACTAATGCCGTAATAGACTTTGAGGGTACGGTAAAACTAATATCTTTTATTGCACAAAATTTCTTATAAGATTTTGTTACATTTTTTAGTTCAATCAATGTATGTCCTTGTTTTGTTTTATCACACTCTACCCAAACAGTATAAATGAATATATAAAACATTTCAACACATAATGTGATTAATAAAATCCCCTTTAATGCAAATGCAAAAAAGGGGAAAAGGAAGAGGAGGTAAGAAAAATAATTCATGTACAGTTTGTTTATGAGGATGTTATCTGTACACTGCTTACCTACTAATATTACAACAAACAGAATAGTGAAAAGTTACAAAATACTCTTTAATTTCTAAGAATTAATGTATAAACGTAAAAAAAACTCAATAAAACCGTAAAAATGTATATTTTCAACTAAACATGATATATGATTTTTTTAGAAATTGAGTATTTTTACTAGAATAATTTATTATGATATGCTATACTATTACTATGAAAGAGAACAAAAAAGCCCGATTTTTTTGCGAGTCTTGTGATACAGAAGTAGTCGGGGATGCTAAATTTTGCCCAAATTGTGGTAGATTTTTTTCCTCAGTTCGATGTCCTGCATGTGAATTAACAGGAGAACATTTTTTATTTGAAAATGGGTGTCCTGCTTGTGGCTATGCAATGGATGGCTCTCCTTTTGACACAAGTGTAAGTCCTAATCAACGCAGAAAGGCTTATAGAAAACATCAAAATGCAGAATATAAAAAAAATACGTCTAAAGGCTCTTCCTTATACAATTATAGTGCTCAACCGAGAAAACGAGGCAGTGATGATCCTTTGCCTGTTTGGATTTATGCTATATGTATTGTTTTACTTGGTATCGTTTTAATGATTGTTTTTACCTTTTTAGGATAAGAAGAACACACTACTCTTAAAAGCATTACACATATATTCTTTTTACTCTTGGTGCAATTGCACATAGAACTTCATACGCTATTGTATTTATTTTATGTGCGATATCCATTGCTGTATTGCAATTATCATTGGGACCAAATAGGATTGCTTCATCCCAACGCTTTATATTATCATCATCACCCAAAAGGATAACACATTGATCCATACAAATATTGCCAACTATTGGATACATTTTATTTTGTATCAACACACTGGCTTTATTTGTTAGACTTCGGCTGTATCCATCGCCATAACCTGTTGAAAGGGTTGCGATTGTGGATTTTTGAGGTGCAATCCAGTTTCGCCCGTATGATACAGGTTCTCCTTTTTCTATTGTTTTAATTGCGCAAACATAGCTTACTAGCTCCATGACGGGTTTTAGTGTTATAGCCTTTGTTATGCTAAATTGTTTTTCTATTTCGCTACTAGGAAAATATCCATATGCTAAAATTCCGGGGCGAACCATGTCAAAATAAGATTCAGGATAGCTTAATATTCCCCCAGATGCTGCACAATGTAAAATGCCTGTAGGAATCCCCTTTTTCTTTATTTGTGATACAACATTATTAAAAATGGCTATTTGTTTTTTTGTAAAGGCAATGTCTTTTTCAACTAATGAATCTGAAACTGAAAAGTGAGTACAAATACCGCTAATTTTTAAGCATTTTTTTTCATGTACATAGGATGCAAAATCAAGGGCTTCAAATTCTTGTACTCCATGCCGCGACATGCCTGTGTCAATTTTTATATGAACTGGGTACGATGTAATATTTTGTTTATTAAGTGATGTAACCAGTAAATCTGAAAAGTCTTTGTCAGAAATAAGGGGTATTAAATTATATTTTATTAAGCTATCAATCTCATTTTTATGGCATAAACTTAATAGGATTATTGGGCAATGTATATCTGCGTCTCTTAGTTCAATGCCCTCTTCTACTGTGGCAACTGATAAGTATTCGACACCAAGTTCTATAGCTTTTTTTGCAATTTGAACTGCACCATGTCCATAAGCATTTGCTTTTAAAGCTAAACAAATTTTTTTATTCTGTGCGAGTTTTTTTACTTCTTGTATATTATGCTCAAAATTTGAAAGATATATTCGAGCTATTGTTTTTCCCATATAGTAACCTTTTAAAATCTTAAAATAGTATAGACCAAATAATCTATTATTGCAAGTAAAAATATGCTTACATTTTTATCTGCAATAGTATATAATAACTTGCATGAAACAGTATGAAATTGCAATTATTGGAGGCGGTGTTGCTGGATACTTTGCAGCAATTTTGCTTTTAGAAAAAAATCCAAATACAAAAATAATAATACTAGAAAAAGAATCTCAGCCTATGAAGAAACTTCTTACAACTGGAAGTGGTGCCTGTAATTTTTCACATTCTGGTTCGGTAGAAGATTTTTTACTAAGGTACGGAAGCAATGGGCAGTTTTTACGAAATGCATTTTATAACTACTTTGTAGATGATATTGTGTCATTTTTTGAATCTAATAACATATCAACTTTTTGTAGAGACGATGGTAAATTTTTCCCATTATCCATGAAAGCGCAACAAATTAAAGATCTATTTCTTACATTAACAAAAACGATACAGACGAACTGTAATGAAAAAGTTACTCATATTGAAAAACATGAAGATACATTTTTAATTAACACTGTGCACTCAGAATATAGAGCTTGCAAAATACTAATTACAACAGGTGGAAAAAGCTTTCCCAATACTGGCTCTAGTGGAGATGGTTATTCTTTTGCAAAGAGCTTTGGTCACTCTATTACACCACCTAAACCATCTTTAGCCAGTATTTTTTGTGCAACTCATCCCCTTTCAACACTTTCTGGAATATCGTTCGAGACGGTTACATTAACCCATGAAAACAATGGTAAAAAGAAGTCATATAGTGGTCCCTTATTAATTACACATAAAGGTTTTTCAGGCCCTGTAATTATAGACAATTCTAGAAGTTTTTCAATTGGAGATGTGCTAAAAATATCTTTTATTCAAGATAAAGTAGAACGCATAGAAAGTCAGCTACGCTCCTTGTCAAATGAAACTATGATTGGGGCTTTAAAAACATACGCAATTCCAAAAAAAATGGTACAGTTCTTTTTAGATGAGGAAAGCATACCTATAACAAAAAAAATTGGAGAAATATCTCATAAACACTTACAAGCTATAATTAATCGACTTGTATCATTTGAAGTAGAAATTACAAATATCGAAGATTATAATACTTGTATGTGCACAGCAGGTGGAGTTTCATTAAAAGAGATAAATCCTAAAACGTTTGAGTCAAAAATAGTTGATGGTTTATATTTTTTAGGTGAAGTAATTGATATTGATGGTGATTCAGGGGGATACAATTTACAGGCAATTTGGTCTGAATGTGCACTGTTTGCAAAAAATTACTATAGCTTTTAGGTACCAGGGAAATCAATTTTCATCATAAAGTGTCTTTTTTATAGCCGCTGATATACAGGATTAAACAGGATAAAGGTATTTTTCCCTTTACACCACAAAAAAAATCCTTTACATCCTGATAATTCTTGTGGTTAATTTTAATTAGTTATTAAAAATTGAATTCCCTGTTTAGGTACAAATACTACTTGAATATGAAGTAAAATGTGTATATACTATTTACGTATAAAAATTGGGAGAGAACATAATGATTTACACTGATACAAGAGACGGTGCTGTTCAAACAAACTTAAGAACAGCAGTAATAAACGGGATGAGTTCAGCTACTGGTGGACTATATGTACCTTGTTCATATCCAAAACTTAGTAATGCGATATTAGAGAAATCAGTACCACCTTCATTTAGGGATATAGCTTACGAAGTTGCAAAACTTTATTGTAGTGATGATATTCCAGATGAAAAACTACAAGAAATTATTATAAATTGCTATCCTTTTAATGTACCGGTTACGCAAGTAGACCCAGTTACATACGTTTTAGAGTTATATCACGGTCCTACGTGTGCCTTTAAAGATGTTGGCGCTAGATTCATGGCACAACTTATGGCTTACTTTAACGAAGGTGAAAATGATAACTTGCATATACTTGTTGCGACTTCTGGTGATACAGGGAGTGCTGTTGGCAGCGCTTTTCATAATTTACCAGGTATTGATGTAACAATTCTGTATCCTAATGGGAAAATTAGTCCATTACAGGAAAAACAGCTTTCAACATTCACTGGTAATGTGCGTGCCCTTGCAATAGACGGAACGTTTGATGACTGCCAAAGACTTGTAAAAAAAGCTTTTACAGACGAAGCTGTTAGAGAAAAGCTACGCTTATCATCTGCTAATTCAATAAATATATCAAGGCTCCTACCGCAAAGTTTTTATTATATGTACTCTTCATTGTTGGTAAAGTCAAAGAGTTGGCATAATAATAAAATCGACGATCCTTCAATAATATTTACTGTTCCATCGGGAAATTTTGGTAATTTAACTTCTGGTTTAATAGCTCAGAAAATGGGTGCCCCAATTGACGGTTTTATTGCTGCTACTAACGCAAACAAAACTATTCCTGATTGGTTATATTCAGGTACTTATGAACCTCGTGCTTCAGTTGAAACTCTTGCTAATGCAATGGATGTTGGTGCACCAAGTAACTTTGAAAGAATGATGTCAATGTATACTCATGATGAGCTAAAAAGCATTATGGCTTCATATTGGACTGATAATCAAGGTATTAAAGACGGTATTGAAAACCATTTAGAAAAAACAGGTTGTATTATAGATCCACATGGCGCTATTGCATGGAAAGCTTGGCAAGAAATACGAAAAGGTGGCCTATTATCATTATTATCAGGATTTAATGGAAACACATCTGAACCTGGAATAACACCTAGTATACCTTCTTGGGCTCAATCTGTAGTAGATAATAAAGCAATTGGGATAATCTTAGGTACTGCTCATCCTGCAAAGTTTAGTGAAATTGTAAAAGATGCAACAGGAAGAGAACCACCATTACCAGATAGATTAGAAAAGGTATTAATGTTAAAAGATAATTCAATCCCAATGAATAACGATTATGTAGCATTTAAAGAATGGCTACTAGATACCTTAGCATAGGAGAAAAATATGTTTGTAACATGCTTAGACTTGGAAGGTGTATTAGTTCCAGAAATTTGGATTGCTGTAGCTGAGAAAACTGGAATTGACGAATTACGATTAACTACAAGAGACATAAGTGATTATGATGTTCTTATGAAAAAGCGATTAGGCATTTTAAATGAAAATGGACTAAAGCTAAAAGATATTCAAGATGTAATAGAAACTTTAAGTCCAATGAATGGTGCAAAGGACTTTTTAGATGAACTTAGGCTAAACTGTCAGACTGTTATTTTGTCAGATACCTTTTCACAATTTGCCCTTCCATTAATGAAAAAACTTGATATGCCTACAATATTTTGTAATGAGCTTATTATAAATGAAAATGATGAAATAGTAGATTATTCTATGAGGCAAAATAATGGAAAATTCCATGCTGTTAAAGGATTTCAAAGTATGGGCTTGGATGTAATTGCAGCAGGAGATTCTTTTAATGATTTGGAAATGATTAAGCAAAGCGAAAATGGCTTTTTGTTTAGAGCTCCAGAACATATTATAAAAGAGTATTCAAGTTTCAAAAGTTTTACAGAATATAACGATTTGTTACAAGAAATAAAAAAAATAATAAACCTTTAATTTACTTCGTAATATGCAAAGCCTAGTGAAAGAACTTGGCTTTGTATTGGAGTGAATGTTGTTTGATCCATTCCTGTTGATACAGCATATGCATTTATAAAACGATAGTTATTACTTTCAGATGTAAATTCAAAATCAGTGTCTCCACTTCTTGGAACATTAAATAAGCTATCGCCAACATCTTCCTTTTCTACATCAAAATTAAAAAAATTATCATTGTAGCGTATTGGTTTATTTCCAGTTGATACACCAGAAACTATAATATCTGCATTATTTTCCGTATTTGTGATTATGATTCTAACAAAGCCACCATATCTGTCTATAATTGGATTTCCTTTGCTATTTATCGAACGCATTTCTGTGTAATTTAAATCTAGGAGCATTCTGTAACCATTGCTTGTGTCATCATCATTAGCATCATTTATTTTATCTGCATCTGCTTGTAGCGCTTCTTGATTATCATAAATGCGGTAAAAAACCTCTGTGCCTGGATTTATGAACGAGCTACTAGAAAGATTTCTAGCACTAAACTCAAATTCATTAGAATAAGTTGGTGTTTGAACTTCATTTCCATCTGCTGTGTTTATTATAGTTGCATTAAGTGGGGAGTCAATTTCGTAAAAAACATTAAGCCCACATGAGGTAACGAAGAAAATAATTATTCCTAAAAGTAATAGTCTTTTTTTCATAGTACCTCATGTGAGTATAGAATTATTCTGCGTCTACTTTACCTTCAGTTTCTAAAGCAATAATTCTGCTTTTAGCCAATGAAGTCCATGTTGTAGATGGGTAATTGTCATTAAGTTCTTGATATTTTTCAACTGCAACACTGAAATTACCTCGTGTTTCTTCAATTCGTCCTAAACTAAAAATAGCTCGTGGTTTTAGTGAAAAATTTTCAAATTCAATTGCTTGAGTAAGGTATTCAACTGCTGTATCTATTTCACCTAATTCTTCACAAGCAACTGCTGCATTGTATAATGCCACAGGAGCTGTATATGATGATTTACTTGCTTCATATGCGCCAATATATGCATCTCTAGCATCAGCCCATTTTTCTAATTCAAAAAGTATATCTGCAGAAAAAAGTAGTCCTCTTACTTTTACGATGCCTGATTCGCTGTTAACAAAGTTTTCAACTTCAGAAATTATTTTTTCTTGTTCTTCAGCATATGTGTCTGATGATCTGTTTAAAGAATCATAACGAAATTCAATTGAATCTAGCTGAGATAACCCTGCTTCAATATTATTGTTTTTAATTGACATTGCAATTCCAACACCAATAGCCACTAAAATAAGTGCTAAAAGTACTACAATAATTACAAAGCGCGATTTTACTATTGCAGATGTTAATGTGCTATTTAAAGTAGCTTTTTCTTTTTGTTCCATATATGAACTCCTATAATTTTTATATATCCTTACATACCTTTTCGTATATCAAGTTCTGTTATTAGTTTTGAAACATACGTTCTTTGTACATCTAGTACTTTTGCAGCTTCGGTTTGATTCCAATTGCATTGGCTAAGAATATGAGTCACATAACCTTTCTTAAAGTTATTTACAGCAGCTTTAAGTGATGTATTATTACTATCATACTCTTCTCTTTTACCTACGTTTAAACAAAGATCTTTTTCATTTACTATAGGTGGTGCCCCAAGAACACATGCTCTTTCAATGGTGTTTTCTAACTCTCTTACGTTTCCCGGCCATTGGTACATTTTTAGTGCACTCAATGCCTCATTAGAAAATGACACAAATTGTTTATTAGTTTCTACACTGAACTTTTTTAAAAAATAATCAGCCAAAAGGTCAATGTCTTCAACTCTATTTCTAAGTGGTAAAATTTGAATTGGTAGAACATTTAATCTAAAGTATAAATCAGATCTAAATGTACCCTCTTTTACCATATCTTCTAAATTTCTGTTTGTTGCTGCTACAATTCTAACATCAACGCTAACTGTGTTGTTCGATCCAACTTTTTCAAATTGCTTAAACTGTAATACGCGTAAAAGCTTTGCTTGTAAATCAAGTGACATTTCGCCAATTTCATCTAAGAAAATGGTTCCACCATTAGCCATTTCAAAGCGACCTGTTCTACTTGCAACTGCATCGGTAAAAGCACCTTTTACATGGCCAAAAATCTCACTTTCCAAAAGCTGTGGTGATAAAGCAGCACAGTTTACACAAACAAAAGGCTTACTATTTCTATCACTTAATCTATGAATACGTTCTGCAACTAATTCTTTTCCAACTCCACTTTCACCTAAAATAAGTACCGAAGCATTTGTTGCTGCAATTTGATCTATTACTTTTAATAAGTCTAATACTGCTGGACTCTTTCCAATAAAATCATGGAATGCGTAATCTGTAGCAATTGCTGACTTAAGCTCATGAATTTCATTTTTAGTATTATTAAAAATCTCTGCATTTTTATACGCTACTCCAGCTTGAACACAGAGAAGCTCCAGAATTTCTAAATCATCAATATTAAATTTTTGATTATCTGCTTTATTTAATAATTCAACCACACCAATACATTCATTATCAATGCGTAAAGGAACAGCAATCATGTTTGAAGTTTTGTATCCTGTCATACCTTGTATAGCTGAAAAAAACTGAGGATGCTTAGATACATCATCAATAAGTATTGAGCGATTTTCTTTTACAACAGAACCTGCAATGCTATTTTCTACTTGGACAATTATAGAGGATACTTCAACACCCTTAGGTCCCAATGCAACTCGGAACTTAAGGGTGTCTTTACTTTCCCTGAGTAATAGAGATGAAGATTCACAACGCACAAGGCGCATTGCAGACTCTAAAATGTAAACTAACAAACTATCGACATCGTCATAGCTCGAGTTTAGTCGAGCATTGATATCAACAAGTGTATTAAGTTTTTCTACATCAAAAGAGCTCTGCAACATTGTAAAACTTTCCTAATACTCTAGTTATTTTTGTTTTTTAGTATGTCACCTAATGTAAATGCACCTTCAGAATCATTATCGTTAGCTGACATATAGTGTGACATTTCACTTTGTTGAATCTTTTTCTTTACTTCCTTTACAGAGAAAGCAACTTTTTGCTTGTCTAAGTTCACTTCAACAACGTATACTTTAATTTTATCGCCTACATTGTATTTTTGAACAGCATCTTCATAAGATTCTTCACGGCTATCAGTAAGATTTGATTTGTTAATCAATCCTTCAATACCATTATCAACACGTACAAATAATCCAAAATCAGTAATTGAAACTATTTCGCCTTCAATAATTGATCCTACTGGATGTTCTGTAGCAAATTGTTCCCAAGGATTATCACCTAAGTGTTTTAAGCTTAATCTTAATCTGTGGTTTTCTGGATCGTTTTCAACAACAATAACTTCTACTTCTTGGTCAACTGTTAACTCAGTTCTAGGATGCTTAACTTTTTTTGTCCATGAAATATCATCAACGTGTAAGAAACCATCAATGCCGTCTTCCATTTCTAGGAAAGCACCTGCATTTGTAAGTTTAACAACCTTGCATTTAAGTTTTGTATCAACAGGATATTTTTCACCAATAGTATCCCATGGATTATCTTGTACTTGTTTTAGACCAAGTGATACTCGACCAGCTTGAATGTCATATCCAAGAACCATACATTCAACTTCATCGCCTTGCTTAACTACATCGCTAGGCTTGTTGATTTTTCTAATCCAAGAAAATTCACTAATGTGTACAAGTCCTTCAATTCCTTCTTCAAGTTCAATAAAGGCACCGAAGTCAGCAAGTTTAGTAACTTTACCTTTTACGATATCTTCAACATGGTATTTTCCTTCGAAATTTAACCATGGATCTTCTGAGAAGTGCTTGAGTGACAAGTTAATTCTCTTATCTTCTGGATCAAGTCTGATTACTTTTAGAGTAATTTCTTGACCTTTTTTAACGAAATCTTTTGGGCGAGTTACATGACCCCAGCTCATATCATTGATATGTAAAAGACCATCAAAGCCTCCTAAATCAATAAATGCACCAAAGCTAGTAAAACTTTTTACTGTACCTGTAACAGTATCGCCAATTGAAATATTGTCAAAGAATGTATTTCTGTTTGAAGTAATTGATTCTTCGAGGTAATTTCTGCGGTTAACAATAATATTTGCTTTTCTTTCTGTGAACAATCTGTCAATATAAAATAAGCTTTTTGTTCCGATAAGTTTTTCAGGTTGCGTAACACGGTGTATATCAGCTTGACTTAATGGCAAAAATGCTCTAATTCCTGCACCTAATGAAACTTCATAACCACTTTTTACAGCTTTATCAATTGTTCCTTCAACAGGAGTTTTGTCTGTAAAAGCTTGTTTGAGGTTTTTCCAAATTTGGATGCCTTCAGCTTTTTGCTTTGATAGAACTAAGTCGCCGTTTCTATTTTCTTTCTTTTCAATAACAACACTAACTTTGTCACCAACTTTTGGTATTTCTACAAACTCCGACGTTGAAATCTTTCCTTCAGCCTTTCCTCCAACATCAACAAATACCACATCAGAAGTTACTTCAATAACTTCTCCATCTACAAGCTGACCTTCTTCAAGGACATCAAAATCCTTAAAATAATGCTCCTGTAATTGTGTTTGAATGCTTGACTCGGAGTTTTGAGCTTCATTCATTTCCACTTCCATTTCTTCCATAATAAACCCTTATATGTAAATTTTATTTAATATTATCTCACAAACTTGTTCGATGGTCAAGTACGTAGTGTCAATATATTGCGCATCTTTTGCAATTTTTAAAGAACCTTCAGCCTTATTTTTGTCAATTGTGTCTCTTTCTATGATCGATTGTTTTATTTCTTCAAATGTTTTTCCATCTGGCCTTTGAGTAAACCGTCTTTTTGCCTGTTCATCTACAGATGCATCTAGGTAAAACTTATGTTCTGCATGAGGAAATACAACTGTTGTCATGTCTCTTCCTTCACACACAAAGTCAATTTTCTTTGTTATTTCTTGTAGCTTTTCATTTATTAAATGTCGTAAAGGAACTATGCATGAAACCTTTGAAGAGTTCAAGTCTATATCACTAGAATGTAGTAGGTGTTCTACATCTTCACCGTTTAATACAACATGTTCATTAACATAGTCTAGTGTTGTGCCTTTAATTAAATTGACAATTGCATTTTCATCAGAAAGTGAAATGCCAGCACGTAAAACTGCTAGTGTGCTTGCACGATAAAAGCTACCAGAATTCAAAAATGCAATTTGCATTTTTTCAGCAATTATTTTTGCTACAGTACTTTTTCCTGTTCCGCTTGGTCCATCTATCGCTATTACCATATATAACCACCCTTATTCTACAGTTTTAAATTCGTCAATATCTTTTTTTGATAGTTCTCTAAAAGAACCTTTTGAAAGTCCATCTAGTTTTATGTGCCCTATTCTTACACGAATAAGTGTTTTAATACCAATTTGAAAGTGTTCAAAAACTCGGCGTATTTCTCTGTTTTTGCCCTCTATTAAAACAAATTGGGCTTTTCTTTTACCTAGTAGTTCTGCGCTTCTACATTTGTAAAAAACTCCCTCTACTCTAATACCCTTTTGAAATTTTTCAATAAGTTCTGGAGGTATTGGCATGCTCGCTTCAACTACATATTCTTTTTCCACTTGTGAAGATGGATGAGAAAGCATTTGCATAAAATCGCCATCGTTAGTAAAAATAATTAAACCTTCTGAAAACATATCTAAACGCCCTACGTTAAACAAGCGTTCTTTAAAATAAGGCTTAAGTAAGTCTGCAGCAACTTCCCTATTCTTTTCGTCATTTAAACTGCAAACGTATCCAGCAGGCTTATTGAGTACTACATACTTTTTTTCTTCTTCAAGAAAAATCTGCTTACCATCAACAAAAACAGAATCCTTCATTGAGACCTTTGTTCCTAGGGTTTTTACTACTTCGCCATTAACACTAACTCTTCCATCGGTGATATAGCTTTCGCTTCCTCTTCTGCTAGCAACGCCACAACGAGCTAAATATAATTGTAAACGGATTTCATTATCTTGCAAGTTCAAATCTCTCACTTTCTGTTTCATCTAGTTTTGGTAAGTCGGCAATACTATTTAGTCTAAAAATCTTTAAGAATTCTTTTGTTGTCCCGTATTGAACAGGTTTACCAGGAATATCTTTTTTACCTACTTCTTTTATCATGTTTCGCTCAAACAGATGACGAATCATATTATCTGCAGATACACCTCTTATAGCTTCAATTTCACCGCGAGTAATAGGCTGTGAATATGCAATAATTGAAAGGGTTTCTAGTGCAGCTTTTGAAAGTTTACCTTCATTTTTTTTGCCATATCGTTCTTTTAGTGAACCCCATAAATCTTTTTTTACACAAAGGAGCCAGCCCCCTCCAATTTGTTGGAGTTCAAGTGCATTATCATTTCCCGCATATCGCTCTTGTAGTTTATCAATACACATTTGTACAATATCTTTTGATATGTTTGAAACACGAGCTAAAGCATCAATGCTTATTGACTCGCCTTCTAAAAAGAAAATAGCTTCAATGAGTGCTGTCTCTTTTTCTAAATCCACGTGTTACCCCACTATTATGCAGCCTTAACAGGCATAATTTTTATATCACCGAACATTCGGTTTTGTAATATACAAGCTGAGTGAAATTTTACAGCTTCAAGAATAGCCATAAACGCACATACAATGTCCATTATGCTTTCTTTTCTAATAATCAAATCTGTAAAAAAACATTCTCCTTTATTTTCGAAAAATTCATTCATTAAAGTAATTTTTTCGCCAACAGATATTTCTTCATACATACTCATTATTTTATCACCAGAATGAGTCCCAACAAGTTGGGTAAATGTTTTCATTAATGTCCAAGTATCAATTTTTTCCCAAAGTTCTTCTTCTTCAAATGGAAGTACATTTTGTATTTTTTTTCTTTCTACATTCCACTCTGTTTCTTCTTCTTTTTCTTCAATGAGTTCAGAAAGTTTTTTAAACTTTTGATACTCGATTAGTTTATCTACTAATTCTTGTCTTGGATCTTCCATATCATCACCTTCGAACTTTGTTTCTACTGGTAATAGAAGATGTGATTTAATATAAATTAGTTCAGCAGCTAATGAATAAAATTCTGTTAGATTTTCTAAATCCGTTACAACTGCATAATCTAAATAGTCTAAATATTGTTCTGTGATATCGCCAATTGGAATATCATATATATTTACTTCGTTCTTTTTAATTAAAGATAATAATAAATCAAGTGGTCCTTCAAATTGTGTTAAATTGTAAGTTCTTTGATCATTGTCAACTGCATGTTCCAGTTCCATTATTTTGCCTCCGCATAAAAGGGATTTTTTTTATTACATCATTGCTGTTTACTGTTTGTAAACACTTGTTATAATAGTCCCTTATATTACTATCGGCATAATTGTCTAAAATCTCAACCATTGGAAAAAGAACAAATGCTCTTTCTTCAATTTTTGGATGTGGTATTTCTAACATATCTGTTGATACTTGCACATCTGAAAATAAGAGTATATCAATATCTAAGCTTCTTGGTCCATTTCGAAACTCTTTATCTCTGTCCCTACCAAATTGTTTTTCAATTTCTTGGGTTTTTGTTAAAAGACTCTCTGGGCTGCCTGAGTAAAACCCTAAAACAGCCATGTTATGAAAATTGCTTTGATCTTCAACATACATAGGTTTTGTAATGTACAATGATGAAGCCGTAAGCTCACTTATAAATTTTTGTAGATGCTCAACGGCATTTTGTAAAATTGTAAGTGAGCTTAGCTTTACACCATCATACTCATATTGCTTATTAGAACCTAACGCTAATACTACGCAATTCATTTTAAAATAAGTCGCCTGCTAGAGAGTCTGCAGTATCAGGACTTACTGTTGCTTGTGCGGATTTCTTTTGCTTTGGTTCTTCTTTTAAAACTTGGCCTGGGAAAAGTTTTTCTCTAATTTTCTTTTCTACTTCAATTTTAAAATCTGGGTTTTGGTCTAAAAAGTTTATTGCATTTTCTCTACCTTGTCCAACTTTTTCAGTTTCAGTTGTGTACCAAGCTCCTTTTTTGTCAATAAAACCATGCCGTACTGCAGAGTCTAAAAGACTTGCAACTGCAGAAACACCTTTACCAAACATAATATCAAGTTCAACTTTTCTAAAAGGAGGAGCAACTTTGTTTTTTACAATTTTAACTCTTACTCTGTTACCAACAGCATCTTCTTCACCTTTTGCATCAATAGATTCAACTCTGCGTACTTCAAGTCTGAGAGATGCATAAAATTTAAGTGCATTACCACCGGTTGTTGTTTCAGGATTTCCAAACATTACACCAATTTTCATACGTATTTGGTTTATAAAAATGATAATAGTTTTTGATTTACCTATAATTGCTGTTAATTTTCTAAGTGCTTGACTCATAAGTCTAGCTTGAAGTCCCATATGTGAAGCACCCATATCACCTTCAATTTCTGCCTGTGGTGTTAGAGCTGCAACAGAGTCTACAACAATAATATCTACAGCGCCAGAACGAACCAAACTTTCTGCAATTTCTAATGCTTGCTCCCCTGTGTCTGGCTGAGAAACCCAAAGGTCATCTATGTTAACCCCGAGATTTTTTGCATACTTTGGATCTAGTGCGTGTTCTGCATCAACAAATGCTGCAATGCCACCGAGTTTTTGGGCTTCAGCAATTGCGTGTAGTGCAAGAGTTGTCTTACCAGATGATTCAGGGCCATAAACTTCAATTACCCTACCTCTAGGATAACCTCCAATACCAAGCGCTTCATCGAGCATAATAGAACCGGAAGGTATAACATCAACACCTGCAGTGTTTGTTACATTTCCTAGTTTCATAAGTGAACCTTGTCCAAATTGTTTTTCAATTTGTAACCTAGCAGCTTCAAGTGCTTGCATTTTTTCATTTAAATCTGCAGGAGTATTCATTTCTGTTGTTACTTTAGCCATAATAGCCTCCCTCTATGTATATTATAGTCATTTCCATTATTTTTAACAGCGTTTAACCGAAAAAAAATTAATTATTTCCAACTAATGGTTGATATATTGATTTTCCTTGTAATAAAAGTTTTCCGTTTTCAACAGAGACTTTTGCTAGAACTTGAACTGGCAAAGAAGTATCTATGTTTACTGGCTGCTGTATTACAAGTGGTACAAAACCTTCTACTTTTTGTAATGTATCGTACCCAATAAGAAAGTCACATCTATATTCATATTCTGTTTCAATTACATTTGTAACTCTACCTGACCAAGTTACCCAAGTATCCAAGTATAACCATATATCCTTTTGAATCTGCTCGTATGATATGCTTTCAATGTTAGAATCAAAAGTAGGCTCTTCAAGGTATTCGGCTAGCAGTCGTGCTTTCTGTCTTATTGCCGTAGATGCATTGGAGTTTAATATTCTATTTATTTCAATTTGAGCAGAGTTATCTTTATATGTTTGAAAATATTCTTGAGCATTCGAGTAGGCCTTTTCAAGTTCATTCTTTGTTAAAATGTAACGGAAAACAGATGAAGCTGTATCTTGCACTAACGAATCATTTTTTTCATCTACAGTTAAAACAAATGATGATAAGTCCGCTCTATTGTCTTCTGTAATAGGATTTGTTTGAATAAAAAAAAGTGTAGAAAAACCTATGGCTAATACTGCTGCAAGAATTGATATCCGTATTATTTTAGGGTTAACACCTAAACGTGGATAAAATTGCTTTATATTCCCAGTTTGAACAAGATCTATAAAAACATCAGAACCACTATTGTGCTTTATAAAATTAAGGGCTTTTTTTGCTAAATGATTATTACTATCAATCTCCTGTGCTTGCAGGTAGTAATCTATAGCTTTATTTGTTTCACCTCTTCTTAAAAAAAGTACAGCTTGTGCCGTAATAAGATCTACTTCAGACATTTTTATATTTCGTGCCTTTTTATAATATAGCTCTGCTCCACCTATATCGTTTAAATATAAGCAAGCGGTTCCTAAAGTATAGAAAAACTGAAATGAGTTCTTATAGTTTATTATAAGTGGTTCTAGCAGTGTAATTACAGCACTAAAATTTCTTGCTGTAAGTAATTTTTTCGCTTTTTCAAGCTCAGACATTCCCATTAAGACTTACCGCCTTGAGTTTTCAAGTATTTCATCAACTTCTGCATTTAAAGAAAGAATTTCTTGTTCGTTGAGATACGTGTTGTCAGCTTTTAAAGTATTTATTGTATCTAAAATTATAAGTATTCTTTCTAAATCTTCTGGTGAAAGATGAGAAAACGCATTTACTGTTTGAGGAGTTGAAGTTTGTTGTCTTACTTCGGCTGTTGTGTTTGGCTCAGAAACAAGAGGCCATGTTGAAGGAAGTATAACGCTTGGCTCTCCAGTTAAAATGTAAAATTCAACATTGTTATATGGCTCTTCATCTAGAATAAATTGATTCCAAGTTATAGCTAGTGCTGAATTATTATAAGAATTAAGTGAATGAAACTCTCTACCTCTTTGGACATTGTAAATCCAGTTTAACTGAGAAAGTAAATATTTATTTGCAACCGTAATATTGTCAATTGAAATTAATTGATTTTCTGGAATAATAAATCTGATAACATCTGTAGAACTTGCAGATTGAATCCATTTCTCATTAAGAATATTAGTAAACTGAGTTTCAGATGTTATTTGATTTCGCAAAGCAGTTGAGAAATGTGTTGTTGTGTTTTCTCCAAGCATAGTATCAAAAAATGCCTTTAATGCTACTTCTTGATTTGATTTTGATAGACTCTTAATTGAAGCTGTTATTTTAACGGCATCTACAGTACCATCATTTTTTGTTGCAAAGAGGTCGTAAACAACAGTCAATTCTAGTTTATTTTTTAGTACAGCTGTAAGAGTAGCTTGATCATCTTTAAAAGATGAAGTAATTTTAAAACCAGTTTCTACATTTACAGGTAGAACAGCGCCATTAAGGAATATAAAAAAAGCTGGGCTTTTTGTGAACGTTTTTGAATCCAATAATGATACAAACTTGTCATTACCAGATTTTCTAAATATTGTTACTGAACCATTATAATCCTCTATAACAAGGCGTATATTGCCTACAGTTTTATCCACGTTTGCAAAAAGTGATGCTTGTATAATTACAAATACAATAATACATAATAATCTTTTCATTTTCGTATCCTAATTTTCTTCTAAAAGTTTTTGAAGCTCTAATGCTTTTCTTGTCAAATCGTCTATAAGTAAATCATTTGATTGCGCAGGTGTGCTAGTGTTTACATTCTCTACTACTACTGGTTGAGCTTCCTCTTTTGTAGCAATCAGTGTATTTAACTCTTGCACAGTATTTTTTAAGCTTTCATTTTGAATTAAAAGTTCTTGTTTTTCCACTTCTAAGCGACTATAATTTTGCTCTAATTCTTGTACTCTTTTTCGCAAAATAATTGCTTCTTCACTTTGAAGCTGTTTTATTTGACGCTCATAATCTTCTTTTGCTGCAACTGCTTCTTCACCTGTAACACGAAGTAAATAAAGTAGTTTCTCTTCACGTTCACGTTGCTGTAATAACTCTAATCTAAATAAAGCATCATCGTAGTGTGTGCTATTTGGATACTGAGCTATTAGTGTATCAAAATAAGATTTTGCTCTATCAAACTCATACACTTTATATAATGCTTCTCCCGTGTGATAAATTGCAGATGATACAAGATCGTGCGTTGGGTACGTGTCAATAAAAGTAGTAAAACCTGCAATAGCTTCATCAAACATTTGGAGTTCATATTCTGCTAATAATACTTGATATGTTATTTCAGATATGTATTTGCTGTCTTTGAAAATATTTAAAAATGCTGTCCCATCTCGCACTACTGCAGAATAATCGCTTAAATTCATTTCTGCCATAATAACAAAATACCAAACTGAATCTGATTGTGCTTCTTGAAAATTACTTGTTCTCTTTAAGAAAAAAAGTGCATTTTCCCAATCTCCAATTTTATATGCTTCAAGTCCTTGGACTAAATCTTGCCCGTATGAAGGAGTTTTTGGTGTTGCACTCTCCTGTGCAAACATGAGATTTGCGCACATAATAAAGCTTATACATAGTAAGGTTATCTTTTTCATTCTTATTTCCTATATTTTTAACTTTCCACTAAAAAAAGCAGAACCAGATATTATTACATCTACTCCTGTTTCAACTACATTAGCAAGAGTATTTTCATTTACTCCTCCATCAATTGATACAAGATAATTATAATTGTTTTCTTCTCGTAAAGAAACCAGTTTCTTTACTTTTTGTAAACATTCAGGAATGAGTTCTTGCCCACCGAATCCAGGATTTACTGACATAATAAGAATGAGGTCAACAAATGGTAATAATTCTTCAATGGCAGAAACAGGTGTAGAAGGTACAATACTTATTCCAGCTTTTTTTCCTAGAGAATGTATTTTTTGTATAATTCTGTGATGATGTCTAGCGGCTTCCCAATGAAATGTAATCCAATCTGCACCTGCTTGTGCAAATGAATCTATGTGATTTTCTGGGCTTTCAATCATTAAGTGAACATCAAAATCCAATGTTGATAAGGGGCGAATAGCTGAGATAATTGGACCACCAAAAGAAATATTTGGAACAAAGGATCCATCCATTACATCAATGTGCACCCATTGTGCTTTTGAAGAATTTATCATTTCGATAGACTCTGATAAGTGAGCAAAATCCGCTGACAAAATAGAAGGCGCTAAAACAAATTTATCCATATACACATAATAACAAACATGTTACATATTGTAAATGGGTATAACGCAACAAAATGCATTTCTTAGAATAAAATCAGTATATTAAATATCTTCTTCACTTAGGCCATAGCCCTCTTCAGAATGTAAATCTGCAAAACCTTTTGGTTCAATGTGTACCATTATGTCATAAATATCTGGAATTGTTGATTTAATGGCGTGTGTTACTTTTTCTGCTAAGTCATGAGCATCTTTTACACTCATATTTGCATCAACTTCAATATCTAAGTCTACGTCCCAGAATGTTGCTATTTTTCTCATTCTAACTCGGTGTGGATTGCTAACACCTTCAATAGTTCGTACAGCTTCAAATAATTGTGAATAAATTTCTGTATCTGCATTACCATCCATGAGTTCAACATTCATTTCCCAAAATATATGAATTGCATTTTTTAGTATCCATATGCTAACTAGTAGTGCTACAATGGGATCAATTATTGGAGAATCAAAAGAGTAGCTAAGTATTAAGCCAATTAATACGGAACCTGAAATAACGATATCATTAATCATGTTTTGTGCATTTGCTTTAACCATTGAACTATTGGCAAGTTTCCCTAAAATTAGCTGCGATATAGCAAGTAATAGTTTTATTAGAATGGAGGCACAAGTAACCCAAATAGCCATATTACTTGTTTCAACTACAATGGTTTGTTGATTAAGTTGGGTAATAGCTGATATTGCTAACTGAATTCCTGCAAAAAAGATAATAAATGAAAGTGCAAGAGTCCCCATTGTCTCTGCTCTACCGTGTCCCCAAGGGTGTGAAGCATCTGAAGGGCGAGCTATAATTTTACCAATAACAAGTGTCATTCCTGCAATGATAACATCAGTGGTTGTGTCGATACCGTCTCCCATAACAGAAAGACTATCTGTTAAAAATCCAACAGATAATTTTGCAATTGCTAAAATTAAGTTTCCTAATAATGCTATAAGGCCTGCTTTTGCTATGAGGTTTTGTCTTTGTTGTGCAGTAAGGTTTTTCTTTTTCATATTAAAATAGTTCTAAAATGCTCTTAAAAAGTGGATCCAGAGCATAAAACACTGGAATTAAAAAAACAGAAATAAGATAATTTGCTGTTTTAATTTTCTTTATTCCTAGTATATTTATGCCTACCATGATTATTAAACAACCACCAATGGCTGTAATTTCTGATAACATTATTTCGCTCACATAAGGTGCTACAAAGGTAGAAGCAACTGTGAGCAATCCTTGATATAGAAAAATGGTAATAGCTGAAAATGCGGTTCCAATACCCATAGCTGCAGTAAACACAATGGCCATAAAACCGTCAAGCACAGACTTTGTAAAAATGATGGTAAAATCGCCTTCGATACCTGCTTTAAATGAACCTAGAATACTCATGGCCCCAACACAAAATAATACAGAAGCATTTAAAAAAGCATGTGCAAAGGTAGATGTTTTTTCAGTATTACAACTGTGAGATTGCTTTGTGACTTTTAATACAGTTTTTTCTAAAAATTCGCCAAAAGATAAAATTTTTCCATCAATATCCCATAGTGTTCCTAAAAGTCCACCTATTATTGCAGCTAGTGTTAGATATATGATATTTTGATATTCAAGCGCCATTTCAATACCGAGAACAGTACAAACAATACCTGCGCCGACTGTAACAGCAGCATTAAATGAGTCAGTAATTTTTTTTGCAAAAACAAGTCCAAGAATTGAACCAATCAGTACAGCAAAACAGTTAACAATTACAGCAACCATAGTAAATCCTTTACTTATTTTATATAAAGTAGTATCATTATAGTGTAATTAATTATTAGTTGCAAGCAGACTAATTATCACTATATCTTAATAGTATGGAACCTCTAAAAACTGAATTTCTTTTCAGAGGTTCCCAGTAAGGAAAAATGCATGAATAAGACATGTAAGGCAATTTTTATGGGATTGTGTATACTTCTTTGTACCACTTCCCTTGTTGCAGAGGCAACTACTGTACAGGATGTGTATCACTATACACTGGATAATGGACTTGAGGTTTTTATTGCAGAAAATAGTAATGTTCCACTTACCTACATTGAGCTTGCTGTAAAAGGCGGGGGAATTTCTCAAACAGAAGATACTGTTGGGCTTTTTCATCTTTATGAACACATGATTTTTAAAGGTAATTCAAAATTTCCAACTGCTGCTGCAGTTCAAAAAGCCATAAATGATATGGGGGTTCCTTCTTGGAATGGTTCAACTGCAAATGAATATGTAAATTACTTTTTTACTGTTCCATCAGATTTAACCTATGAAGGATTAGAGTTTTGGTCTTATGCAGTAAGAGAACCTTTGTTGAATGAAAGAGAATTTCAAAATGAAAAGAAAGTTGTAATTGCAGAGCTTGAAGGTGGTTATGCTGAACCATCAAGAATTTTTTATAATGCACTTTATAAGTTTGGTTTTCCAAAATCGCCATGGCAATTTGATCCAGGTGGAACAATTGAAAATATAAAACGCTCTACTCTTGCAGAACTGATAGACATGAAAAATACTTATTATGTTCCAAATAATACTGCCTTATTCATAGGTGGTGATGTTGAACATGAGGAAGTATATCAAATGGTAAAAGAGATATATGGAGATTGGGAAAGAGCTTCTGACCCATGGGCCAATAAGGATTATCTTGTAAAAAACGAAGAGTTTGAAAATCAAACATATCTTGTGTACCCAAATGAGCAAGTGTCTCCTGCAATTGCTCAAGTAAGTATATTTTATAGAGGGCCAGATGGTGAAAGAGATTTAGAATCTACCTATGCTGCAGATGTTTACTTAACTGCTGCTGCAAATCCTGAAAGCAATTTTATAAAAAACATAACAAGTGTAAAGGAACTTATGGTTCCAACGTCCGATTATATAAGCACTGGTTTTTTAACATCTAGACATGGAAGCATTATGAGTTTTTCTGCTGCATTGCTTGCGCCAGAATCTAACATAGTTGACAGAACCTTTTTATTTTCAAACACAATAACTGAGACAATTGTTCCAAGAATTATATCGGATGAACAATATTTTACGCAGGCACAGTATGACAGTGCAACGCAGCGCTTAAGAGATTCTCAAATATATGAAAGGCAAACTGCTCAAGGGCTTTTAAGTACTTTGCGCTTTTTTTGGATTGCAACAAATTCTGATTATTATTTTAACTATTTAGACAATCTTGAAAAGGTTAAAGCTAGCGATATTTCAGAACTTTTTGAAACATATATCAATGATAAAAACTCAATGATAATGGTTTCTATAAATCCTGACATTTTTGAAGCTCAAAGAGAAGACTTTGAAAAAGCTGGTTTTATTACAATTACAGATGAAAACGCCTTTTGGTGGAAGTAAAAAGAAGGAATGTGAACTATGAGAAAAATTGGTATATTTATATTTATTATGGTTATTATAACATCGTGTGTCTCCGTGCAAGGAAATAAGGATGTTGCATTTGAATACTATGAACTTGAAAATGGGATTCCAGTTATTGTAAACAAAACAGATTCTAGCCAAATTATTTCGTTGCAAATTAGTGTAAAAGGCGGAACAGCACTTATAGAACCAGAATATTCAGGCATAGAAAGCTCTTTGTTTGAAATGATGACACTTGGAAGTAATGCTTACCCTTATAGTGAAATTCAAAAAATACTTTATAATACACAAGGTAGTATGTATGCATCCTCAAATCAACTTGGAAGTACTTTAGGATTGGTTAGTATTGATTATTATTTTGATGAACTACTTCCTGTTTTTATTGACGGTTTTTTGAATCCGGTATTTGGTGAACAAGAATACACTACTCTAATGACCTCCATTTCGCAATCGCTTCAATTCAAACTGGAAGATCCTAATACAGTCCTTACGGAATCAATTATTGACTCTCGTTATACTAATCATCCGTATGCGGCATCGTCAAATGTTACAAATGATTCAATTGAAAATATAACAATTCCAAATATGCAAAAACATTTAACTGGTATTCATAATGCAAATAGACTTGCAGTTATTGCTGTTGGAAATGTTGATGGAATGAAGCTTGTACAAGCATTAAATAAAACGTTGGGGCTTATAGAATCCACTGAAATAGATTTTCCGTCCATACCCGAAGCGACTGTTGGCGGAAGTACTCTAGTAAATGAATTAAGTAGCGCTGCAGGTTCTGGTTATGTCGCCTACACAGTGAGTGCGCCTAAGCCTGGAAGTGAAGATGAAATTGCGTTTAGAATTGCCTCAGATATATATTCAGAAACTCTTTTTAATGTTGTAAGAGAGCATTACGGGGCAGTATATTCAATAGGGGCCTCTTATACATACTCTAAAGCGCCATTTGGAACTCTTAGAGCTTATAAGGTATCAGACTTGGAAAATATTGCAAAATATATAGCTGAAGCTGAAACCCTATTGTTTGAGAATAAGGTAATTTCAGGGAAAGATGAAAGCACGCAAGAGTTTATTTATGATACTATTGAAAACAGGCTTGAGGGGTATAAGAATACTCTTATAAACTCTCAATACTATTCATCACAAACAAACGCAGGCACTTCTGCTCAAATTAGAAGTTCAATGTTAATGTTTAATAACCCAGAGCAATATCTTACATTTACAGACAGGGTACGAGATGTTAGTGCAAATGATGTAAAAAAGGCGTTTGAAAAATACTGGGTAAATGGTGAAAAGCAATGGTTTGCAGTTACTGGAATTGGTGAAAAAAGCCAGTTTTTAGAGGTGCACAGTTATTAAAAGTGTAACGTCCACAACGAAACCTTTTTGGATGAAATTCCTTTTTACTACCGTGCTTTAATGATTTTCAAACTGTTTTAGCGTAATTTTAATTGCTTCTTGTTAATTTGATTTGTTGACTTTTTTACTAATAACAATTAAAATTGGTATATGAAGAAAAAACAAAAAACAGCACCTTTTAAAGGTCGATCATTAATTAATTGGCTTGATTGGACTACTGAAGAAATAAATACTTTATTAGATTTATCACTAAAAGTAAAAAAACAGTCTAAGAAAGGAAAACTAAAAGAACGATTTAAAGGTAAAACAATTGCTTTGCTCTTTGAAAAACGTTCTACTCGGACACGATGTGCATTTGAAACTGCTTTTGGCGAAGAAGGTGGGCATCCTGTATTTTTATCAAATCAGGATATTCAACTAGGTGCTAAAGAATCTATAGAACATACAGCTAGAGTCTTGGGAAGAATGTTCTCTGCAATACAATTCAGAGGGTTTTCCCAAGAATATGTTGAGCTATTAGCAAAACATTCTGGAGTACCGGTATACAACGGTTTAACAGATGAATATCATCCAACACAAGCGCTTGCTGATGTTATGACCCTTAAGGAAAATTTTGGAAAGTTAAAGGGTCTTAACGTAGCTTATTGCGGGGATGGAAGAAACAATGTTGCTACTTCATTAATGATCATTTGTGCAAAATTGGGAATTAATTTTTCAATTATTAGTCCAAAGGAATTATTTCCAACTGAGGAAATTGTTATAATTTGTGAAGCTCTTGCAAAAAAATCTCGCTCAAATATTCAAATATCTAGTGATATTTCACTTGTAAAAAATGCTGATTGCCTGTATACTGATGTATGGGTTTCAATGGGTGAAGAAGCTCTTAAAGAAAGTAGAATTAAAATGCTTTCACCATATCAAGTGAATGAAACTTTAATGAAAAAAACAGAAAAAGATTCAACAATCTTTTTACACTGTCTTCCTGCAGTTGTAGGGGAAGAAGTAACTGAAGATGTTATAGAAAGCAAAAAAAGCAAGGTGTGGGATCAAGCAGAAAATAGAAAGCACACAATAAAAGCTATTATGCTTGCAACAATATAAAATGTACTCTTGAAAAAGAGAATATATGCCGAAAATAAGATATAAGAAAGTAAATTATTACTATGTTTTCCAGGAGGATTGCATGAAAAAGCTGATAATGTCAGTAGCTGTATTAACATTGCTCGTAGTAGGAGCTTTTGCACAAGTTGGACCAGATGATAAATCGGTTGAGTATCGAAATGTTCAAGTATATAAAGTGTACGAACATCCAGATGCATATGTTGTTATGTATTATACAAAAGGTGTTGAACTTGGACAAGTTACATTACCAACAGAATGGTTCAAAACTGGAAGCGACAAAGGCGTTTTAAGAACACTTGAAACAACAGATTTTACACCATACCTATTGTTACAATACACAGACGGTGCTTTTTCAAAAGTAATTATGACAATGCCTAACGATAGAAACAATGTTTCTTGGGGAACTATGGATAAAGGTCTTGATGTTGACGCTGGCGGATTAGGCGACACTCTCATCTTGGAATAAATCATTGTTTAATTTACAAGCCATTCAAAATGCATTGCAAACACAAACTGCAATGCATGGATGGGTTTTTACAAACTTTTCACATCGCGATTCATTAACAGACTCTCTACTCTCACTAAATGCAGACACAATTTCAAGTAGAAGATGGGTATATATTATTCCAACTTCAGGTAATCCAGTAAAAATTGTTCACGCTATTGAACGATCTATTTTAGAAGATTTACCTGGAGACACAATAGTATATTCAGGTAGGAAAGAGTTGATAAGTATTTTAAAACAATATTCAAGTTCTACTTTTGCATGTTTAGTTGATAAGGATATTTCTGTTATATCAACCGTAGACGCGGGTTTTATTCAGAGTTTACAAGAGTGTGATATTAACGTGGTAAGTGCTTCTCAACTAATTCAAATAACAAAGGGTTTGTTAACACCTAAGGGTATAGAAAGCCATGAAAGAGCAGCAACCCTACTCTACAAAATTGTTTTAGAAACTTGGGAATTTATTTCATTCAAATTTAAGGCAAACTTAGAAGTGTCCGAATATGATGTTTTACAGTTTATTTTAAATAAGTTTGCCACATATTCTCTTGTATATCATCATGAGCCAATTGTAGCATTTGGTAAAAACGCGGGTGACCCACATTATTCTGTTCCAATTTCGAACTCAGCAATAGCGAAAAAAGGCGATATTATTCAGTTAGATATTTTTGCTAAAGAAAAGGCCGCACTAGATGAAAATGGAAATATTAGTAAAGAAGGTGCAATTTACGCTGACATTTCCTGGGTAGGAGTGTACGATACAACTGTTCCACAAGACTATAAAGAAACATTTGAAACTTTATGCTCAGCACGAGATATTGTATATACTATCTTACATGATAAAGCTTGTGAAAACAGACTTTTTGATGTTACTGGTTTTGAATTAGATGCAGCCGTAAGGGATATACTTATTAGTGCTGGATTTCAAAATGATATTAAACACAGAACAGGTCATGGTATAGATACCGCTTGTCACGGTTCAGGTGTTAATTTGGATTCTGTTGAGTTTCCGGATAAAAGAACAATGCTTAATGGATCTTGCTTTTCTGTAGAACCAGGGCTATATTTTGATAGCTATGGTATGAGAACAGAGATAGATATTTACATAGAGAATGGAATGCCAAGAATTTCAGGCAGCAAATTTACAAAGTTGACTGAGATAGAAATACCACAAAAAAATATATTATATATAAAATAGAATTACAACAAAGGGAAATAATGATAACGATTTCAAAAGAACAATATGAATTGTTTGATGCTTTTTTAGAATCACATGATAGTTTTATAGTTGCAGGACACAAAGAACCAGATGGAGACTGCATAGCTAGTTCATTAGTGCTAAAGAGTTTAATTCAAAAGTTAGGTAAACCTGTAACCGTACTTTCTGCAGGTCCTTTTAAAAGAAGTGAATCAAAGCCATATGAAAAAATGTTTAAATCTGAGTTTACACCACTAAGTACCAATAAGAAAAAAATTGGTCTTTTTATAGTTGACTGTTCAGATCATTTTCGTTTAGGTGAAGAAATTGATAAGCAAGTGAGAAACTATGATACATTTATTATTGATCATCACAGAACAGCTGAAAGTACAGATAATTCTATAATAATTCCTAGCTCCCCCGCTACGACTTGTTTAGTTCAACAACTTTATGAATATAAGTTTGATAGTATTGATACCGAAGATGCTAAACTCTTATTTTTCGGTTTATCTACAGATACAGGGTTCTTTAGATTTTTAAATGAGACAAGTGAAGAAGTATTTCTTGCAGCCTCAAGATTAGTTAAAGCAGGTGCAAACCCACGAGAAACAGCACAAGATATTGAAAGTGGTAAGCCCTTCTCTACTCGAAAATTGCTAGCACTAAGCTTAGAAAGGGCAACCCAGTATTTTAACGGCAAGCTTATTATTACATATGAAACAATGGAAGATACTCAAAAGCTTGGGAAAGAAGGTCGTGATAATGATGCATTGTATCAATTATTATTATCAACAGACGAAGTTCAAGCAGCAGTTTTCTTACGACAAGAAACTGAAAGTCAGTGCACAGCAGGCTTTAGGTCAAAAGGAAATATTGATGTTAGTTCAATAGCAGCTGTTTTCGGTGGTGGTGGCCATAAAAATGCATCAGGTTTAAGTACTCAAGAGAGAATTAGTACTTTTATTCCAAGAATTTTAGCGGAATTTTCAAAAGTCTTTGAGTAAAAAGCATTTTATTTTTGTTTTTTACAAGATTTCTCAATAAATACAGAAAAATCTTGTAAATACAATATTATATTAACTAGCTTATTTCTTTGATATACAAGGAAATAAGCTTTTTTTTATTTAAAATA
Source organism: uncultured Treponemataceae bacterium (assembly GCA_964370655.1). Lineage (GTDB taxonomy): Bacteria > Spirochaetota > Spirochaetia > Treponematales > Treponemataceae > CAYJFX01. Next base: position 2,981 of record CAYJKA010000002.1, on the reverse strand, counting down.
ATAATTGGCACGTATTTTGCTATATAAATTTCATAGGAAAGTTTTATTTCTTTTATGCCTAGCATCATAAATAGTATGTACAACGATGGAGAAATTATTATGAGAAATGTAGTCAATGAAATTTATGAAGATTATGAAAAAGGTTTATTAAGTTCTAAGGATGCTTCAAATAAAATATTAGTATGTTTATTTAAATCTCCAAAATTATTTGGTTTATACAACATGGGCGAAGATGAGCAAAGTGAATTTCTTTTATACTTGCTTGAACATATGCAGAATATTTTACTAAAATACAGAAGGGATTTATCTACATTTTCTACATATATTACAAGTAATATTATTAGCTTAAAAAAGTCGTGGTTTAGAGAGTTTTATCATAAAAAAGCAAAACAAGAGTCTATTAAATATTATATTAAAACAGAAGAAGATTATCTTATGTGTGAAAATTCTGTCGAATATAATCCTTCTGCTATTCTTGATTCTCATTGTAATTTGCAAAACTTGAAAAAAAAAGATGCATTAACTATATTGATACTAGCTTTAAAATCTTGTTATTATTTAACGCCTAACCATATTTTCACCCTTGCAAAAATAACAAATTATACTGAAGAAGATTTATTTGAATTAAAGGAAACGTTAGAAAAACTAATGAAAAAAAAGATAGATAGTGCAGAAGAAAAAAAAGAAAGAATAAATCTGAGCTACATTAAAAGAAATAGCTGTAGGCTTGAACTAGACTTTGTTGATGAAAATTCCTATGTTGCCAAAAGGCTTAGGAACAATTATAATCACTACTCTAGAAACTGGAACTATAATATGAAAAGTCTTAAAAAGTTAAAGGGAATTAAGCCATCAAATGGACAGTTAGCTCAAGTTTTGCATATGAAAGAACATGCTGTTTATAAGATACTAAAAGAGGCTAAGACAACGGATCACATAAAACTACTGACTGTATAAGTTTTGTTTTTACCGTATGGAATAAAAATAAAAAAAATGGTATACTTTTTTTATGATTTTATATTTAGCAACAGGAAATATGCATAAAAAACGAGAGATGGAAAATATATGCGAAGGGCATACTATTTTGACACCAAAAGACAATGGAATAGATTTTGATCCTGAAGAGACTGGCTCTACTTTTATTGAAAATGCTTTAATAAAGGCAAAAGCACTTTGGGATATTGTACAAAAACCAGTATTAGCAGATGATTCTGGTATTTGTGTAGAGGCAATTAATGATGCTCCGGGGATTTATTCTGCTCGATATGAAGGACGAGATTTCCCAAAAGGTAGATTAGACAATAGGTCTTCAATTTCTCAAGAAGAAAAAAATGCATTGCTTATTGATCATGTAAATAGTGCATTAGAAGGTAAAAAAATACAAAATAGAAGATGCTATTATGTATGTGCAATGGTATTATATTATGGGCATAATTCTTTTGCCTGTGTTCAAGATACAATGGAAGGCGAACTGGTTTCTAGTATGGATGAGGCATACGGAGAAGGTGGTTTTGGATATGATCCTATAGTCTTTTTAAACGAATATAATAAAACAGTTGCAGCTTTAAGCGATAGAGAAAAAAATGAAATATCACATCGCGGTAAGGCAACAAGAAAAATAGTAAAACTCTTAGATTCAATTATGCTTTAGGAAAATGAATGGCAATAAAAACGAACCCAGAAATATGTAATTTTAATACTATTTTTATATTTTATAATACAAGTATTTTAGTAAAAGAACATACCTTAGATTTACCGGATAAGGAAACATTACAAGGTTTAATTAGCGAAAAAAAAATTACATCTTGGATATTTGAAGATACGTATAATTACGTGTCATGTTTTTTAGAAAATGACATAGATTTACCTACTACTTATGAGCTTATTCCACTTGTAACTATATTCTCATATTATGACTCAAAAGCACAGCTAGCTGCAAGAGCTCGCTCCCTTGTACTTTGGAAACAGCACATGAACTATTGTTCAACGTGTGGAGGAGAGTTGCTTGATTCTAATGATGAGACAGCTGTAGATTGCAAAAGATGTAATATTCGCCGTTACCCTTCTTTTAGTCCTGCTATTATAGTTTTGATTAGGAAAGGCAATCAAGTACTTTTAGCAAAACATGCGCAGCGAGCTCAAAGTGTGTATACTTGTCTTGCTGGCTATTTAGAGCAAGGGGAAACGCTAGAAGATTGTGTAAAAAGAGAAGTATTTGAAGAAGTTGCACTTAAGGTTACAAATGTTCGCTACATAAAAAGCCAATCTTGGCCCTTCCCTAATCAAATAATGCTAGGCTTTGTTTGTGATTGGGAGTCTGGTGATATTCAAATTGATAAAAATGAATTAGAAGAAGCTAATTGGTATTATCGCGATTCTTTTCCCGATATCCCTAGAAAAGGCACAATTGCTCATTATCTAATTACGTCAGAATTGGGTTAAACTAAGCTCTTTATAAAGTAAAAATAATTGCTTTTACAATATAAAGAGCTTAGTAATTTTATTAAAATGTTATGCCTTAAACTGTTTAAGTTCTTCGAAGTTTAATGTTGCAAAATAATCATCAATAGTTTCTTTTCGTCTTATTTGAACAACAGAGCCATCTGTACGTAGTAGTAATTCACCACATCGAAGTTTTGCATTGTAGTTAAAGCCCATTGCTCTACCGTGAGCTCCTGCATCATGAATAATTAAAAGGTCACCTAGGTCAATTTTCGGTAGAGGCCGTTGTACTGCAAACTTATCACAGTTTTCGCATAACGAGCCTACAATATCGTATGTTTCACTTTCTTTGTCTGTTTCTTTACCTGAAACGGTAATTTCATGATAGGCGCCGTACATACCAGGTCTCATTAAATCCGCCATACAAGCGTCTACGCCAATATATTCACGGTAAATATGTTTTTCGTGAATTGCGCGAGTGATAAGGTATCCGTAAGGGCCTGTAATTACGCGAGCACATTCCATAAAGAACTTAATAT
>CAYJKA010000001.1:12659-50459 GCA_964370655.1 uncultured Treponemataceae bacterium | reverse complement strand
CTTCTGTAGATGATTACGAACTGTATGGATTGCCACAAAAGAAGGCAAAGCTTTTCCAAGATTATATACTAGAAAATTTAATGCCATCTGATGGCAGAAGACATAGAACAATGCTTCTTCTTTTTAAAGGTGAGGACGCTAGAGAAAAAATTTACAAAATTTGCGGCGGCTTATACGAAGTTCGATACATTGATGAAGGCGAAACTGCGGGCGAAACAGTTCGAGACACTTATGCAGATATTATTTGGGCAGATAAAGAAAAAACTGTTGTAAAATATTTTGAACCTGCAGTAATTGTGGCACGAACACCAAAGAGCATTGCATTTACCCTAAAAATGTTCAGTAAGTATCTTAAAACTCAACCAAACATTGTTGAAAATATTAAACACATTAACCCTGTAAATATTGAAAGAACACTTGTTATTATTAAGCCTGACAACTGGAAGTTTGCGTCATCAAGACCAGGATCAATTATTGACATGTTTTCTAGAACAGGCCTTAGGATTATTGGCTGTAAAATGTTTAGAATGTCTGTAGCGCAAGCCTTAGAGTTCTATGGACCTGTAAAAGATATCCTTGTAGAAAAACTTTCTGAATCAATTGGTGAAAAAGCAATAAAAACACTTGAAAAACAATTTGATGTGCGCTTAACAAGTGAGTCAAGAAAGATGATTTGTAATAGCTTTGGGAAAGACTTTGCAATTGATCAATTTGAAAGCATTGTTGAGTTTATGTCTGGAACAAAACCATCACACTGCCCTGAAAATGAACTTGCAGATCCTGGAAAAGTAAAATGTATGGTTCTCATTTATGAAGGCGAAAATGCTGTAGATAGAATAAGACAAGTACTTGGTGCAACAGATCCTACAAAAGCTGAAGGCGGAACAATTCGCAAAGAGTTTGGATCAAATGTAATGGTAAACTCTGCCCACGCTTCAGATTCAACCGAAAACGCAAAACGTGAAATGGGAATAATACAAATAAATAGAAATACACTTGCCGAAAGAATCGATGAATACTATGAAGAATATGGGGAAGATTGAATAATTAACAATTAATAATGCATAATTAATAAGTGAGAGCTAACGTAAATACTGATTTTTTTCAGGATATACGTTAGCTTTTTTATGTGCGTTCAGTTTTTCATTAAAATAATTGTTAATTGTTATGCATAATTATATTGAACAAAACCCTACTTATCTATATAATAAACTCATGTTAGATTATCGTTTTATTAAAGAAAACCTCGATGAGGTAAAGAAAAATATTAAAAATCGGAACATGGTTGCCGATGCTGATGCTGTTGTAACTCTTTTTGATAAAAGAGCGGAAGTTGTTACTGCTTTACAAGAAAAGCAAGCCAAAAGAAATGAAAATGCTAATGCAATGAAAGCTAAACTAACGGACGCTGAAAGACAAAAGCTTATTGCAGAAGGTAAAGCAATAAAAGAAGATATTGCTAGTCTTGAAGCTGAAGTTACAAAAGTTGAAGAAGACTTAAAGCAAGCCGCTTTAAAAATTCCTAACATGGCACATAAAGATGCTCCAATTGGTGTTGAAGACACTGACAATCCGCAAGTACACGTTTGGGGTGACATTCCAAAATTTTCTTTTGAAGCAAAAGACCACGTACAACTAGGCCAAGACTTAGATATTATTGACTTTGACCGCGCAACAAAGGTTTCTGGAACTAAATTTTACTACTTAAAAAATGAAGCAGTGTTTTTAGAACAAGCCCTTATAATGTACACACTTAATGTGCTTAGAAAACATGGCTTTATGCCCTTCACTACTCCAGACGTAGCACGCGAAGAAATTTTAGAAGGTATTGGATTTAACCCTAGAGGAAATGAATCTAACGTGTACACATTAGAAGGTGAAAATGCATGTTTAGTAGCAACTGCAGAAATTACCCTTGGTGGATATCATTCTAACGAAATACTCAAAAAAGAAACACTTCCATTAATGTACGGTGGTATTTCTCACTGCTTTAGAAGAGAAGCAGGAGCCTCTGGCCAATTTTCAAAAGGCTTGTACCGCGTTCACCAATTTACAAAGGTTGAAATGTTTGTATATTGTTTACCTGAACAATCAGATGAAATTCATGAAAAACTTAGAAATATTGAACAAGAAATATTTGAAGGTTTAAACATTCCATACCGTGTTGTAGACACTTGTACTGGTGACTTAGGTGCTCCAGCGTATAGAAAATGGGACTTAGAAGCATGGATGCCAGGTAGAAACGGCGGCGAATGGGGAGAAGTTACCTCTACTTCAAACTGTACCGACTTCCAATCAAGACGCTTAAATGTTCGTTTTAAAGATGATGATGGAAAAAATAAATTTGTTCATATGCTTAACGGTACCGCCATTGCAATTTCTAGAGCAATTATTGCAGTACTTGAAAACAATCAAAATGAAGATGGTTCAGTTACAATTCCTCAAGCGCTTGTTCCTCTTTGTGGATTTGATGTAATCCCAGCAAAAAAATAATACAACTTCGTGTAAGAGTAAAATGAGGAGTATATGATGGATCATGAAAAGATTACTAAATTAAAAAAGCAAATGAATTTTGCACGCCCAATATTTTTACTCTTACTTGTACTTGTAATAATAGTATTTACTGCTGTATTACATCTAACAGCTTCAGTTTTTATTCCTGCTACTATGGCGGTTTTAATTTCGCTTGTATTTGAGCCTTTATTACTCACACTTAATAAAAAATTTAAAATTCCATGGTTATTGGGTATTGCTGTAATTTTGGTAATTGTGCTAATTGCAGTTACAGCATTTGGAAGCTTACTTATTTCAAGCCTGTTAACAATTGTAGATTTACTTCCTAAATACGAAGAACGTTTTACTGTAATCTATTCTTCTCTAGCAGTATTTTTCAACCTCACCTTCAATGAAGAGTTTACACTTATTGAAAATCTATGGAGTCAAGTTGGAATACGCCAGACAATACAAAATTTTGCCTTTAGTTTTTCAGGAAATCTATTATCTTTCATGGCAAACGTTACACTCGTTACACTTTTCGCAGTTTTCTTTTTAATGGAACTACGATTTTTGCGAAAAAAACTTGATATAATGTTTGGAGATGAAAACAAAGAAAAAGTAACTGGCATTATTACAAATATCATTGAGCAAACTATTCGCTATATTTCTGTAAAATTTTTCATTTCACTTGCAACCGGTATACTTGTGTTTATAGGAACACTTATTATTGGACTAGACTTTCCAATTGTATGGGCGTTTATTGCATTTGTACTAAACTTTATACCAAATTTTGGTTCTATTTTTTCTGGAATTATCACTACAATTTTCGCACTTGTTCAATTTTTCCCTGACCCAGCTCCCGTTATTGCAACTGCAATATTAATGCTTGCAGTAAACTTTGCTTTAGGAAATTTTTTAGAACCAAGAATACAAGGGCGACAACTAGGTTTGTCTCCATTTGTTATCATAGTATCTCTTTCATTCTGGGGATGGTTATGGGGATTCACAGGGCTGGTACTCGGTGTTCCAATGATGGTAATTCTAAAAATTGTATGCGAAAACTTCCAAACACTTCACCCAATTTCTGTGTTCTTAGGTAGCTATGCAGAAGAAAAAGAAAGAGCCGAAGAGGAAGCTGAAAATCAAAGCACAGAAGAAGAGAAAGAAGATAATATATAAATCTATCTTACTTGTTTTTGTATTCTTTCATTTTTGAGAGTATGTTTTTTGCAGGCATTTGTGTTTGAATAAGCAATGTTCCTCTCACATCACCTTGAACTGGTGAATTATATGTAATATTTAACGAAAGAGCATATTTATTGACGCTTTGAAAACACAAAAATCTTTTTACTACTGTTTCAACATCCCATGATGCAAAGTTAGAAAATGAAAACAATTGCTCTTTAGGAGCCGTCTTTTGGTTTCCTAGTTTAAACCCTAGTATAGTTGCTTCTGTTGGATTAACATAAATATGCAGGCCCTCTTTGCCATAAGCCAAAATAGCCCAAAGATTATTTCTGCCTGGAGGCAGCTGAAGCCCAATAGACTCAAAAAGGTGTTTATCCCCGTCAAAGCATACCATTTCTACCGATTCAATTGTATCTTCAAATTTTTGTGATAATTCAGCAAAAAATTCTTTTTGTTCATTAGTTAAAAATGTTGTTCTCATGCGTATAGTATAAACGATAAATAAGAAAAAGAAAAGAGCTAACTATCTCATTTTTGTTTTATAGTATTTTTCATATAAAAAACGCCTATCTTCTTCTTGTAAATTTATAAACCGACAAAGTGCACAAGCGGCTTTTGAATCATTTTTATAAATATTCGATACATTAATTCTAACAGAAATTGTTCTAACCATGTTTTCAACAGGTACTCTTAATTGTAAAACATATTCTTGATATTTCATCAACGGAAAATCATGTTCAGTTGTCTTTCTAAAACTAAAAGCCTTACTTTTTTCCATGTTCATCCCTAAAACTATTGCAGAATCAGTAATGCATATAATGTCAAGATGAGGAAGTGAAGATGATGTAAGTTTAGACTTATGTTCAATTCCTAAATACCTACATAACGGCAGTAATACTATTGTTTCTAGAAGGTCACTTGGAGAAAGTAAAACCATTTTTGCTTTTGCTCCTAGGATAGTATGAACAGGCTCAGAAGGTCTTGCGCACAATGGTATATATGTAGAATACTGACATTGCTCTAGCTCTTTTTCTAGTTCTGTGTCTGAGTTATATGAAAGAAAACGCTCTGTTATTGTTGCAGAAAATGGAAAAAAATTCCTTTTCGGTATCTTTTTTTCTGGTGCATATAAGATCTTCTTTGAGTTAGTAATTATACCTTTACATTTGTCACCAAGACTTGACTCTTCTAAGAGAGCGTATTCTTTAAGAAACTTTTGAGAGTTTTCAAAATCTGACCTTGAAAAATTTTGCCATACATTATTATTAAATAATGTAAAATGCCCCACTTCTTGACATTTTGCATGTATTCCAGATGAGTTTTCTAAAAAAATTTTTGCATTAATTTCGCCAACACACTCATTATCTTCTTCCTGTAATTTTTGAACACGCTCTGGAATCATAAGAGCATATCCATTTCGCACCTTCTTCAAACTACTAATGAAAAATAGTCCCCTACCCCTATGGTAAAAAACCACGCTCATCCGTACATTAGCTCTTCTGTTTGAAGCTAGCACATCTAATATAACTTGCCATTGTGACAAAAAGCGTTTGAAAAATAAAATACCTTCTGGATAAATTTTGTACTCATCACTTTGCAATGTCATGCTATCAACAGCAACGCCCTTTTTTACTACTGGGCTTACCATCAACGGAGATTGATCGTGCATTAGGGTATTAAGCACAATTTCCCTTTCTACTCCAACTACTCCCTTACTCATACACAATAGCCCCAATATTGCATTGACCTATCTTATAAGCATCTTCAATGAATTGACAGAAAATAGTTACATCGGTATATCCGCCAGAAAAATACATGCGTGCAGGTATTTCATACGAATACTTAGGTGTATCAAAAGCAAAAGCTTCTCCAATAACAAAGTCCGTAAAATCTGGATAATCGCGTAAATTATATTCTAAAACAGTCTGCATATATATTTTTTCATATTCAAAAAACAATATATCTATATTCTTTTTTTGAACGCTTTCTAGAAAACTACTAATAAAGTTAAGTAAATTTTTACTCATATTACTAGTATTTAAGCTACCAAAGCCCTCAAGAGAGGGATATACTTCCTTATCCGAATTGTTATATAAAAATAATTCCATATCATTTTTAATTGTAATATTAAATTTAGTATCAGAGCTTGCTACACTTTCATTTTTAACTTGAGGCCACTGTATTTCGGTTTCCCTCTGCTCGACAAGAGTTTTAAGCGTTTCTTCTCCATCATAGTTAAACTTAGCTGTAGTATCACTATTAGAACATGAGGAAAATATACATACACTGAAAACAATTAATAAAAACTTCATTCGATACTTTTACTGCCTATCTACACACTTTACACAATACTTTTTTACAAGAGTAATAGACATTTTCTCCATTAAACGATACAATATTAGTGATTATTACAATAAAAATCAAGCAAACCACCTACTCCATTATCGACATATTTCTTTGTTTGCTTGACTTTGGAGGCATTATGGCATTATCTGTAGCAGAAAAAATTCTACAATCTCACATTATTAAAGACTCTTGCTCGGGATCATCGGTAACATTGGGAACACCAATAGCACCTGATACTCCAATAGCAATAAAAATTGACCAAACACTCACACAAGACGCAACTGGGACAATGGCTTACCTACAATTTGAAACAATTGGTATTCCAAGAGTAAAAACAGAGCTTTCTGTTTCATACATTGATCATAACACATTACAAACAGACTTTAAGAATATGGATGACCACCAATATTTACAAAGCATAGCCGCAAAATATGGTCTGTGGTTTTCCCGCCCAGGAAATGGTATTTGCCATCAAGTTCATTTAGAAAAATTTGGAATACCAGGCAAAACATTACTAGGCTCAGATTCCCACACTCCTACTGGCGGTGGGTTGGGCATGATTGCCATAGGAGCCGGAGGACTAGATGTAGCTGTAGCAATGGGTGGCGGTGCGTTCCACCTAGTAATGCCTAAAATTATTGGTGTTAATCTTACTGGTAAACTAAAAAATGGCGTAAGCGCAAAAGATATTATTTTAGAAGTTCTTAGACAAGAAACAGTAAAAGGCGGTGTATCTGCAATTTACGAATACTATGGAGAAGGTCTAAAAGATTTATCTGTTCCCCAAAGAGCAACTATAACAAATATGGGTGCAGAACTTGGTGCTACGTGTAGTATTTTTCCTTCCGATGAAAACACAAAATCTTTTATGGAACTAATGGGAAGAGAAAAAGATTGGACAGAATTAAAAGCCGATGAAGGAACCGAATATTACAAAGTAATAGATATAAACTTAAGCACTCTTGAAGCTATGGCAGCATGCCCACATTCTCCAGATGCAATAAAAACTATTGAAGAAATTAAAGGAAAAAAAGTTAATCAAGTAGTTATTGGTTCTTGTACAAACTCATCTCTAGATGATTTAGCTGCAGTAGCGAAAATAGTAAAGGGAAAATATGTTGCACCTCATGTTGAAGCTGGTATTGCTCCAGGAAGCCGTGCAACCCTACTCCTTGCAGAAAAATCAGGTATTTTAGGCGAATTAATAAAGGCTGGTTTCCGAATTTTAGAAAGTGCTTGTGGGCCTTGTATTGGACAAGGGTTTGCACCTTCTACAGGCGCAGTAACATTACGAACATTTAACAGAAATTTTAAAGGAAGAAGTGGTAGCGCAGAGGCTGAAGTGTACCTAGTTTCGCCTGAAAGTGCTGCAAGTGCCGCTATTACAGGTATTATTACAAATCCTAATAGCTTTATTACAAATGACTCCAGTAGTCCAGCATTTGGTTCTGAAACAAACCTTACAAATGATGCAATTATAGAAATAACAAAAGATGAAGGAATGCTTATTCCACCATTATCAGAAAAGGACGCAGCAAGCATAGAAATAATTAGAGGTCCAAATATTAAACCTTGCCCAAAGGCTCCTGAAATGAAAGACAGCTTAGAGCTTCCACTAATATTAAAAGCAGGTGACAATGTATCAACAGACGACATACTCCCAGCTGGTGCTAAAATGCTTCCACTGCGCTCAAATATTCCAGAAATTTCAAAATTTACTCTTGAAAGGCTTGATGAAAACTTTTATACAAATGCTACAAAAGTACTAGAAGAAGGAAAAGAAGGTTCTATTATTGTTGGAGGCGAAAATTATGGTCAAGGCTCCTCAAGAGAACATGCAGCTCTAGCGCCTATGTACTTGGGTGTTCGATGTGTTCTTGCAAAGTCTTTTGCTAGAATTCATAAAGCTAACCTCGTAAATTATGGAATACTACCGTTACAGTTTAAAAATATCAGCGACTATGATAAACTTTCCAAAGACGATATACTAACAGTCTTAGACATTGAAGATTCACTGCGTAAAGGAACAAACTTTACCATTAGTGCAAAAACAAAAAATGGGGAAATATCAATAGAAGCTATAAATGACTTTTCTGAACGTTCAAGTAATATTATTATGGCAGGAGGGCTTACCTCTTACACAAAAAGAGGTGGACAATAATAATGTTCACAGAGTCCTTTGACGCGGTAAGAGATCCCTTATGGAAACATATTTACATACCCTCAAAGCTTTATGATGCTGTTAAAACAAAAGATTTTGTGCGCCTAACGCGTATTAGACAGCTTGGCCCAACACATTTAGTGTATCCAGGTGCAACGCACACAAGGGCATCACATTCTTTTGGTGTTTTTCATATAGCAATGAGGCTCCTTGAATCCTTAATAAGACAAGGTGCTAGTAATTGGACAACTGAAAAAGGCTGCAAGTCTTTTCTTGCAGCTGCTCTTTTTCATGATTTAGGACATTTTCCGTATACTCATTCTCTAAAAGAACTTCCTCTAGTAGACCATGAAGAGCTTACTGCTCGAATGATTTTACAAGGTCCTATTGCAGATATCATAGAAAAATGGGGAGGAAACGCCAATCAAACTGCAGCAATTGTAGACCATGGTGTTACAATACTCCCTAACACTGATTATTACACTGAAACAATGTTTTTCCGAAAACTATTATCAGGTGTTTTAGACCCAGATAAACTGGATTATTTAAACCGAGATGCATTCTTCTGTGGTGTTCCTTATGGGGTCCAAGATATTGACTTTATTTTATCTGTAATAAAACCTCACAAAGAAAATGGAATTTGCATTGACTCAAGTGGATTATCTTCTGTTGAAAATATTTTATTTTCAAAATACTTAATGTACAGTGCAGTATACTGGCATAAACAAACACGAATGGCTACAGCAATGATGAAAAAAACGCTTTCTGCAGCCCTGCAGAAAGATATTCTGAATGCAGAAGAGCTTTATACATTAGATGATGAATCACTTTTCTATTTACTAGAGTCCAGATATAACTCCTGTAGAAGCTCAAATTTTCCAGAATACGCTTGTGCGCAATCGCTTCGAGAACAGAGCCTTTATACAACAATAATTGAAATATCTTTTGATGCTAATAATGAAAGGCATACAAATTTAGAAAAACTTGAAAACAGAACTCAGCTGGAAGGCCATGTAGCAACTTTGTTACAGTGCACACCATCTGATGTTATTATAGATATTCCCGAAAGAATTAGTTTTGAAAGTGACTTGCTTATTGACGATTTAGGCAAAAGTTTTTCACTAAGCCCAACAGTTTTTTCACAGAACACCGTTTCATCATTTGTTTCCACACTTAGAAAAATTCGAATTGGTGTTAATGCCTCAAAAGTGACCCAAAATGACAAACTTTTAGAGAAAATTCTTGCATTATATCTGTAATTACTATATAATGTAAAAAACGTAAGTTTTTTTTAATGCAAAAGTTAAAACGTATGGTGGTGTGAAATGAAAATACATAATATCCTTGAAGATGAAGTAATAAGCAGAGTTAAAACCATATATAGCGATGAAGACATTCAAAAAGCAGAGTGGTTTCATTGTGGTTGCGAACAATGCAAGTTAGACACTGTAGCATATGTTTTAAACAGACTTACACCTCGCTATGTTGTATCAGAAAGAGGTATTGCCCATGCAGTATCAGAACACGCATCCCAGCTAGATGCAGATGTAGACTTTCTTATTATTGAAGGTATTAAAAAGGTATCTACTGTTCGAAGATCTTTCCATGGAAAAGAACCCTTATATGAAAATGAAATAGACGAATTTGTATCAGCTTATAATTTTCCAATCTTTCATGGCACAATTTATGATGGAGAATCTTTTGAGCCACTAAAGCATGGTACTATTATACTAAAATTAGACAATGACCCAGTAGAAATGATTGATGAAACTTGGAGTAATCCCTACTCTCTTCACGTATCAACTAATGGAGCATATGCATTTTGGGTAAAGCCAATCATTGCTGAAAACTTTGATATGCAAAAAACATTTAACTTCCAAATAGAAGTATCAGTTGATGGATATACAACAAATAGATATGCCTTTTCTGTTTCAGCAACAAGCACAAAACAACATAAAATCAAACCAGACACTTCTTCAAGATTTACTATTGAAAATATGTATATGTTCCCGTCAGAATCACATTAAGAACATAGGGCTAATCAATAAATTATAAGCAATTATAATTTATTGGTTGTGTTTATAATTGAATTGACGCCTTTATTATATTTATAATACAAGTTAAAATAATTAAAATTTGAATTGCGTTAAAAAGAATGGCAATAGAATCATTAGTCATTTTTTTCTTAATTGCTGTACCTATAATTCCACCTATAATTGCAAAAGCAATTAAAAAAGGTGCTAAAGATAAATCCAAACCAGAAAATCCATTTGAAAAAAGAACTTGCAAGAGTTTAGAAGCTTGAGAAAAGAAAATAACAATAATACTTGAAAATGCAGCAGACTTCATATCAAATGAAAACATAAACATAAGAATTGCTACATTTATAGGTCCACCACCTATACCAAGGAAGGCAGAAACAACGCCAAGGCAAAGACCTGTTACACAAAATGATATGTACGATGTGTGTTTTAGAGTTCTAATTCTCTTTAATAAAAAGAGAAAAATTGAAATTGCAACACTTACAATAAGGAAAAGAATATTTTGAATGAGTGTAATAACTGTGCTTGAATTAACAGCGCTAGATACGAATGAAAAAATAAATTGTCCTGTTAAACCACCAACAACCCCACCAAGACCTAGAACTAGGAGGTGTTTACTGGTAATACCTTTTTCATTCCCTAAATCACTGTTTCCTCTACTTTTTAATAAAGAAACAACTGACATTGAAAAAACAGTAATGCTACTTAATAAACTGATTGTTGTGGCATCGTAATGACCCATTAAATCCATGATTGGTTTAACAATGACGCCGCCACCCATACCACTTATTGACCCAGCAGTACAGGCTACTAAAGCAAGAATTGAATATATTACATATTGCATTTCGGAACGACAGGATTCGAACCTGCGACATCCTGGTCCCAAACCAGGCGCGCTACCAGCTGCGCTACATTCCGTTGTAAACAATCTTGCAAACGCAAGTCGTTACGTCAAATATAATAGCACATAAGCGATAAAAATGTCAAGTAGATTTCTTAAAATTTTGCACAATTATGCATGACTTGACAAACAAGAACTTCTTTTGTAAAGTCGTTACATACATACTAAGGTGGGTTTAAATGCCAAAACAATTTCTAATAGGATGTGTTGCAGATGATTTCACAGGAGCCAGTGATGCAGCATCTTTTCTTCTCTCTGCAGGTTTAAAAACAATATTAGTTAATGGTACACCTAACAATGCCATTTTATTAGATTTTGACGCTATTGTAATTGCCTTAAAAAGCAGAACTCAAGCAAAAGAAGATGCGATACATGATAGCTTAGAAGCGTTTGAATGGCTTAGCAAGTATAATGCAAAACATCTTTATTTTAAATATTGCTCAACATTTGACTCTACAAAAGAAGGGAATATCGGACCTGTTTTAGATGCTATAATAAAAAAGTACAATGTTTCATACTCTATACTCTGCCCTGCCCTTCCTGTAAACAATAGAATAGTAAAAAATGGAACCCTATATGTTGATAATATTCCCCTGCATGAATCTCATATGAAAGACCATCCATTAACACCTATGTGGGCATCTCGTATTGAAGATTTAATGAAAGAACAAGGCGAATTCCCAGTACTGCATATAGATTACAAAATGATGGATAAAAGTACAGATATTATTAAAGAGCATATCAAAGCATTTGCAAGCGAAAATAAGAACTTCTACATTGTTCCTGATTATATTAACGATACCCACGCAAAAAAAATAGCTGACATTTTTAGTACTAACTATATTCTATCAGGCGGTTCTGGGATTCTAAGTGCATTGGGAAAAAAATATAAAAGGAATTCTAAAAATACGGCCACAGAAAAAAACATACCCTCTAGCACAAAAGGCAAAGGTATCATACTTGCAGGAAGCTGCTCAAAAATGACAAGGGCTCAAGTTAGTTACTATAAAAACTTAGACAAAACTGTATATAAAATAGACCCATTAAAATTACTTAGTGGAGAAATATGTGCAGAAGATGTTTTTGCCTTTGTGATGCGTAACAGCAATGCAGAAGTATTAGTGTATGCTAGTGGTTCTGAAGAGTCAATACAGCATAGTGATAGTGAAATGCAAAAAAAATGTGCTGACATACTTGAAAAAACATTAGCAAGCATTGCCTTAATGGCAGTAAATAACAACTACACAAGAATAATATGCGCTGGAGGAGAAACCTCCAGTGCAATAACTAAAGAACTAGGCTTTAACAGTTTTATAATAGGCAAAAGCATCGCTCCAGGTGTCCCAATTATGATTCCTATAAGTAATCAAAACATTCGCCTTGTCCTAAAAAGTGGAAATTTTGGGCAAGAAGACTTTTTCCCAAAAGCCTTAGAAATAACAGGAAGTAAATAAATTGTTATTCATAATTGCTTAGCCCTTGAGTATTTAGCTAAATTATGGTATTTTATAGTAATATAATCAAAAAAATGAGAGGTTTTTACTTTGTACCAGAATGTAGATCCAAAGGTTAATTTTTCTAAACAAGAAGAAACAATTTTAGAGTTTTGGAAAAAAAATACTATTTTTAAGAAATCAATAGATGCTCGTGAGGGGCAAAAAGAATATGTATTCTATGATGGCCCTCCTTTTGCAACAGGCTTACCTCACTTTGGACACTTTATTCCGAATACCATTAAAGATATTATTCCTCGTTACCAAACTATGAAAGGTTTGAAGGTTGAAAGAAGATTTGGCTGGGATTGTCACGGACTTCCAGTAGAAAACTTAATTGAAAAAGAACTTGGGCTTAATTCAAAAACTGATATTGAAAAATTTGGCGTAGATAAGTTTAATGAAGCTTGCAGAGAAAGCGTTTTACGCTATGTTGATGAATGGAAACAAACAATCACTCGACTTGGTCGTTGGGTTGACTTTGATAACGATTACAAAACTATGGACAGTAGTTACATGGAATCTATTTGGTGGATTTTAAAAACACTGTGGGAAAAAGATCTTTTAACCGAAGGATTTTACATTTTGCCATATTGTCCTCGCTGTGCAACGGTACTTTCTAACCACGAACTAAGTCTTGGTGGTTATAAAGATGTACATGACCCAGCTGTAACTGTTCGCTTTAAGATAAAAGAAGGAAACTCAAATGTTACAGACATTGAAAACACATACTTTTTAGCATGGACAACTACACCTTGGACACTTCCATCTAACCTTGGGCTTGCCGTAGGTCCTGAAGTAGACTATGTAAAAATAAAGGACGGAGACGACTTTTATATTTTTGCAGAGTCGAGACTTTCAGCATATTACAAAAATGAAGAAGATTACACTATAGTGTGGACAAAAAAGGGTTCAGAACTAAAAGATATGCGATACGAACCCTTGTTCCCATACTTTGCAGAGCACCAGAGTGCAACTGAAGATTATCCAAAATCAATTGGTGCCTTTAGAGTATTTGTCGGCGACTTTGTAACAACAGAGGATGGAACAGGTATAGTACACACAGCCCCCGGCTTTGGTGAAGAAGACAATAAGTTATTTAAAGGAACAAATATTCCAACAATTTGTCCTGTTGATGCTGAATGTAAGTTTACGTCTGAAGTTAGTGACTACGAAGGTCGCTTTGTAAAAGATTGTGACAAAGACATTATGGAGCGTCTAAAAAACGAAGGTAAACTTATAAAAAGAGACCAAATACTTCACTCATACCCACACTGTTGGAGATGTGGAAGCCCGCTAATTTATCGTGCAATTGGAAGCTGGTTTGTAGGCGTAGAATCAATTCGCGACAAGCTTTTAAAGGCTAATGATCAAATTACATGGCAACCAGAACACATAAAAGCAGGACGATTTGGAAAATGGCTTGAAGGTGCACGAGACTGGGCAATTAGCCGAAATCGATATTGGGGAAATCCAATTCCCGTTTGGAAATGTGATGACTGCGGAAAGTCTATCTGTGTTGGAAGTAGAGATGAATTAAAAGAATTATCCGGTGTATACCCAGAAGACTTACATAAACACTATGTAGATAAGATAGAAATTCCTTGTGAATGCGGAACAAGCATGAAGCGTGTTCCAGAAGTATTGGACTGTTGGTTTGAATCAGGATCTATGCCTTATGCACAAAACCACTACCCATTTGAAAATAAAGAGTATTTTGAAAGCCATTATCCTGCAGACTTTATTTCTGAAGGCTTAGATCAAACTCGTGGATGGTTTTATTCCTTAACTGTTTTAGCAGCAGCCCTCTTTGATAAGCCGGCATTTAAGAACTGTATTGTAAATGGCTTAATTTTGGCTTCTGACGGAAAAAAAATGTCAAAGAGTTTAAAAAACTATACAGACCCAGCCATAGTAATGGATCAATTTGGAGCTGATGCAATACGTCTCTTTTTAATACACTCTGCTGCAGTAAAAGCAGATGACTTAAAATATTCAGATGAAGGCGTACGAGATGTTCTAAAAGGTGTTTTAATACCGCTGTGGAACTCGTATAGTTTCTTTGTAACATATGCAAATATAGATGGTGTAACTGCAACAGGCAACGCATTTGAAAAAAGCCTTCCTGTTAATCCATTAGATCGTTGGATATTATCTATAACTCAAAAAATGGTAAAAGATGTTACAGAAGCTTTAGATAACTACGATTTATCCAAAGCTATTGACCCAATCGTTGCATATATTGACCAACTAAACAACTGGTATATTCGCCGAAGCAGAAGACGTTTTTGGAGAAGTGAAAATGATAGTGACAAAACAGAGGCATACGAAACATTGTATTCAGCTTTAAAAACGTTTACACAAGTTGCAGCCCCTGTTATTCCATTTATTACAGAAGCTATGTGGCAAAACCTTAGGCTGGACAGTGACAAAGAGTCTGTTCACCTTTGCGACTACCCTGCTTATGATGAATCTAAACGTGATTTAGCACTAGAGTTTGAAATGGATACAGTTCAAAAAGCTGTTTCAATGGGCCGCTCACTTCGTTACCAATACAATTTAAAAATCAGACAACCTTTAAAAAGTGTTGAATTTGTAACAAGAAATCCCGACGAAAAAACTGTTCTCTTAGCAATGGAAGAATCTATTAGAGAAGAATTGAATGTAAAGAAAATTGTATTCCATGAAAGAGAAGATGAATTAGTAGAATACAAAGCAAAAGCGAACTTTAGAACACTTGGAAAAGAGCTTGGCCCTCTAATGAAAAAGGCATCTGATATAATTTCTGAGTTGGATCAAAGTGCAATTCAATCCCTATTAGATGGTTCTACATTGAGTATTGATGTAGAAGGAAAGACTGTTGAATTGACCGAAGAAAAAATTATGGTTGAAAGAATAGAAAAAGCAAACCTCAAAGTTGTAAATGATGGAACTTTAACCGTTGCTCTTGATTCTGAAATTACAGAAGAATTAAAACTTGAAGGATACGTGCGAGACTTAGTTCGTGGTGTTCAAACAGAACGAAAAGAAAAAGGCTTAGAAGTTAGCGATAGAATTAATCTAAGAATTTCAAGTGCTAGCAGTGAAAGCGAAACAAGCTTAAAGAAAGCATTTGATGAATTTGTAGATTACATCGCATCTGAAACGCTCTGTAAAGAAGCCACTTGGGTTGATTCAATTGCAGAAGGGATAAATGTTGAGGCAGGAGAAAGCACCTGGAGAATAACAATTGAAAAAGCTTAGTATATTCCTATTAGCTCTAATTACCCTACTTCTGGTGTCGAGCTGTGCTTCTACACCAGAGAAGGTAGATGATAGTATTAACTATCTATCAATGTTCAATAAGGATGATTTATTTATATCATATATAAAGATAGAAAATAGTCCAAGACAAGATGAGTTTATGCAAAGAATTGATACAACTGACATAATGCAACTGTCAATAAAAATATTTTTTGAAAATACTGATGGATTTATGCAATCTACAACGAACATGGATATTGATAACACTCTGCAAGCAGTTGCAATAGGAACATATTCACTATCATTTTTTGAGGAAAATGGCTTTACAGAAGAAAATGGTTGGAATATAAAACTAACTACGGTAGGACAAGATACATATACGTGGGTAGAAGCAGAAGAATCTTTTCAGTTTTTTATGCCAGAAGAAAACATTATGTTTATTTCTCATGCAGATATTGAAAAGATGATACACAATTTTCACGCGCTAAAACACCAAACAAGCCAAGATTTAGCAGAAGTAGAAAGACACACACATATTATGAACTTTTTTATAGATAGCGACTATACTTCACTTTATGTAACCGATGTGAAAACTTTTTTAGAGCTGACTTCGATAACTACCTTTCCCTTTGATATTGAGTATGCCGCAATTGAAGCAATACCTAATGGTGATAAAACGCTTTTAAGAGCACTTGTTGGTGCAGAAAGCGTAGAAAAATCAAATGCTATATATCAACTAGCACTACTTGCACAAATTGGCTCTGAAATAAAAGCTAAGCGTATTTCACCAACCGTGTTTATTGTTAATAACTTTGAAATAGATTCTGCTGCTCTAATGCAACAGAATTTTTAATAACTGGAGTAAAAAATGAAAAAATTGTTAGCACTTTGTTTAATTACATTGTTTGTATTACTAGGATGTACAAGCACACCTAGTATTCCTGAAGAAGAAATCGACCTATACTCACTTTTCAGTGAAGATTCTTTTCTTATTGCAAATTTACCAATGCATACAAGTGGTATTGTAGACCAAATTATGCCAATGATGGACTTAGAGGAAGATAGCGATGAATATATTTTCTTTGAAGCCACTGAAAGCCTAACACTAGCAATGGGTACTAACAAAGAGGAAGATGATGAGAGTAGTTCAGAATACGTAGAAGCAGTTTTAAAAGGAAATTACGCACTATTATTGGAAAAGCACAGCTTAGATAATGAAGATGGATGGAAAACTCATATTTTTACTATTGGCAACCAAGATTATACATGGCATGAAGACGAAGATGGTGATAAATTTTTCATTGCATCAAATACCATGCTCTTTTTTACTAGTGGTAATATCACCACTATGATAACAAATTATCATCATTTAAGCCGTAACCCAAATTATGTAGACAAGGAAACTAAACAGCGCCATCAAGAACTATATAGTTTTGCATCTGATAATAAGGATATATCATTATACATACGAAATATATCATCTGTTATGTCTGAGCTTATGTCAGAATTTCCATTCGAAATTAATTTTGAAATAGAATACATTGCTGCAACATTAAGCAATATAGAAGAAGCATATTCAGCACAAATACTAATAGCTGCTACTGATGAAGAAGGGAGAGACTCTCTATTACAGCTAGTTAACTTATTTAAAATGCAACCAGAATTGAATGAAATAGTTATAACAAAACCAACTGATACAACTATACTACTAGATAATATTATTATCGAAGAAGAAATGGTAAATGAATCATTAATGGATGCCGAAGAGCAAAATATTTAACCAAAGGAATATCTACAGTGAATAAACTTAAGCTAATACTTATAAGTATTTGTGCAATAGCAATACTTGCATCATGTGCATCTATGCCAGATTTTACAAAACAAGTAAGCCCTCTAGCCATTTTTGATGAAGATGCAACATTGTATGCTCACGTAAAAATTGATGGCAATGAAAACGTTCTTGCAAACTTACTTTTAAATAATCTTACCGGAATAGACAAAGACTCTCTAGATTTAGTTTTAGGAAGAAGTCATTCTCTCTATGTTGCATATTATGAAGGGTCTTCAATGAGCGACTCTTACATTCAACTTGGCCTGCAAGGACTTTTTCCACAGTTTCTTGTAAATGCATCATTAAACAACGGCAATGGCTGGAATAATGCTGACAAAGAGATTAACAGTACAAAATATAGCTACAAAGTACATAGTCTAACTGGGCTTCAATTAGCAACAGTATCACCAAATCTAATCGTCCTTTCCACAAATGATGTTAGTGGGATGCAAGATCGATACGCAAATAATATCTTAAGTGAAATTAATTGGCCAGTTGCATATGATGATACCGGGCTACTTACTTCAATTACCTCACTTTTCGAAGATGAAACATCAATATCACTATATTTTCCAAAAGCAAAATCTCTTATACCATCAATATTGCAAGCACCAATTGAATTAGCAATTGATTATGCTTTTGCAAAAATAGAAATTATAGATAATGAAAACTTATCTACAGATATACAATTTAAAATGGAAAGTGAAAAACTTGCAAGAGGAACAATGACAGCATTAAAACTATTTACTATTGCATCAGATATTGAAGTACAACAACTAGACGAAACAGTGATAAAGCTATCAAACATACCATTTAATACAAGTATTTTTGGAAATATGTAATTTATAATAAAAAAAGCAGAATAGGAGTGCAATATGGACGAAAAATCAAGAATAATTTTAAGAGCAGAAGCTTTAGATGGGTATCTAACAAACAAAGACCATGAATTTCTTGCAAAAATGGATTCTCTATATGAAGAAACAATGGCCTCTTTTAAGATTATCGCTTCAGGTGGATTTGGGTCTACTATTGCACAAGAAGAAAAGAAAATTATTAACTCATTTAATGAGATGGGGCAGTTTATGCAGGAAATTTGTAAAGAAGTTCCTGCTCTCAAAGTTTTTTCCTTTGAAACAGATCCATCTGCTCATGCAGAAGCATCACGTGTAATTGCTAAACTTCGTGATACAAGAACAGGTCACGATGAGTTTGTTTATTACACACAGCGTGCATACGAAATGCTTTTTAGAATGGCATATGCCGGAAGCCAAACAGAAAACAAGAACTATCTTGTTGTTAAAACTCCAGTAACGGTTCCAGTTCAAAACTACTCAGTTCACAAAATCCCAGATATTGATTACAAAATTGAAAATACTGTAATGTGTGTGATGCTACGTGGAGCCCTACTCCCTTCAATGATTATGTCAAAAGAGTTTGAAGAGTATTCATCACATGGATATGTTACACCATTTGCGCTATTTAAAATCAAACGCGATGATTCTAAAAACGAATCAAACATGGAATATATTTTAGACTTGAAAAAATCCTTCTTTTCACTTGAAGAACTTGATGGAAAGGATTTAGTATTTGCTGACCCAATGAACGCAACGGGTGGTTCATTAATAACAATTGTTAATTACCTTCTAGAAAACGGTGTAAAACCAAAATCTATAAAATTCTTCAATGTTATTTCTGCATTAAAGGGAAGCCTTAGAATAGTAAGAGCAATTGAAAATTGTACTTGCTACACGTTATGGATGGATCCAGTCCTTAATGCATCTGCATATATTTTACCAGGACTAGGGGATGCAGGTGATAGGCTTAATGGAGTGGATACAGAAGAAAATCAACGAAATATTATTCAATTAATTGCAGATTACGGTTCAAATATTTCTGGCTTATATCGCTCGCAGCTTAATAAAATTGAAAAAACAGTATTAGGATAATATGAAAAACGCTTTTCTTGTCATTAGTGCAGTATTATTTATATCATGTACATCAATTGGTGAAAGTTCAACTCTTAACACTCAAGATCTTGTAAATGAGTTTACTGCACTTTCTGAAGAGTATACAAGCTTAGAGCAATATGATAAGGCTTTAGAGCTTCTATTAATGGCAAAAAGCTACACAACAGATGAAAACTCTACTTTGCTATATAATATAGCAAGAACAGCAGCACTTAGTGAAAATTGGGCTGTTTCACTAGATAGCTTTAATACCCTACTCAAGAATGACCAAGAAAATCTATTACTTAAAAAATCAATAGCATGGACCACTGCCCAGAGTGGAGATATTGCTACAGCAGCGGATCTTTACAGTAAACTCTATCAAGAACATAATTATGACAAAGAAATAAACACAAACTATATTCTTGTTCTTATTGCAAATAATGAAAAAGAAAAAGCAAAGTCCGTATTAGATGACTTTGCTACTCTTTATCCAGATGAAGAATCATTATTAAGTTTAAAAGAAAAGATTGAGGAAGAATAGAAACTTACCACTAAAGTGGTGTGTTTGATACATATTGTCTGTATTTTTCTGGATTCACTCTAAAAGCTACTATTGGAATTCCTTCTTCTGCAAATGCGCGTGTAACAGCTTCACTTGCTTCTTCGATTATTCGACTACCAGGTAAAATGCGAAGAGAACGAGTTGAAATACCAATACCAATTTTTGCTGTAACACCCTCAATAAGCATCAAATACTCTAAATGTTTGAATAATTCTTCGCTTAAAACCATTGTTTGATCTAAATTTACATCAAGCATAATTCCAACGAAGCCATCCTTTTCATGTTCGAAAACAAAATCTCGATATTTAAAATAATCAATAAGTAATGTAGCAACTTTCTTTTTTGCAGTTGGATTAGATTCAATGCCGCGTATTTTAATAAACATCAATGCAAGGTCTTGTTCTGATGAAGCAGAGCGTTTTAATTCTGAGTCAAGTCGTGTTTCTAAATAAGACTCCCATCCTACACCTGTTGTATCCGAAAAAAGCCCCATTGGGTCATTTAATTGAGACGCTGTATTGTCTTCGTTTATTGCAGGTGCACTATCTGTGTGCGAATCTTCTGTATCTGAGTCATTTTCTATACTTTCATGTATAAAATCATTTACAAAATTGCTTTCAAACTCTTCATCAGTGCGGTTGTCCTTACTTAGTGCCTCTTCACGCTCTTTTGCATTTGTAACACTAGGTTCTACATCAGAGTCTACTGGAGATTCTTCAGTCATTGCTACAGGAGAGTCTTCTGTACCTACAAAAAAATCATCCCACGCACTATCCTGCTCTCTAAAAACAACAGGAATTGGTTCTGGCGCATCTGTAGTAGTATCATTTGTATCTGTTGTGATTGTTGTATCATCGGTATCGGTATCTTCCGTATCGAGTATAACAACCTTCCGTGTAACATTTGAGCTTTCTTTTGTTAGTGTTGAATAAATAATAATAACAATTAAGGAAAGAGTATATGCAAGAATAATTAAAAAAGATACCCGTGCAGAATTATATATATCTTGTGGACGTAAAACATAACTAACAGCACTAAGTACTACAATTTGCCCATTAAAACTAGGTAACGACATTGAATAAGTTTTTAGCATTGGAGATGAGCTAAGTAGCACAGGCTTGTTTTCTGAACTTACCTCTATTACACTTGAAGAAATGGGATATGCAAAAACGGGATCTTGAGCAACATTTATTATTGCAGCAAGTATGTAAGAGTTTTCGTCGATAGACTTTTTAATATTGTTATAGTAGTTTTCTACATCAGATTCTGTAGCTAATGATGAATATGCATAAATATCTGACTGCTGCACAAAAGAAGAAAACTCACTTTGAGATCTAGATTCACCGTTAACCATAGTAATATATAAAGATATTACAAAATATATAACAGCAATACCAAAAACTGCTATTCCTGTATATGCAAAATATTTAATTTTTTCGCCACCCATAAGAACCCTCTCCTATCCTATTATATTATAACATTTATCTAAAAAAATGTATAGTTGCATTTATACCAATTTCAAAAAAATTTTTTATACCTATTTGTTCAAAATTCTTTGCGTTATACCATGCAACATAAGGTAGCAATGTGGCTAAGAGACTATTGTCATAACTAGTATTTTCTTCTTTAAAACCATTTTGTAAGGAATTAATATAGTGTGATAGAAAATCATTTGATGGAAAAGCCTTTTTGTAGTGATAGTCTATTTTATTTTCAGATGCAGAAACATTATCAAAACTTGTTCTTTCAGTAAAGAAAGCCTCGTATGCTTTTTTATACACTTGCAGTAGCTTAGTCGTTTTTATATGCCCTGTAGTGATTAATGGGGTTCTATACATAATAGATAAATATTCATTTTCACATGTATTAATTTTACAAGAACGAGAATTAAATATACTATCCATGTAAATTCCCTTACCATACATTTTCCCATGCAAATATCCAAAATCACATCCTGCAGTTATTATATTATTAAAACCAACAAGTGCAGCAAAATTAAGAGCAGCAAGTGTTACTGTCCCACCTGTACTGCTAATAGTTGGAAAGAAACTTGCTTTACCATCACGCATATACCATGCATCAATAAATGAACATAACGGATGTTCACTTTTAAAAAAACAGACTTTATTTCCTCTTTCAACAAGATGCGTTACAGCAATAGGGTTTGCACATAAATCAAATGCAAATAACGTATCAGCATTTTTTTCACACATATAATGGTATTGAGAAATATATTGGGCGTCAACACTAACAACTACATCGCTCGTTATATTTTGCTCAGAAAGTGCATGAAAAGCAGTATCTGTAGCTATAATAAAATAGTCTTTACGGTTTCTTTTGAGTTTATCAATATGTTCATCGAGACTGGGTCCTGCGCCAGCAACAAAAGCAGCCTTACTTATAGGAAAAGATGACTTAGATACATCTATTAAAGTATCATTTTTAGCTTTTTCACACATAGATAGATTTTTCAATATATTTCTATGCCAAAGTTTTCCAAAATGCGCTTGAACAGATATATCAGATGAAATGCGTTCTAATGTACTATTAACAATTCTCTTAATAGACTCGAAAATATCTTTATTTGCATCAACCCAAGAACGAACAGGAACAAGTGAAAAATTTCCATCCAAGACTGGAAGGTATGATTGTAATAGCGTGCATTCAATTTCATTAACTGTGCATAATGTTATATCAATTGGAATATTTACCATGTTAGATTTGCACAAAAAATTAATAGTGTCTTCATCTTTTTCAACTACAACGATTTTATTTTCAGGAAATTTTTCACGCGCTTTTTCTATATGCAACCCTGAGGTATAACCAACAATTACAGTAAAACCACTTTCTATTTGTTCAGCAAATTGCTCAGCTTCTCGCACAGGATTATACAGTGATGCCGAAGGTTTACCATCAATATAGCAAGGAATATTTTCTCCAGTCTTAGCAACTTTCCATGAATTATAGCAAGTACTCACCTACACCTCTCTTCAAGCATATTGAACACTTCTTCTAGTTTTACTCTTAACTTTTTTTTATGTTCATCAGACGCAGGATACTTTTTTAGTAATAAATATTCACTAAATGCACAATCTTCAATCCATTCAGTACTCATATTGTTTTTTTCTTTTATAATAATCTCTAAAAGATTTTCTTTTCTTTTTTTTATATCACAGCCGGAGAACACAGGTACGCAAGGCACTTTCTCAATTTTGTTTTCATTCTCATAGTTACTAACAACATCTTCCAGGCAAATATCTTTTATTACACCAAGCTTTTTTTCATACACATAGTCACAAGACCTTGCTCTATAGAAACGTTTGGCAAAAGTAGAATCTCTCGTTTCAAACCATTGTCTGTATAGTGAAAGAGCACTTACCCCAGTAGATGCAAAGACATTCTTACAAACCCGACTTGATAATGGACTTAGCCTATAATCAGATAAAGAATTAATAACTTCATGTGCATTACTTTTTGAATGAGTATACCCTTTCCCGTTACATAAGTCCAAACCTACAGCATAAACATTCTTATCTGTTATTGAGAGAGCAAAGCTACTTGCAGTACCACTAACACTTCCATTTCTCTCACACAACATTGCAGGAATTTTAAGCCTTTCTAATAAAGAACTCTCTAGACCATCATTATAGGTTAGTGCAACAATAGGATTATTTTTCAAGATTCGAGTTGAAACATTACTTTCAGGAGTTACAGCTAAGGGGATATAAATGCCTTTTAAGGATAAACATTCTAATAACTTTATATGACTCTTTGCATAATATCCGCCATCAGTTGACATACACATATCTGGAATTATCCCATAATCAACAAGGGCCTTCAATGAAGAAGACAGTGAAAGAATAAAAAATCTATCCATATTTTTCTTGATAATTGGCAAGGCACTGTCTAAAGAAGGCCCTGATGCAACTAGCAATATAGGCAAAGACTGCCTCTGAATAGTAACAAAATGGGTTGCATGAGTACAAAAATGTATACAGTTTTTTAGCCATCTAAGAGAAAAATAAGAACGTGTAGCAAGTACATCTCTGGACTTTTGCAAAACATAACGAATAGAATCCCAAGCGACAGAGCTTTCCATTTGAAAAACTTCATCGCTTACCTTCCAAGTTATTACCAATGCTGCATGAAGTGTTATTTCACCTAGTGCTGAATAGATTTCTTCACTTAGAAAATCGCTTGATGTATCACAATCACAAATAAACTGCTTTGTATATTCCTGATTTGAAAATGATGTACTTAATTTTTTAGAAAGAAAGTCTGAAGCATAAGAAACTGCATATAAAGGAACATCAGGAAAACGCTCTAATAAATACGTATTACAATAAGGTAGACACGCTCCTAGTATAATAATACAAGATGGAGAAAAAGAGCACTCAATTGAGTCAACAAAATTTTTCGCTTCATTTTCAGGATTGTACTTAGAATGCAAAAAACGCCCATCAACCGTACAGGTTACGCTAGCGTTTTTTGCGGTTTCAAGGCGTATTTTCATAACTACTACTAAAGATTATGATATTCCCAAGTCTGTAAATAATTTCTTGTATCGACCAAAATACTCAGACTGAGCAAACTCAGATATTTTTTCTTCTGGTAAACTTTCAAGCAATCTATCCATGTATGCAAGAACAGATTTAATTTCTTCTTGCATATCTGTATTTACATTTGATACAACATCATCTTCAACAATATCATTATCGTCTTCAGCTATTGCTGTTTCCCACTGATCACTATTAAACACTGAGCTAACTGGAGCATTACTATCAGGTTCTGTATACCCATCTATTATTTCAGAATCACTAATTTCAGGTGATAGTTTTTCGTCTATTTCAATAGCATCAAAAGAATCATCAGAATCATCTTCTTGTTCGTCTATGATAAAATCTTCATCTACTACCTGTGTTTCTTCAAAAGTTGACTCAGTAGGTTCAGTTGAATCAGTTTCAAAAATTGTTACATCTTCTTGCTCTACTTCACTATTATCAACAATCTCATTTTCTGTTTCACTAACTTCAACTTCAGCTTCAGCTTCATCAGAAGTGAATATTTCATCAGACTCCGGTTCTTCAGCAAGGTACTGCATTGAAGTATCATCTAATTCTTTTGGTTCATCTTCTTCATCATCAAAGAAATTAACAGGAGATGAATCAACTACTAGATCTTCAATTACTGGAACTTCTATTTCATCTGGCAAGGTTTCATCAGAATCCATGTCAAAATCAATATTTTCAAGGCTAGGCTCAACCAGTTCCTTATCTTCAATCATCATTTCAGTATTTTCAATTGAAAAATAATCATCTTCTATTTCAAATGACTCATCTTCAATAAAAGTGTCATCTCCGGCTTCTTCACTAATATCAAATGTTTCATTTTCATTAGAAGAAGAATCCTCTACAATGGTTTCTTCAATATTCTCATCATTAGTTTCAACATCATCAGATTCATCTTCAGCTGGATTATCATCAACAGTGAAATCTGCACTTGTTAAAATATTGTTTAGCTCATCTCCAGATAAGGCAATAGTATCATCGCCTTCATAATCGCTAAAGAACCCACCCTCTTCTTCACCATCATTATTTTTCGCAGGTGAAGCGGTTTTATCAGTTTTTATCTTTGCAAGTTCAGATTTGAACTGAGACATTTCATTTCGCAAGTTTGTTAATTCAGAAACAATTTGTGATAAAACATCATTTGTGTTTGTATCTGCACCCTTAGTTTCTTCTACTTGAGCATTTTCTTCAGATTCAATATGTATATTATAATCTTGAACTGTTTCTGCTGCTTCTTCTTGTACTTCAGTAGAAGTTGTTGATTCTGGAATGTCATCAAGAGTTATTTCTTCACCAAAATCGATAGGCATTTCATCTTCTGGAATAATGTTTTGCTCTATTTCAGCTTCATTTTCAGTTTCATCAATCATTACTGTTTCTTCAGATACGTTTGGAATATCCATAAAGCTAATATCTTCATCATCATCTGATGGTATAGAAAAATCTTCTTCAGAACTAGAAGTAACAGTTATGTCTTCTTCTTCATCATCAAAGCTTACATCTACCTCAATTTCTTCTGATTGTATATTTGTATCAGCTTCTCCAGCATACGTTGTTGTTGTGTCTTCTTCCATAAAGTCATCGAAAGATATATCGAAGTCATCAGTGTCATCATAAACTGCTACTGTTTCTTCTTCAACTTCTGTAGATTCGCTTGAAATAACCTCTTCAGTCATAAGATCAAAGTCAGCACTTTCATCAGATTCTACTACAAAACTTTCTTCTGTATCTTCAAAATCTGAATCGTTTTCTTCTATGTCCATATCCATAAATGTATCAAAGTCAATATCATCAATTACAGGTTCTTGCAAGTTATCAGTGTCTTCAATTTTATTCTCAACTGGTTCTTCTTCATTCATTTCACTTGTAATATTAAGCAATTCATCAGAAGTGAGCGTAGTGTCAGATGTGTCATCCTCTATTGAAGAATCTAACTGCATATCACCATCCTCATCAAAGCCTATGTCAAAATTCTCTTCTGTTACATTTTCATCATCTGAGAATATCTCAAAAGAGTCTGTTTCTAAATCATCCATAGTGATATCTAACATTGAATCATCGTCCTCTGTTGATTCATCACCGATGTGTGGAACTTCTTCTACGTTTTCTTCCGCTGGCGATTTTTTAACCCAAACTCCATATTGTTCAAGTGAGCTTTCGGTGTTTTCACCGTCAAATTTTTCTTGTTCTATTGACATAACCACTCCCATGGTAAAATTGCATTCATTTATATATCGGCACAATACTAAGAATTACTTAGTAAAAAAATAATTTCTTATTTTTTATTATAGCATACTTTTTATATTCAAGAAAAGAGGAAATTAGCCGAAAATTGAAAATATGAGTCGATTTCATTTATTATTTTCAGCCTGTTGCGCTGTTTTCGTGTATGTATGTATTTCCGTTTTAGGCGGTCAAAATGGTATTTGGGCCTACAACCAGCTCCAAGACCACAAAATCCTCTTAGCACAACATGTGGTGTCTTTACAGAGCGTTAATGAACAATTAACCATAGATTCTCGCGCTCTTAAAGAAGATGAAAGTGTATTAAAAGCCTATGCAAAAAAAATGGGCTTTGTTAATGAAGGTGAAAAATTACTTAAAATAAGTGGCTTTGCCGATACTCCTGCATTCGTGTATAATGCAGGCTCAAAAATTTTACGTCCAGAGATAATATTTATACCCGACTGGCTTTCAAAGGGAATTGCTTTTGCCTTGTTTCTCTGTATAAACGTAATATTCTCATTACTACATATAAAAAAGAGTTTTAAAGCGTATGATCCTGCAAAAGTCTAACCCCAATAGCATAGAAATTGTTGCTCAAGCTCTCAAAGATAATAAAGTTGTAATTATACCTACAGATACTGTATATGGCTTTTCTGGCATTGTTCCAGAAGCAGACAGTGCAATAAGGGTGATTAAGGGACGGGATGAAGTTAAACCATTTATCCAACTAGTATCAAAGCCGAGTGATATTCAAATGTATTCCAAAACTATTATACCAAGCGAAATATCAAAACATATGCCAGGCCCAATCACTGTAATAGTTGAAAATATACATGACAACGGCACCACTGCTTTTCGATGCCCTGACGACGAATGGCTTCAAAAACTTATTACAGTATGCGAAAAGCCATTATACTCAACTAGTACAAATAGGTCTGGAAGCCCTATTTTGAACAGTATAAAAGAAATACAAGATGAGTTTGAAAAAGAAGTATTCTGTATTGTAGATGGAAATATTGTTAACAATGAAAAAGCAATCCCATCTACCCTTGTAGATATTAGCAAGGGGAAAATTACAGTTTTACGTCAAGGAAGTATATACGTATAGCCTTTAGCGATACCATCTTGTTGGTATTGTTGCTTCTACTACGGTAAACTCGCCTGATGCATTTTCTGATGCACTATATGACTGTTTAACTCCAACAAGCAAATCTTCACTTTCAATATTTAATTCCCATACTATCGGTTTTACATCCAATGCTTTAACGAGAGCTACTTCGCGTGGTAATTCTGGAAAAAAAGATGCATTTGAGTTGCTCTCTTGTCGTGCAATAAATAGGTTTCCCGATACTTCTACACTAATATTCATACTTGCACCATTATCAAAGATTACAAAACCTTTGCCACCTCTGAGTATTACAATTTTATCAATGTAGTTCTCGGCCTTCCAAGTGCCAAAGAGGCTTGAAACAGTTATTGTATTAACAGTTTCTACGCCAACTTCTGCGCTTGGGGCAAGTTCTTGAGAGTCTGTAGAAACATACGCTAATAACAGTTCCTCAATAGTACCTTTTGCTTCCAATAGGATTTTATAGTAATCATCATAAACATATTTTACAGTAACTTCTTTCTTTGTAGCAAAGTCGATTAAGAACAAGCTTGAATACCATTTTTTATTGTTTTCTCTCATTACATTATAAAAAATAACATCATTAGTATTGTTATGTTGCTCTAATACTGAAGTTTCATACGCTATTGAGCGCCTATCATGCAATACAAAGTCATTATTTAGCTGAAATTGAGAATAATAAAGATCTGTAGAAAGTTGAACTTTAGAAGTGTCTGACGCATCAACAGAAGGGCCATAAAAGTACAGATTTCTCTGTCCTGTAGGTACTTCAAACGACTGCGCAAATGCACTTGGAATAATTGAGAATATAAGTAGTGTTAACACCACAAAGTATAACGATGTATACCTTGGGTTTATACTAACCATAAAACTAGTCTTGCAACCCTTTTCTAAACTCTCTTTGCATATCTCGTGTTACATCACGATCTCGGATATCAGACCTCTTATCATAATTTTTTTTACCACGGCAAAGACCAAGTGTGACTTTAACCCTTCCATTCTTTAAATAAAAATCAAGAGGAATAAGCGTTATCCCCTTTTCATCTACTTTACGTTTTAACTTTTTTATTTCTTCTGCATGCAGTAAAAGTTTTTTATGCCGTTCAGGAGAATGATTGAAAATTGATGAAAAAGGATACTCTGTTATATGCCAGTTTTTAACCCAAACTTCATTTTGAATAATCTCTGCAAAAGCATCTGGAAAAGACATATTACCCGATTTCACTGATTTTACTTCAGTTCCTTGTAATTCAACACCACATTCAATAGAATCTTCAATGGTGTAATTGAATCTTGCTTTTCTGTTTTGTGCAATTGTCTTAATCCCGCCAGTACTCATACCTATAGTATACGATAAGATTCAAAAACGCTCAAGTAGTAAATGCTAAAAAGTGAAATTATTTTTTTCGAGTATTAGACTATAAATTACTACAAATAAAGGTCAATAACTAGTTGAACTTCTGTAACCGTACAACCTAATGTATGTGCAATATAATCACTGGAAAAGTCTTTTTTTGCTAAGTGTAATACCTTTTCCTTAAAAGGTATTTCCTGAAGAGGACTCTTTTCAACCTGTTTAATTTCGGGCATTGTCATTTCAACACTATTTCCAGCTTCTAATTCAACAGAATTCTCTTTGTTATACGAATCAAAATCTATAGAAAGCTGAACATTATCATCCAAAGGTGCATCCTCTTTGGGAGTGCTCATTTTTCGATATGAATCCAATGCTTTTTTTTCATGCTTTAACTCAGGTTTATTACTTTGAAGGCGGTCCAAAACATTTTTTTCACGTTTTTTGCTTTCCTCTTGTCCTTGTAGCAAGTTCATCTTTTTATCTATATGATCAATAAGTTCTGTCAGTTCATTTGTCTTATCCTGCACTAAGGTAATATTATCTAGCGAAGTTCGATTTATTTCAATTAAAAGTTTTTCAACTTCATTCTTAATATCTGATAGTAGTGCTTGAGGGGAAAGATTTCGCCTCAACCGAATAAAGAAAGCTGCCCATAAAATGAGATTTATAAGAGTAATTATTATGAGTAAAACAACTTCACCTGATATCATATTCCCTTACCCTGAAATATCAATATGTTGTCCCAAGCTAGGGTCTGTAATAATTTCAATTTTTTCTTCATTTAGTTCTTCTTTATGTTCTTCTCGTTCTTCAAAACTTTGATTTTCGTTATCATTTGATTTACGGTCTTTAACATGAGCAATGCCATCATCGTCCATTTCGGCTTTTTCCACAGTTGTAGATTGTTCGTGAATTCTTTTTGTTAGTTCGTCTTGTTGTATTGCGCTTTGGAGTTGTATCCCTTGTTGCTTTTGTCCAGTCATTTTAGAGACTTTTTCAAGAGATGAATACATTGTTTGAAGATCAATTGGTTGAATAGCCATCAGGTACCCTTGCTTCATCTTCAGCCTGTGCTACTTCATACTTACCATACCGTACAAATCCATCTTCATAGAAAAATGTTACTGCCTTTGTCTCGTTTCGAATTTCCTCACGAACGTCACGAATATTAATCTTAACACCTGGATATACTGCACCAGATGCGGATACTGTTCCAACAATCTTTAACTCACGTAAATGATCTTGCAAACTCTGAATCTCTTGTGACATTTCATCAACTTCAGCATGTATATCTTGTTTACGTGCAGTTAATGCATTTAAGCTTTCTTCTTTTTCTTGAGATAGTGTTTTTCGTATTTTCTTTTGTTGTTCTAATGTTTGAATATCAAGGTCAATTTCATTTAATTCTTTTATTAAAACAGCTTGCTTTTCGGTTAGCTCATCAAGGCGTTTCTTTGCTTTAGGATCATAGCCAACTGATAAAATTGTTTCACTAGCTCCTGCACTACTTCCTATTGACTTTGCTCGAATTTCTTCTGTTGCAAATGTATGACCACCAATAATGCTCGCTCTCTTTCCTTGTACAAGTATTTTTTTATTACTTGTTACATTTGAGTTAATAATACCGTCTCGTACTACTATATATCCTTCAGCGTCTACTGTTGCGTTCTGAATAAACTTTGCCCACATAGACCCACCGGCTTTTATTAAACCATGGTCTTTACCCATAACACCTAGTGAAACGACAATATCACCGTCAGCTTCAAGTATACTATTTTCAACAGTACCGTATACTTCAATATTACCAGATGCTTTAACTTGAAAACCATCTTCAACATTACCCTTAATGATAACGGTTCCTAGGAAAGTAATATTACCTGTTTTAATATTTACACCGTCTACTTCCATAATCGGTTCAACATTTATTTTATCATTCACTAATAGTACTTGTCCATTAACCGTTGCTCGTATAGTTCTACCATCAGCATCAACAGATACATTTTTTCCTATTGGAAGTGAAATATCTTTTCCGTTTTTTGCATCCAAAAAACGCCCTTTCAGAGTATGTCCACCTCTTCCTCTTTCAGGAAGCATTTTTACTGCAAGTGTTTGCCCTTCTACAACATTTTGTATAAGATTTAACTCTTTAAAATCCACTTGTCCAGAATCTGATTCTTTTATGTGTAATTTAGATTTATCTGTTTCAAAATTGTAGGCTATATAAGCATCTCTACCATCTACAGGTTCAACACCTTCAGCAACTACAAATGGCACTCCATAAACTGGATTGTCAATATATTCAATTATTTTTTCCCTGTCAATATCATTTTTAACGCCTTGTGTTTGCAGCATTTGCTCTATACGTTGAGAAGATATATCAGCTCCACCTATTGCTGGTGCTGTAGCTATAATACTTGCTTTCATTTCATCACTAGAAATTTCAATATAGAATGTTGCATCCCCTGCTTGATTATGTGTATATTGGCCAACAGGTTCATATTCACCATTTGTGGTATTACTTGCAAATTCTCTAACTAGCTTTTCATCAACTGAAACAGTATCACTTCGCTGTATGGAATCAAGAATAATTTTGGGATCTACTGGCACACCGGAACCAATGGGTGGTACAACCTTAATATGGATTTCAGAGCCGAACCTATGAACATAGAACATTCCATCGACATTTTTAGGAGTCAAATCATCACCATACTCATCCATTGATGAAAGGCCGTCACCTTTGAGATTCGCAGCTTTTTTAGCATGTAAGGGATTTTCATATACACGTAACAGCCAAGGCTTTTTCATTAAAGTTAAAAAACCTTTATAACCTTGTTCTAAAACTTCATATTCAAGTATTGGTACACGAGATTCAAGTTGAATTGAGGCGTCGGAAAGTGCTTCTTCTATTGAATCTGCTCGCACATCTACAAATTTAATATTCCTGTCCAATTCAAACTGAGATTCCATATCTGCGCGCAGTTTTTCTAGTGTAACCAAGGCCTACCTCCAAAAGCTTACATTATGCCTTTTCGAACATTTGTTAACTTTGCTCTAAGGCGCATATTTGCTTTCGTATGTAATTGTGATATACGAGATTCACTTACCTGTAATACTTGACCTATTTCCTTAAAAGTTAAATCTTCATGGTAGTATAAAACCAAAACCATTTTTTCTTTTTCTGGAAGTTCATTTATTGCTTCCATAATTACTCTTTTAACTTCTTCTCTTTCTACAATTACATCTGGGTTTAAACTTGCAGGAGACTCAATACTGTCTCCAATAGACATTCTGTCTGATGACTCACCAGAATACCACACATCATTTAAAGAAAGAACGCTTGTTCCTGATACCTTTAGTACTGTATTATTAAAACTTTCAAGTGTTAGTCCCATAGCAGAGGCTACTTCTTCATCACTGGCGGGACGGCCTAGCCTTGCTTCTAGCCCTACAATGGTATCTTCTATTTCACGTGATTTTTGACGTACAGAACGAGGCACCCAGTCTAATTGACGAAGTTCATCAAAAATTGCTCCTCGAATTCTTGTAACAGCATACGTTTTAAATTTTACTTTTTTATCTGGGTCAAACTTATTTATTGCATCTAAAAGTCCAAACTGTCCAAAGCCGACTAAATCATCGAATTCAACACTATTAGGCATATTAACAGCTACTTTACCTGCAACATACTTAACCAATGGCATATATTGCCGAATAAATGCATCGCGCAATTGCGTTGACTTTGTTTTTCGGAATTCTACCCAGAGTTCTTCTTCTGTTTTTTGCTCAAAGAGCGTTGTCATCATCGTTTACACCTTTATATATAATAAACCTTACGTATCTTTTACTAAAGCAGTTCTAATTGCTGCAGCAATATCTTTTGCATCACCCATTTCAGAAACAGGTGCTGCTGGCGCAGTAGGTCTTACATCGCCAGTTTCTGCAAAAACCGAATCTTCTATAATTTCGCCAGAATCTGCAGCACTTCCATCAGTATCATCTACCTCTAAACTTTCAATATCTGGAAGCACATCTAAATCAGCTCCACTTTCATCATCCAATATATCCTGCTCGTAATCGCTATTTACCGTTTTAGCCTTTTGAGAAGGACTATATGATGTACCTTCTACATCTGAAGGTGTTTCTACACTTTTAACATCAGTAGTGTTTACATTACCTGTCATTGCGTCAAGTGATGTTGTTTGAAAACCACCCTGCTTTTCAAAGTCACCACCTTCTTGTTCATTGTCATCATCAAGGGGTTGAACATAGTTAGATAAATTAAACGCAGGTGCTGTTGCTGAATCAGGTAATTCATCATCTAATGTAATATCTACCGTATGTGTTGTTTCTTCCTCTTGTGTTGAAACATCTTTTGAAGTTTCAACACTATCTTCTGGTGTTAAAAAAGTATTATACACCGTAAATGCAGCAAAAGTTAATACAGCAACTACAAGCCCTGATAAACCTGCTCGTAAAAGCACTACGGCAAAACTTACGCCACCAAAAAGACCAGCAAAAAATGATAAAAGAAAACCTACAACAAATGCTGTTGCTAATTTTTTAAGGTTTTGCATATCCCCCCTATAGCACTAATAGTATCACACAATATTAGTTAACCTCTCATATTCTTTTACAAAAAGAATACACTGATTTTTTTTATCCCTATTAAATAGAGTACGCCAAAAATGCTAAAACGTCAAGCTCTATCGAAGTCCATTTACCACTTTTGTGCAAATTTTCTAAAAAAGCGCCCAAATCCCTCTTCTGTATTTAAATCTGTTTTTTCAATTCTACCCACAATATGTTTTATGCACATAGAGCATTTTGCATTTGGTTGTGCAACAATAAAAGGTTTTTGACGTAAAACAGAAGTAGAAACCGCTGTGTCATCATAAATGAAACCTAAGTATTCAATTTCATAATTTAAAAATTGCTGAGCTATAGTAATAATTTGCTCTGCAACCCTTTTACCTTCAGATGCAGAATGCACTCTATTTACTAATAGTTTTAAGTTTGGTCTATTATCCATCATTTCAGTAGCAATTATTTTTATTATGCCGTATGCGTCTGTTATAGATGTAGGTTCAGGAGTAGTTAAAACATAGATCTCATCAGCAGCAGCTAAAAGCCCTAAAACACTTTGAGCAATACCTGCACCTGTATCGATAATAATGATATCAGCACTTGATAACTGCATAAATTCGTCTGAAAAGCTTGCCAATTCTGATTCATTTAAATTTGCAATGCGTGAAAAGCCATTTGCGCCAGGTACAAACTGAAAACCATACTCGGTGTCGCAAACAATATCTTTCATTTTATATCGATTATTCATTACATCAAGCAAATTTGCCTTTGGTGATACACCAAGCAAGATATTGACATTAGCCATACCTAAGTCGCCATCGATGAGAATAACTTTTTTCCCAGCTTGTGAGTATGCAATTGCCATATTAACCGATAGATTTGTTTTACCAACTCCACCTTTACCACTTGTAACTGCAATAATTCTTGTTTTGTGATTGTCTGCAGCATGATTTGGACGATACATATCTTGTCGTTCCAATCGTTGTTGCATAAGTTCACGTAATTCAGATGCTTGATCTTCCATATACTACCCTATTTCTCTTGAATAAATTTTTCATCTATATGATTTCTATCTACATTAAACCCTGTTAAATTTATTAAAAATGACACAGGATCTGCCTTCTTAAAGTTGCGTGGAACTTTTTGTCCATCGGTTATATACGCCATATTTTTTTTCTTTTCATCTAATATACTTATAATAGGACCAACGTTTTCAGTTTCATCAACCTTGGTAACTATTACAGAATTATATCCAAAAATCTCATATTGTTGCAAAATAGTGCGCAAATCGTTTGACTTTGTTGGTGCTGAAATTGTTAAATACACTTGTGGCTTTCGACTTTTAAACTCAAGTATTTGCCTCATTTTTAATAAACTTTCATAATCCTTTGGACTATGACCAGCGGTGTCAACTATAATTACATCTGTATCACGCCCATAAAAATTAAGCAATTGTTGCAAATCTTCTTCATTGCTTGCAAAAGAAACCGGGATACCCATAAGCTCTCCATAAGTTTCAAGTTGCTCTTTTGCTCCTATTCTAATACCATCAGTAGTAATCAAGGCTACCTTTAATCCTTGTGATAAATTTGGGTTTCCAATACCATTAAAGTAGGCTGCTAGCTTTGCTACAGTAGTTGTTTTCCCTATACCTGTAGGTCCAACTAGAACAACAATTTCAGGCCGTGCAGCTGTATGAGTTTCTCCTATTTGTATAGTTTCACCAATCCAATCAACAACCTTGCTTTCTACTGCAGCAAAATCATCTAAACCTTCTAGAGAAAACTCTTTTCTTATTTTATCTATGATTTTTGTAATGTACCCATCAGTGAATTCATTACTTTTCATCATATTCATAATAGTTATAATAGAAGCATGGTCGTCTTGCCGTAAGGTAGCCGTTTTTTCATCAAACTTTGAGTGTAAATCTTTTATCTCATCCAAAATAAGTTTCATCTGAGGGTTTTGCGTTGTCTGATTTGCATCTAAAATCTTTGTCCTTTCTTCCCTAAAATCAAGCTGAGAACTAGGAGAATAACTTTGTTGTGCCCTTCTAATTTCTGTATGTAGTGGAATATACATCATTTCATATTGCTTTTTTTGGAATAAAGAAAATAATCCTGAAGGCCTATACGTTCTTTTTGAAACAATTTGATAATTATCACCAAAAAGTCTTTTTAATCGTTCGAGGCAGTCTGAATATGAGTCGCCAGTTATTGGAATTGGGTCTTGCAAACTGTTATTATATGTCAACTTTTATCTCTCCTAAGTTCTCTAGTTTAATGTCGTTTGTAATTTCAGGTACAGAAACTACAACTAAGTTTGGCATTTCTCGCTCCGTGCTTGCCTTAACTAATGCCCTTGCCTCTTCGGGACAAAGAATAATTGGCATATAACCTTTCCCCTGTGAAAGAGCCACAGAAGAACTTAATGCTGTTATCCATGCTCGTTGCATAACAGGGTCTAATGCTGCAATTGGCCCATTTATAGTTTCTATTTTACTTTCAATAAGTTTTTGTAAAAAATCCTGTGCAACAGTTAATACGTGCATAGTTTTGGTTTCATCAACATATTGCAAACAAATCTGACGTCCCAAGGCTTGTCGCACTTTTTCGATAAGGAAATCTGTTTTCTTAGTTACACCACCAAAATCTGCTAATGTTTCAAAAATAACAACCATATTTCTTATTGAAACTTGTTCTCTTAAAAGACCTTGAAGTACTTTTTGTATTTCACCTACAGTAAAGAGTTTTGTTGCCTCTTCAACCGCAGTTGGATATTCTTTTTTAAGAGTATCCACAATAGATTGCACTTCTTGCCTGCCAAGAATTTCTGCTGCATGGCTCTTTATTAGCTCGGTTAAGTGCGTTGCAATAATAGTAGGAGGATCAACAACAGCATAGCCAGCTCGCTCTGCCTTGTCCTTGTCGGACTCTGATACCCAAATAGCTGGAAGCCCAAAGGCTGGATCCGTAGTTGATTCACCCGATAATTCTTCTAAAACAGTACCTGTATTCATGCACATAAACGATCCCATTCGTATATGACTTGAGCCAACCTCAATTCCTTTAACCTTAAAACTATAAGCACTAGGATCAATATGCATATTATCTGTAATACGAATTCTAGGAACCACAAGCCCTAAGTCGAGAGCAAACTCTCTTCTGATTCTTGTAACACGCTCTAAGAGTTCCGCACCTTTTTCTTTATCAACCAATGGTATAAGAGCCAAGCCTAGTTCAAGTGATAATGGATCTAATGGAACCACAGGGCTAATTTCAGCAATAGGAGTCCCCTGCGTTTGTTGCATTTCTCGTTCTTTATTTAGTTTTGCTTCAAATGAGGCTTTTTCAAGAGATTGAAGTCTTCTTCCAATAAAAAACAAACCAGCACCTATCGGAACAAGTATATACCAGGGAAAACCGGGAACCAACCCCATTAGAGCCATTGCAACACCAGACACATAAAATACCCAAGCATTTTGTGAAAACTGTTTTTGTATATCTGTTCCAAGCGTTGTTTTTCCATCAGATACAGAACGCGTTACAATGATACCAGTTGCTACAGAAATAAGTAGAGAAGGAATCTGAGATAGAAGACCATCGCCAATAGTGAACTTTGCAAATATTTGAATAGCGGAACTAAATGTTTCACCACCTGTCACACCAACAATTAAACCACCTACAAGATTTATTACGGTTATAAAAATACCAACTTTTACGTT
>CAYJKA010000001.1:0-12559 GCA_964370655.1 uncultured Treponemataceae bacterium | reverse complement strand
ATTGTTAATTGCTAGTTATCTTTTTTCCTTTCATAGCATAAATTTTACCAAGAATTGTTGCAAGCACTGTGTAGTACGTTTCTGGTATAATATCCCCTACTTCCACATTTGCGTATAAGGCACGAGCCAAAGGTCTATTTTCAACCATTGGAACTTCACTTTCTGCTGCCAAGCGTTTAATTTGTTGAGCAAGCTCATCTTGTCCTTTTGCTGTTACCATTGGGCCTTGCATGGTTTCTCGTTCATACTGAATAGCTATAGCAAAGTGAGTCGGGTTGGTAATAATTACATCTGCCTTAGCTACATTTTCTCGAATATTATTTTGGAGCATCTCGCGCATAAACTGCCTGAGTTTACCTTTAACAAGAGGATCCCCTTCCATAGTCTTATATTCTTCTTTAACTTCTTGCTTTGTCATTTTTAATGAATCAATAAACTGCTTTCTTTGCACTAGATAATCTGGTATAGCTATAATCATAAATATAAATGTGGCAACCAACAGTATTTTTGCAGCCATCTGTGCTATTTGAGTAATTCCCTGCCATAAATTTTGATCCAGCAAGGCAAGCAACGTTGGCAAATCAGAACGAATTATTGTGTAAGACGCAATAAAGATAACTACAACCTTTAATATGGACTTAAAAATATTAAAAACGCCTTCAAAAGAGAACATTGTCTTTTTAAAATACTCACCAAATTTTGGAATAATTTTAGAAAATTTTGGTTCAATAGGCTTTGTAGAAA
This sequence comes from uncultured Treponemataceae bacterium, assembly GCA_964370655.1. Taxonomy (GTDB): domain Bacteria; phylum Spirochaetota; class Spirochaetia; order Treponematales; family Treponemataceae; genus CAYJFX01. Next base: position 11,815 of record CAYJKA010000001.1, on the reverse strand, counting down.
ATATAAAGCCTCTATTTTGTATTAGATTCGCAATTACGGCTCCTATTATTGCCATAACAACAATGGGAGTAACCATCCGTATAAGGTAATAGTAAAAACCATATGCAAGAGCTGCATTTATTTCTGCCGTTGTGCTTATTTGAAAATAATATAACAGTATTTCCATGAAATTGGTAAACAACCACGGACCAAGTATTATAAGTGCAATTGTTGGAAAGAGCATAACAAGAGCACCACTCAATTCTTGACTTTTTGCAACACGCCCTTCTTCTCGAGCTTTACGGAGTTTATGCTCGGAAGGATCTTCTGTCCTTCCTTCATCTTCAGCGGCAAACCACTGAAGGTCTAAATCTTCTGCATATGTCATACAATAGGCTCCCCAACTTCAGCAAACAAGCGTTCAATTCGAATAAAACCTGCACCAAAAAGATTTATAAAAAAGTCTGCCATATATGGCAATAAAACAGTAAGCATAAAAAAAGCAACCATTATCGTAATAGGAAAACCTTCAGACAACAAGTTCATTTGTGGTGCTGCTTTTGACAGCAAGCCCATACATACAGAAATTAAAAACAATGTTCCAACTAAAGGAAGTGAAATAACAAGAGCATCAAAAAATAATTGTGTTAAGCCAGATAATAAGAAGTTCATAAATCCTTCACGCTCAGCTACAAGCGTAAAAGCATTAAGTGACTGAAAACTACGAAGAATTCCACCTAAAAACAATTTTTGAAAGCCTTGCGTTTGAAGAAACAAGATAAAACCAATAAAATTAAGATATTGTCCCATAAGAGGGTTAGATACTTGCGATAAGGCATCATACACTTCAGATGCACCGAAACCCATTTGATATGTAAAAAATTGCCCTGCAGAGCTAAAGGCTGCAAAAAGCATTGAAACGTAAAAACCTGTTATTATCCCTATTAAAGCCTCACCAATTAATATTAGAACGTAATGCAAACTAAATGGATCTACATTCCATCCTTCTGCATACGCAAATGGTAATACTAAAAAAGCTGCATAGCCCGCTAAGGCAACTTTTGCAACCCTAGGTACCACACTTGTGGCCAAAAGAGGAAGTGTTAAAATTAATGCTAAACAACGTGCTGCTACTAGAAAAAAATCAGGTGCACGAGATACTATATATTCTAACATTAGCCTTAAATTCTCCCAATTCTAGCCAAAACTTAACGTGTGATTTGCGAAATTAGTTGGAAAATACGTATAGTATACTGCTCTAAAGAAGTAAACATCCAACTTCCAAGAAATGCAATCATCCCCAATATTGAAACAAGCTTAGGAACAAAGGTAAGTGTTTGTTCTTGAATTGAGGTTGTTGCTTGAAAAATAGCGACAATTAAACCAACAACAAGCGCAACAACTAATATAGGGCCGGCTAATACAAGAATTTGCACAACGCCATCTCTTAATATCGTTACTATTTGTCCAAGTTCCATACACTACCTCCTTATCTAATAATCGAATTGAATAATTGCTGTGTTAAAAGCCCCCAACCATCTACAAGTACAAATAGCATAAGCTTAAATGGCATAGAAATTTGTACAGGAGGAAGCATAATCATACCCATAGACATAAGTATACTTGCTACTACCATATCTATAACAATAAAAGGTATATATAAAAGAATACCTATCTTAAAGGCAACGGTCAGCTCATGGAGAACAAACGCAGGGATTAAAACATGTGTTGGAACATCAGATAAGTTATTAGGCCTAGAGTATTGCCCCATAGACATAAAAAGCGAAATATAACTAGTATCATTAGCCATTTGCTTATACATGAAAATTCGTATCGGTGCTTCTGCCTCATCAACAGCTTGTTCAATTGAAATGTCCCCATCTGCAAGAGGTCTATACGCATTGTCATAAATTGCATTAAAAGTAGGCCACATAATAAAAATAGTCATAAAAAATGCAATTCCATTTAGTACTGCTGTAGGAGGTACTTGTTGTAATGATAATGCTCTTTTTATAAAATCAAGTACAATAGTAAAACGTAAAAACGATGTTAGCAAAATGAGTATACTAGGTGCTAAAGTTAATATTGTAAGTAATAATAAAATTTGCACAGAAAATGCTAATTCTTGTCCAGATTCAGGCTCGCGTATCTCAATGTCAATAGCAGGAAGATCTACAGGAGTAACCGTTCCTGACATCTGCTGAGTTCCCTCTGTTGAACCCTGAGGAAAGTTTGATTGAGAAAACACATATCCTGAAAATAAGGTAAGGAACGTAATTATAGCAAAAACTTTTTTATTCATCTCGTCCGCCTCTTTGCAGACGCTCTCTTTGTTTTTTCAAACTTGATTCTGTTAACTTTACAGTGTTTGTAAAGGAACTTAGAATACTTGCAAAATCTTTTGGCTTTGACAAAACTTCTTTTTCTGCTTCAAGAATCATTTGGTTTACTAAATCAACATCTGTAATTTCACCAATAAGATTAATTCCTGCATCGGTAACTCCAACAACCCAAGCTTTATCAGGCATAGTAATAACTTGAACTGATTTTCCTGGTGCAAGCGTAAGAGTAGCTGCTTTTTTTAAAAATGGACTCTCTGCTTCTTTAGAAACAAAACCTTTTTTGAGCACATAAGAAATTCCATAAATAATTGCAGCTACTAGAATTAAAGCAAATAGCATACGTACAAATAGCCAGCCCATACTACTATCAGATGAGCCAGCAGCTATTTCACTATTTTCTGTAATTTCTGTTGTAGTATCAGTAAAGACAAAATCGCTTTCTTGTTCTATGACTTGCGTAGTTTCACTTTCAGCAGCGGTTTGAGCAAATGCAAACGCTAAAGCTAACGTAAAAACTACGCTTATACAAATGTATTTTTTTGATAATGTTTTAATATAAGGCCCCCACCCAAAAGATATTTAATTCAAGTCACTTACCCGTTCAATAGGCGATAGAATTTCTGTTACACGAACACCGAAGTTTTCATCAATAACAACAACCTCACCTTTTGCAATTGGCTTATGATTTACTAGAATGTCTACAGGTTCACCAGCTAGTTTATCAAGCTCAATAATGGTACCTTCACCCATTCCTAAAATTTCTTTTATTTGTTTTTTAGTACGACCAAGTTCTACAGTCATTTCCATGTAAACATCCATGATAAGACTGATATTCCCTTGCTCCATTGAATTCATACCTTGTTGCAAATTAGGGTACTGCAAAGATTGCACGTTTGGAATATTCATCCCTGGTATAGACATACCACCGCCACCAAAACCACCAGACATGCCGCCCATTGAAACTCCACCTCCAAGACTTGCCATTTCATCTGCAGAAAGACCGCCTCCAATTGGAGATTGAGGCGCAAAGGCATTACTTATTTCAGTTGCTATATTTTGAGACATAACTTCCCATATAGTAAATACACCACCATCTCCAGACACAGGGTATGAAAACAATATTATATCATTTTGAGCAAAATTTACGGTTGACTTTGGTATATGAGTTGCCTGAGCAGGACTTGCTGACAAGCCTGGAAACTTTGCAGCTAATGCTGTAATTTCAGTTCCCACTTGCTGTGAAGCCAATTCACCAATAACAGAAAGCGCCATTTCATCTACTTCAGCACTATCATCACTGGTAACTAAGCTTGCAACTTTTTGTGTTAGTTCACTTGAAAATAAAAATGTATGATCACCCATTAATCCTGAAACGAAATCTGTTTTAACGCAAACAACCATATCAGGCAATTTCATTAATAACATATCCCGATTAGTCATTTCAACCATTGGGTTTCCTACAGTAAAAGTTGAACTTGTCATTGTTTGTAAGCCCGATGTAAACGCACCTACTGTACCGTTGATAAAATTTTGAATTGCACTCGTATCTGCTGAAGGCACTGATGGCATTCCGCCCATAGCCCCCATACTACCGCCGCTTAAGTCTACACCTGACAATAAAGCTTCAATTTCATCTTGAGAAATGGCACCATCACTCATATGATTCATCTCCTTCTACTGATAATTCTTCAAATTCTTCTGCTTCAACCTGTTCCATCTTTCCAATAACTTGCACGGCCATTTTTTTGCCAATAATACCTGGCTGGCAAAAAAACTTTTTCTTATTACCTACGTTAATTACAAGAGGATCCCCTACTCGCACGTTTGATAATCGTACAATGTCACCAGTTCTTAGACTTAACACATCCCTAATAGGAACATTTATTGAACCGATTTCAGCTACAACATCCATATCTACTGTTGATAATTTTTCTTTTAAGACGTTCAAATACTGTGTAGTTGAACTTCTTCGAACCGATGAAAACCAAAACTGTGATGACAGCTTTGAAATAATAGGTTCTATTGTAATATAAGGAATACAGAAGTTCATCATCCCTTCTTCATCCCCTATTTTTGTTTCTAGTGTTACCAAAACAACCATTTCAGATGGTGGTACAATTTGAGCAAACTGTGGATTTGTTTCAATTTGTCCTAGCCTTGGTCTAAGGTCAATTACTTGAGCCCAAGCTTCACGCATATTTGCCAATATACGAACAATAATACCTTCCATTACAGATTGTTCAATATCTGTTAAATCGCGCTGAACCTTTGCTGCCTGCCCTTGCCCACCAAAAAGACGATCAATAATTGAAAACGTAATTGAAGGGTCAATTTCTAAAATAGCATTACCCTTAAGAGGGTCCATATTTATAACTGCGAGAGTAGTTGGCGTAGGTATAGAACGAATAAATTCTTCGTATGTTAACTGGTCTACTGATGCTACGTGAACGTGCGCCATACTTCGAAGTTGAGCCGATAAGGCGGTAGTTGTCAAACGAGCAAATGTTTCGTGCATAATTGATACAGTACGAATTTGCTCCTTTGAGAATTTATCAGGGCGTTTAAAGTCATAAATTTTAATTTTACGAGTGTCATTAACCGGCTTAAAATCTTCAGTTTCACTATCGCCAGTACTGATCGCCATTAAAAGCTGATCTATCTCGTCTTGTGACAAAACTTCATTCATTACTACTTGCCCTTTTTTCTAAAATATAAACCACCAACGGTAGTATCATTTTACTGTATTATATCATACAATTAAAATGTTTCATAGCACAATTATTGTTCAATTACTTCAAAAGTTAAAAATCTAACGTCTTTTATAGACGATTGTGTTAACAAATCATTAATATCATTTTTTATTTCTAATTTTAACGCGTCTTCATTCATAGGTGTAAGCTCTACACGCTTTTTACTTGAAAAGTACTTACGAAGATAATCTTGCAGTTCAACTCTTCTTGCAGTTATTTCTGTTGAGGCACTTGCATCATCTATTTCATAACCAAGCACAACCTTAACAATAACACTCGCAGGAATGGTATCATATGTTTTCGCACGAATATCTGGTAAACTTTCATACCATGAATACACTTCTCGTTGAGGAGTATATTCTTCGTTTATCGGAATATATGTAGCAGTAGGAGAGTTACTATTAAGTATTTGCATTGTAATAACAACAACAGTTACTATAAGAATAATGCCACCGACAGCTATTGCAATCCATTTTAGTAAACCAGGTAATAAGCCACCAAGTCCACCACTTTTTTTAGAAGAAGAACCTCCCCCTAAATCACCATCATCTAAACTTATATCATCATCTGCCATATCTCTACCTCACTTCTTAATCTCTATATTTTATCATTAAAAATGACCTTCGTCCAGAATAATTATATCAACTCTTCTGTTGTACGATCTCCCTTCTGGTGTATCGTTTGGTCGTTTTGGCTGCGTATCTGCATATCCCAAAAATGAAAAGTTTTCATCATCTACGCCAAAATCTGTTAAGTAATACAAAACATTTAATGCACGCGCTCCAGAAAGTTCCCAATTACTTGTCCATACACTATTATCAACTGGAGTTGAATCGGTATGCCCTTCTATTCTAAAGTCTCTATCAATTAACTCAGGCGAAGTTAAAAATTGTGACAGTCTCAAAAGTGTATCTCGAGTTTCATCAATAAGCAACTCTGCCGAACCTTCTCTAAAAAATGAATCTGAAGCAAGTGTAATAACCAAGCCTCGCTCATCGGTAGTAACCGTTATTTTATTTGACTTAATATCAGGCGCAAATAAGCTTACTGCCTTTTTTACTGCAAGTCCTAAACTTTTCCCTTTTTCAATTGATGGAAGACTATTTATTGTATTACCTAAATCTGCTAGTCTTCCTGCAGTTAGGGACATACCACCTGAAGTAGGATCTCCTTCCAATGCAACTGTCAACTGAGCCATCTGTGTTTCGTCAACCTTAACAGGGTTGAAAAGCATAACAAAGAAACAAAGCATAAGGGTAATCATATCCCCATATGTTTCAAGCCACGCCTTGGAAGCTCCTTCAGGCTTTTTGGACTCTCGTTTACCCATACCTTAGTCCTTTAGAACTTCTGCTTCAATAGCTTTTCTTGATGCTGTATCAAGATAGGTTAACAATTTCATTGCCAAAACTCTCGGGTTATCCCCCGCTTGAATAGACAAAACGCCTTCTATAATCATTTCTCTTGTTTGTATTTCCATTGTATTATGATATGTAAGTTTTGCTGCAATTGGAACCAAGAACATATTTGCTACGATAGATCCATACAAAGTGGTAACAAGCGCAACCGCCATGTTTCCACCAATAGAAGCTGTATCTTCAAGGTTTGCAAGCATCCCAATAAGACCAATAACGGTACCCATCATACCATACGATGGTCCCAAACCTGCCCAGTGAACAACCATTCCAATCCAACTAAGGTGTCGTGCTTCTAATTTTGTTAATTCATTTTCCATGATTGTTCTAATAACGGCACCGTCAGTACCGTCAACAACAAGGCGAAGCCCTGTTTTCATAAAAGCGTCATCCAAATCTTCAAGACCTTCTTCAAGAGCCAAGATACCTTCGCGACGTGCTTTTTCTGAAAGTCCAACCATGTTTTGAACTAAGCTTTTTTCTCCAAAGTCAAATACTTTAAAGATACGTCCCATAATTCCGAACATGGAAAGAACTCTGCTCAGAGGGAAACTTAGGAACATCGCAAGGAATGAACCTAAAACTACGAATATAAATGAAGGTAAATCCCACAATCCTGCAAGACCTGCAAGACCGGTACTACCTGTTGCTACAGCGAAGACAATAACGGCAAAGGCACCGACGATTCCTATAATACTCGCCAAATCCATACTATATCCCTCCCAAGACTACAGTTCGTTTTTAAATGCGCCAATTAGGCGGCGATAAGAAATAATTTTTTCAATAATTTCTTCCGGTGAATTTTTAACTACCAATTTTTTCCCTGACAACATCATAAAAGTTACATCGGGATTTGTCTCGATGTATTCAATTTGATGAGGGTTAATCCAATAGGTTTTACCATCTAAACGCATTACTTCTATCATATCTATTTTCTACTCAAACTCCAATCCAGTCAAGTACTTTTGTACATTTTTTTGCATTTTTTTCAAAAAAATTGACTTATTTATATATCGGAAAAAAAAATACTTGTCTTTAGAACAATATCTCGCTATTATATAGATAAATAAAAAAACATCTTGACTACTAGCCCCAAGTATACTTATATTTAATAGACAAGCAAAGGAGACTTTATGGAGCTAATTGATATAGCAATTGTAATTTTTGTAATAATGGAATTACTCAATGTTATAATACTTTATTTTTTCCCCGACTCAAACAAAGGTAATGGTGTTGCTGTGTTTAAGGCATGGAAAGAAGCAAAGAATGATGAAGGAACATACCTATTTGCAAAATATATGGCAAACTGGGTTGCAGGAATAAAACTTATTTTCATAGTACTACTTTTAGTAATACTATTTACCGGTTCAGACACAACAAAAATATTAGGAACCACTGTAATGATTTTATCCATAGCAACATTTTTCTTTCGCCTAAATCCAATAATGCATAAGCTTGATGAAATGGGAGAAATTATTCCTAAAGGATATTCAAAAAAACTGCAAAACATGATTATTGGCTTTATTGCTATGTTTAGCATAGCCCTAGTAGTTTATCTTTTTATAAGGACTTGAACTCTTTTCCATTTTCCCCTACAATATCAGCCATGCGCTTAGAAGAACTAAAAGAACAACTTAACCCCGAACAATATCGAGCAGTAACTACTATAGATGGGGCCTTATTAATAATAGCGGGCGCTGGCAGTGGAAAGACTCGTGTAATTACATTTAGAATAGCAAATATGCTTAACTCTGGAATTCCTCAAAGCCAAATCTTAGCACTAACGTTCACAAACAAAGCTGCAAAAGAAATGGAAGAGAGAATTAAAGAGCAAACTCAGAAAAAACTTAGCCACTTAACAGTATCTACATTTCACGCATTTGGCGTTAGAATTTTAAGGAATGACATTATCCATCTTGGATGGAGGGAAAACTTTTCCATCTATGATGAAACAGATAGAAATCAGCTTATTAAAGAAGCAGGAAGAGAACTAGGCTTTACACAAGATGCACTAGATGTCTATAAAATAGGCTCTCTATTCTCAAACATAAAATCGGGTAGATGGTCTTGGGATGGTGAAAATGGCATTCCAAAAGTACACTCTGTAAATGATATTTATAGACCTCTATTTAAAAGTTACCAAGAAGGTTTAAAGCTGTATAATGCGGTAGACTTTGATGACCTCATTGCCCTTCCAATTAGACTTTTCAAAGAACATCCCGAAGTATTAGAAAAATATAGAGAGCGATTTAAATATATAATGGTTGATGAGTTCCAGGATACATCCCTCCAACAGTATGAGTTTATGCACCTTTTAGCACATGAAAATGTTGCAGTTGTAGGTGATGACGACCAATCCATCTATTCGTGGCGAGGGGCAAACTATGAAAATATACTGATGTTTGAAAGAGATTTTCCCAACGTTCAAGAAATTAGACTTGAACAAAATTACCGCTCAACAGAAACAATCCTTGCGGCTGCAAATGGAGTAATTTCAAACAACACAAATAGAAAAGATAAAGCCCTATGGTCAGGAAATGGATCTGGAAAACCAATTGAACTTTTTTTTCCAGAAAATGAAGCTGCAGAAGCTGACTTTATTGCAGAAAAAATACTCTCAATTCAAGCAGAAGAAAAACTGCGCTATGGAGACTTTGGAGTTTTAGTAAGGGCAAATACCCTAACACAAAGCTTAGAAGAGGCGTTTTTAGAGTCAAACATCCCCTACACGGTTTCAGGTGGGACAAGTTTTTACCAAAGAAAAGAAATTAAGGATGTTATAAGCTACTTGCGCGTATGCTCAAATCATAACGACGACATAAATCTTTTGCGAATACTTAACACCCCAAGACGAGGCATTGGAAGAAGAACAATTGAACAGCTAAATGCAATTGCAAAGGAAAAAGAATGTTCTCTTTGGGAAGCAATAGAACACCACATACATTCAGAACTTGAAAAAAAACATGCTAAAAATGCAAATCAAGAAATGTTCAGCCAAGAAGAAATGGGAACAGAAGAGCATTTTTCAACAACACTTTCTGCTGGAGTAAAAGGACTTCAAGAATTTCATGAACTAATTGTAGCACAACGAAGCACACTCTTAGGAGGAAAGGGACTTGGAAAAAAAGTAAAAGAGCTGGTAGACGAAATTGACTACTGGAGTTACTTGGTTCAAGAATATCAAAAAAATGAAAAAGCAGCTCGTTTTAAATACTTAAACATAGAGCACCTTATAAACTCAATTACCCAGTGGGAAAATAATCCTGACAATTTCGACTCAGGGTTATACGCATGGCTAAACCGTATTACTCTTTTATCAAGAGACGACCAAGAAGACGACTCCATATCTGGTAAGGTAAACCTTATGACTATCCACGCATCAAAAGGGCTGGAGTTCCCAGTTGTGTTTATTGTTGGCTGTGAAAATGGCATTATTCCTCACGCTCGTAGCATTGAAGAAGATGAAAAAAATGTAGAAGAAGAAAGAAGACTTTTTTACGTAGCCATAACACGGGCCCAAGATAAATTATTTATTACATCATGTAGAAAAAGAAAACGAAATAAAGAACTAATGGAAACAGAGCCATCTCCATTTTTAGAAGAAATACCATCCCAATTAGTTGCATTCCATGAACCTGAAATTGAATCAGATGACGTGGCAATTGAAAAAATGTTTGCCCACATGAAAGAAAAATTTAGCGAATAAGTAAGTTCCAAGGGGGCGTTTCCACACCCCTTTTAGGTGTGTGGCCGTGCTTTGCGTGGTTTCATTCGCATTTATTAAGGAGCAAAGCTCCATATAAATGCGAACGGCGCCATTGACAAGTCAATGGCGCCGCCACTTCAATCACTAACGCATTTTAAGCCACTAAAAATTAGCCAAAGCTGCATTAATTCTGGCTATAGATTTTTCTTCACCAAGGGCTAAAATTGAGCCAACTAATGGTGGGGAAACTCTAGAACCTGTTACAGCCATTCTAAGGGGCATCATAAAGTCACCAACTTTTACACCAAGTTTTTCAGCATATACTTTAGCCAATCCTTCTTGTGCCTCACTGTCTAATCCGTTAAGTTCTTTTATAAAATCAATAGAAGATTCTAATACTTTTTTTGTACCCTCGGCATCAAGTTTTTTAGGAGTTAATACTTCAATACTTGGAGCTTGCACATTCTTAAACAAAAATCCTACCATTTCTGCAGAATCTGATAAAAAGTGCAATCTCTCTTTTATAAGTGGCATTAAATCTTTTAATTTTGCCATAATTTCATCATGACTTAGATTTTCAGCACCTGCATCAAGCGCAGACTTTGCAATGCAAAGCTTTCCATTTGAATCATAGTCAATTCCTGAATACTCACCACCAACTTTTGGTGCAGGGAATTCTTCAGATGCTTGGATAGGAACTGCTGCATCTCCTGTTTTAGTAATAAAAGGCAATAATCTTTCTAGAAGTTCATCATCGCTCATTAAGCGCATATATTGACCATTAAACCATTCAAGTTTTTTATAATCAAATACAGCTCCAGCCTTATTTAAGTGATCCATTGTAAAAAGTTTTTCAAGGTCTGCCATTGGGAAAATATCTCTACCCTCTTCATATGAGCAGCCAAGCATTGCAACATAGTTTACTAGTGCTTCTGGAATATAGCCGCGAGCTTTAAACTCGTTTACACTTGTAGCACCGTGTCTCTTTGAAAGCTTTTGACCATCGGAGCCATTAACCATTGGAAGGTGACAAAACTCAGGGTGCTGCCATCCAAATGCTCGGTAGATTTGCACGTGTAACGGAGTAGATGGAATCCATTCTTGAGCACGCATTACGTGAGTAATTTTCATATAGTGATCGTCAATAACATTTGCCAAGTGATATGTTGGAAACCCGTCAGTTTTTAATAATACAGGGTCTGGACTAATATCCTCATTTTTCCATTCAATATCGCCTAACAAAGCATCATGGAAAACAGTTGTTGCTTCTAGTGGAATTTTTAAACGAATTACAAAGGGCTTTCCAGCTTCTAAGTTTTCTTTTACTTCTTCTTCACTTAAATGACGACAGTTTCTATCATACCCTGGAGGCATTTTATTTTTTTGTTGTAAGGCACGAATGCGGTTTAAACGCTCTTCATCGCAAAAACAATAGTATGCTTCACCTTTTTCTACAAGTTCCATTGCGTATTTTTTGTATAAATCAAATCGTTCTGATTGTACGTATGGCCCATATTCGCCGCCCTTTGGTCCACCTTCATCCCACTGAATGTTTAACCAATCAAGGGTATCATAAAGATTTTGAACATATTCTTCACCAAAACGTGTTCTGTCGGTATCTTC